>NZ_AP027270.1:1792466-2129949 GCF_036322705.1 Maricaulis maris
ATCCGACGCTCGACGCCATGCTGCCTTTCGTCGAGGACAGCCGGAATGTCTCCGAGCTCGGCGACCATAACGAGACCGCCCAGCGCATCTTCGACCGGGTCGGCTGGCAATAGGCATGCAGGCGGCGGCGCGCTCCCTCTATCGCCAGCTGCCGGGCCGTGCGCTCGGCCTGGCCATACTGGCCGCCGCCATTTGCGCGGCCCCGGTGATTGCCGTCGCCTGGATCGCCCTGACCGGCGAGACCGGTGACTATCTGCGCCATCTCGCCGGGACCCGCCTCGCCACCTACCTGACCACCTCCGCCGTCGTGGCCCTGATCGCGGCAACCGGCGCCGGCGTGATCGGCACCGGCCTGGGCTGGCTGATTGCGCGCACCGCGTTCTTCGGCCGCAAGACCCTGGCCTGGGTCCTGATCCTGCCGCTGGCGGTCCCCGCCTATGTCGCCGCCTACGCCTGGCTCGATCTCAGCCATGCCGGCGGCCCCCTGCACGCGATGACCGGCGGGCTGTTTCCGACCATCCGCGGCAGCTGGGGCTCCGGGCTGATGTTCGCCCTGGTCCTTTACCCCTATGTCTACCTGCTCGCCCGCGACACCTTTGCCGGCCAGTCGGCAGACGCCTACAACGCCGCGAGGACGCTCGGTGCCGGGCCCTTCACCGCTTTCTGGCGCACCTCCCTGCCAATGGCTCGCCCGGCGATCGCGGCCGGTCTGGCCCTGGTCGTGATGGAAAGCCTCGCCGACTACGGCACCGTCTCGCATCTTGGCGCACCGACCCTGTCAATCGGACTGATCCGCGCCTGGAGCGGGGCCGGCTCGCTCGTCGATGCGGCCCGCCTGTCCCTCGTTCTCGTGCTGATCGCGATCTTCATTTTCGGCCTGGAGCGCGCTCAGCGCAGCCGCGCCCGCAGCGTCAATGCTGCCGGACGTCACAAACCCGCGCCCCGCCACCCGCTCCACGGTGCCGTCGCGCTCGCCGCTCTCGCCGCCTGCCTTATTCCGCTGGTGCTCGGCATGGTCATCCCGCTTGGACGCCTCGCCTGGCTGGCCCTGCGGACCGAGACCGCCTCGGGCCTCGCCGCTGCCAGCCTGCACAGCCTGACCCTGGCCGGCAGCACTGCGCTGATCGCTGCCGGGCTCGGCCTTGCCACCGCTTACGCCCTGCGCAGCCGGACCGCGATCGCCACCCTCGCCGCACGGGCTGCCGGGCTGGGCTATGCCGTGCCGGGCGCTGTCGCCGCGGTAGGGGTCATCGCCCTTCTGTCAGGGACGCAGGCGCTGATCGATCCGGCCTGGCGGCAGCTCACCGGCGATGTCTTCCCCATCCTGCTCACCGGTACCGGTGCGGCGCTGGTCTTTGCCTACCTGTCGCGTTTTGCTGCGGCTGCAATCAGCCCCGCCGAAACAGCGCTGGCACGGGTCACCCCCTCGCTCGACGGCGCCGCGCGCACGCTGGGTGCCCGTCGCGGCCGGCGGGTCTGGCGCATTCACTGGCCACTGATTGCCGCCGGCGTGACCTCGGCAGGCCTGCTGGTCTTCGTCGAAGTGCTCAAGGAATTGCCGGCGACCATGATCCTTCGCCCGTTCAACTACGACACGCTGGCCATAATCGCGCATAATTTCGCGACCGATGAGCGTCTCGGCGAGGCGGCCCTGCCCTCCCTCCTGATTCCGCTGGTCGCCCTGCTTCCCATGATCTTCGTGGCCCGCTACCTATCGCGGCAGGATCACTAGAACGCCTTTTCGGGGAGCCGCATGGCGGACACGCGTACAGTGTTGAGCATTCGCGGGGCGGAACGCCGCTATCGCGCTGACCACGCCGCACTCGCCGGCGCGGATCTCGACCTGCATGCCGGCCGCATCACCGCCCTGCTCGGCCCGTCCGGCAGCGGCAAGTCGACCCTGCTGCGTGCCATCGCCGGGCTCGAGCGCCTCGAAGCCGGCACGATCCGGCTCGGCGACACGATCTGGAATGACGTTGGCACCCATGTGCCGCCGGAAGCCCGGCGCGTCGGCATGGTGTTCCAGGACTATGCCCTCTTCCCGCACATGACAGCGCTGGCCAATGTCGCCTTCGGTCTCAGTGGTCCGGACAAACAGGCGCGCGCCCTGGCCCAGCTCGAGCTGGCCGAGCTCGGTCCGCGCGCCGGCGCCTATCCGCACGAACTCTCTGGCGGCGAACAGCAACGCGTCGCCCTGGCCCGCGCCCTTGCGCCGCAGCCGACCGTGGTGCTGCTGGACGAGCCTTTCTCGGGCCTGGACCGGCGCCTGCGCGGCGAGCTGCGCGAACGCACGGTCGATACCCTGCGGGCGGCCCGGACCACGGCCCTCATTGTCACCCATGACGCCGAGGAAGCCATGGCCGTCGCCGACGATCTGGCCCTGATGGACAATGGCCGGATCATCCAGACCGGCTCGCCGGACGAGGTCTGGATGAGCCCGGTCAGCGCCACGGCGGCAAAACTCCTGGGCGATGTCGAGATAATCGAAAGCCGCGTCAGCCATGGTCAGGCCGAAACGCCGTTTGGGCCGGTTGACGGCAATGGCTTTGACGACGGTCAGCCGGTCTCCGTGCTGATCCGTCCACGTGCCCTGAGCCTCAGCCTCGACACGGATGGCCCCTTCACCGTGACCCGCCGCCGCTCGGCTGGCCCCCACCTGACCCACCGCTTCCACAGCGACGCCGGGGAATGGACGGCCCAGACGCCCTCGCCCTCGCCGATTGCCGAGGGAGACCGGGTCAGCGTCGCTCTCGATCCGGCCTATGTGCGGGTTGTCCCGGCCTGAATGCGACGCGCCTGCCCCCGGGTTTTGAAGAGATTGCGATCCCGCCCGAGTTTGCACCCCGCATCTGCGTGAAACTGGTATAGGCTGCGCCGCATGGCTAAGCTCAAGCGTGTCATCGGCCCGATCGAACTGGTTTTGTACGGGCTGGGTGTCACCCTCGGAGCCGGCATATATGCGCTCGTCGGCGAGATGGCCGGCGTGGCTGGCGTGTACACGCCGCTGGCCTTCCTGTTCGCCGGCGCCCTCGCCGGGCTCACAGCCCTGTCCTATGCCGAACTGGGATCGCGCTATCCGGAGAGTGCCGGGGAAGCCGCCTATGTCAGTCGAGCCTTCGACCCCCGCGCGCTGACGGCGACCGCCGGTTATGGCGTGATCCTGTCCGGGGCGACGTCGGCCGCTGTCGTTTTGCATGGCTTTGCCGGCTATGTCAGCGAGCTGGCGAACATACCGAGCTGGATTTCAATGGTCGGCGCCCTCGCCGTGCTGAGCCTGATCGCGATCTGGGGGATCAAGGAATCGATCTGGGTCGCCGGGGCGATCACCATCGTCGAAGCGCTCGGTCTTTTGGTGATCATCTTTGTGGCGGCCCCCGGAGCCATCGCCGCCCCGGCGCCGATCATCCCGGACATCGCCATCCCCTGGACCGGGCTGTTCGCGGCCAGCGTGATGGCCTTCTTTGCCTTTATCGGCTTCGAGGACATCGCCAACATGGCCGAGGAGGTCAAACGGCCGCGTCACACCCTGCCGCTTGCCATTCTGGTCACGCTAACCGTCTCGGCACTGTTCTACTTTGCGGTCGCCTGGGTCGCGGTCCGCACCATGTCGCCAGACATGCTGGCGCAGGCCGACGGGCCGCTGGCAGCGCTGTTCGAACAGGCCACGGGACGGTCCGGCGCGGCGATTGCCTATGTCGCGCTTCTGGCCATGGTCAATGGCGCGCTGGTCCAGATCATCATGGCCGCGCGGTTGCTATATGGCCTGTCAAAACGCGGGCTCGCGCCACGCGCGTTCGGGACCATCCACCCGAAACGAAACACCCCCTTCATCGCAACCGGTGTGGCGGCCTTGCTGGTCGCGGCCCTGGCCCTGTCCGGCGTTCTCGGCCAGTTGGCGATCCTCGCCTCGACGGTGACCCTTCTCGTCTTCGCGCTGGTAAATGCGGCCCTGCTGGCCTTGCGGATGCGTGGCGAGCCTAGTCGCGACGACGCCTTTCGCGCCCCGATCTGGGCCCCCGCCCTCGGCCTGGTCGCCAGCATAGCCGTCGCCATCGGCGCCATCGTGACCGCGTTCTAGCCGTGCCGCTGTCGCAACCCGTCGTTAGTTGCCGCCCGGCCAGACGATATTCAGGCGCGGCCGCACAGCTTCGGGACGGTCCTCGACCTCAAAGCTGACCGCAACCATCCACGACTTGTAATCGGGGTCCTTGCCGACAAAGGCGGCAACGACTTCCTCGCGATAAATCGTCTCGATCGGCTGGGCGCGACCGGGCCAGATCCGGAACTTGATCCGGACAAATTCGCGCCCGGAGGACAGGCGCGTCCGCCCGACATTGGACGGCCGCGACAGGAAAATGCCGGGAAACTGCTCGTAGAATCCATGCATCAGCGTGGTCGCCGTCTCTTCCGCGGCATCGCGCTCGGCCGGGTCACCGGTCAGCGTCACATCGACGATGCAGCGGATATAGCCGCGCGGATAATTGATCACATTGGTGATCGTGCGATTGGGAATGAAGACACTGGCCCCCAGCGCGTTCTCCAGCTCCACGAAGCGCATGGAGATCGTCTTGACGATCCCGGTCTGGCCGGAAATCTCGACCAGATCCCCGATGTCCAGAAGGTCGGAAAAGATAAAGGTGACGCCGTTGACGACGTCCTGGACCACGCCCTGAGAGCCGAAACCGATCGCGAGGCCGATCACCGAGGCGCTGGCCAGATAGGCGGTGAGTGACACGCCCAGCTCGTGCAGGATGAAGCCGACAATCAGGAAGTAGACCGTGAAGATCAGAACACTGGCGGCCATCGAGGTCACCGAACGCAGCTTGGCGTCCTTGCGTTCGGACCGCACCGCGATCACCAGGTTGGCCATCACGCGGATCGCCAGCACCAGGCCATGGGCCGCGAACGCCATCCCGGCAAAGGCCAGCAGTCGGCCCCACAGGGGCAGGTCGGAGAGGAGAGCGGTCAGGGCTTCCACGTGATCGATCCTTTGGTGTCAGGGCAAGGCTGAGGCAAGGCGAAGCGAGGCGCAAACGCCAGTCCGCTACCCGCGCGCCAGCAGGCCGCATCAGCCGACCGGGGTCAAGCGATGAGTAGCGGGTGCGCCCCGCGAACGTCCCGACCGGACTTGAGCCTCAACAGCAAAACGCCCCCACCATCCGGCAGGGGCGTTTCAGTGTCAGCGTCCGGCGGCGTAACTTACGCAGCCTTGCCCAGCTTGGCGGCGCGCTTTTCCTCAATGCGCTGACGGGCAATCTCGTCGGCGATGAGGTTGGACGGGCGACCTTCGCGATCGGACTGGTCGAGGATCTCGGCCAGCGTGTTCTCCAAGCCGACCAGCTTGCCCTGGACCCATTCTGGATTGAAGTCGCCGGCGATCTCGCCCATCACATTGATGATGCCGCCGGCATTGAGGACATAATCCGGCGCATAGATCATGCCGCGCTTGAGGATTTCAGCGCCCATCTCACGGGTCGAGAGCTGGTTGTTGGCGGCACCGGCGATGATCTTCGCCTTGATGCGATCAATCGTGTCCGGATTGATCACGGCCCCGAGGGCACACGGCGCAAACACGTCGACATCGAGATCATAGATCTCGTCGAGGCCAACAATGGTGGCACCGTGCTCGGCCTTGAGACGTTCCAGGCCGTCCTGGTTGATATCGGTGATGAAGAGCTCGGCGCCAGCCTTGGCCAGGTGACCGGCGAGATAGGAGCCGACATGGCCGGCCGCGCCCTGGATGGCGATCTTGACGCCGGACAGGTCGGTCTTGCCCAGACCGCGCTCAATGCAAACCTTCATGCCGCGGAACACGCCTTCGGCGGTCACCGGCGACGGGTCGCCCGAGGCTGCCTTGCCTTCCGGCAGACCGACCACGTGGGCCGTCGAGGCGCGGGCGGCCATCATGTCGTCCGGGCTGACACCGACATCCTCGGCCGTGATGTACTGGCCATTGAGGCTGTCCACGGCGCGGCCAAAGGCTTCAAACAGGGCGCGGCGATCAAAGGAGCCCGACGGCTTCATGATCACGGACTTGCCGCCACCGATCGGCAGGTCGGCCATGATGTTCTTGTAGCTCATGCCCTGGGACAGGCGCAGCACATCCTGCAGGGCGGCATCCGAGCTCGGATAGGACCACATGCGGCAACCGCCGCAGGCAGGACCGCTGACCGTCGAGTGGACACCGATGACGGCTTTCAGCCCGGTGACTTCGTCGGTCGCGAACAGAACTTTCTCGTGATTGTCGAAGGACGGATGCTCGAGAACACTCATACCGGCAAAACCCTTTTGTTCCGCTAGAGCGGCCGCCGCTGTCGGGGCCGCGATTTCGGGCGCCGGAATACCCTTTCAGACGGCAAGACACAAGCGGTCAGAAACACCGCGAAATCTGGTTACGATAACATTTCTTTCATGCGGCATCGCAGCATCGGGAGAATTATTTCTCCGAACCACGGGTTTTTGCGCAACCAGGCACTATTCCGCCATGACGGGTGGGGGAGCGGCAGAAAATCGGGCGCATAGTCGGCTGCGTGACGCACGGTTTCGGTGAGGGTTTTGTGCGCCTGCGAACCCAGCCAGAAGCGCTGGGCGTACTGGCCAACCAGCAGGGTCAGGCGCAGATTCGGAAGCCCGGCCCGCACCCGCGCCTGCCATAGCGGCGCACACTCGCGGCGCGGCGGCAGATCGCCGCCCTTGGCGTCGAGACCGGGAAAACAAAAGCCCATCGGCGCGATGGCCAGCTTGGTCGGGTCGTAGAAGTCCGCCTCACTGACCTGTAGCCAGTCGCGCAGACGGTCACCGGACGGATCGGTAAACGGCTTGCCGGAGGCATGGACCCTTGTCCCCGGAGCCTGACCAACCAGCAGGACACGCGCATCCCGATGGGCCTGGATCACCGGTCGCGGCTCGTGTGGCAGCGCATCGGCGCAGACCCGGCAGCCGCGGATCTCGGCGAGAAGCGGGTCCAGATCAGGCGCGGCCAATCCGCCAGACGCCCTTGAAAGTCTCCGGATCCTCGACCGGTTTGCCCTTGCGCAGGATCGTCACCTTGCCGTCCTTGGCAAGCCGGATGGCGGCCTGGCGGACATGGCCGAACTTGCGATTGAAGCGCTCCGGCTCGATATCCTTGGCGACGTCGGCCGGCGCGATCGAACGGCCTTCCGGCGCGGCGGCGACCAATCGCAGGATGGCCTCTTCGATGGGATCCGGACCGGAGCGTTCGGTATCAGGCGTGTCGGTCATGAGGTTTCGATCTCAGCTGGTCTTGGGCGGCAGGGAATAGGTCGCGCTGGCCTGGGCAATCAAGTCTTCAGCGCCGCCGGCAAGGATATCACAATCAGTGACCGCCAGTCGCGACCCGAGTTTCAGCAGACGGCAATGGCCGGTCACCGGCCCGGGCGGCGCCTTGCGCAGGAAGTTGATATTGAGATTGGTCGTCACCGCCAGCGCCTGCTTGCCGACATGGCCGAGTATGACCGCATAGGCGGCAAAGTCGGCCAGCGTGAACAAGGTCGGACCGGACACCGTCCCGCCCGGACGCAAATGCTCTGCGCGGGCCTCGGCGCTGACAATCGCCCGCCCCGGTTCAATCCGCTCGATCACAAATCTGATCCCGCCCTGATTCCACTGCGGGAAGACCTCGTCGAGATAGGCGGCCACCGCCGCGGCATCCATGGAGACGTGCAAACCCATCCACCTGTCCGGCCCTTCGCCTGCACCGCAGGCGAGACAGGGCCCCTCCCTTATAGTCTCATGTCAGACGAAAGCTTTGCCGCCGCAACGCCTTGCGGCAAGCTATCTACTCAGCCGCCCGCCACCAGCCAGACGGATACACCCATGCGCCGCGACCACCGCCCCTATTGGATGCACCAGGCCTGGGAAAGTTTCGAGAACCGCTGGGCGCGACATTTCCTGTGGCCGCACTTTGCTGAGATCGGCCGCGATCCCAAGATCGTGCAGCCCTGGGCGGTCGAGGTTTTCGGACCCAATATCAGCGCCGGCGAATATCTCCACATCATCGCCAACAAGCATGACCCGGTGCGCCTCACGGTCTGGGCACCGCAGACCCAGGCCGGTCGGGTCAGCCTGGGCGATCATGTCTTCCTGGCACCCGGCACGCGCATCCTCGCGGCCGGCGAGATCGAGATCGGCGATGCCTGCCTGATCGCCAACAAGGTCACGATCACCGATTGCGACTGGCACTCCATCCATGACCGCGTCGACCCGCAGCCGGCGTTCAAACCGGTCAGGCTGGGCAAGAATGTCTGGATCGGCGACGGCGCCTTTATCGGCAAGGGCGTGACCATTGGCGACCATTCCGTGGTCGGCGCGCGGTCTGTGGTCACCCGGGATGTCGAACCCTGGACCATCGTCGCCGGCAATCCGGCACGTGTCATCAAGCGGATCGACCCGGACGCCCCGATGAAGACCCGCTCCGACCTGTTCGCGGACGCCGCCGGTCTCGACCGCTTCATGGACACGGCCTACCGGCAGTCGCTGGCCGGCAATTCCACCATTGGCTGGCTCCGCAGCCGGCTGTGGCCGGCGCGCGGGGATTAGCGGCTGCTATCCACCACATAATCCTTCAGCCGGAAACGCTTGAGCCGGCGGCGCATCGCGCCCGTCGTCCACGGCCAGTTGGTGCTGTTGCGACCGTTCTTGTCGATGAAATAGCTCTGACAGCCACCGGCATTCCAGACGCTGGTCTGCAGCGCTGCCTGGACGTCGTCATTGAAAGCGCGCGCCGACTGCGGGTCGACGGCGACGGTGCGGATGCGTCTGGAGGTCAACGTGCGGAGTGCGCTCATGATGTATTTCAGCTGCGCCTCGATCATCACGAAGGCCGAGGAGAAGGTGTAAAGATTGGGCCCGAACATCATGAAAAGATTGGGACAGTCCTCCACCATAGTGCCCAGATAGGCTTGTGGACTGCCCTGCCAGCGCGTCGCCAGTGTCTCGCCGCTCACGCCGGTGATGATTTCGGCCACCGGCGGATTGGCGACCTCGAAACCGGTGGCATAGATGATGATGTCGGCCTCGCAGCTGGACCCGTCGCTGGCGATGATCGTCTTGCCCCGGACCTCGGCTACACCGCCGACCACATCGACATTCTCTTTGACCAGGGCGCGATACCAGTCATTGGATTGGAGGATGCGCTTGCAGCCGATTGCATAGTCCGGTGTCAGCACCGCACGCAGGCGCTCGTCCTTCACCGTGCGATGGATATTCCTCAGCGCCCGCGCCTGCAGTTTACCGCGAGAGCGCGGGCGGGTCAGGCTGTTGTTGAGCTTTTCGAAGGCCAGATAGAGCATCTGCCGCAAGGCATGCTGCAGGACGGGAAAACGCTCGAAGCGGCGCTGCCAGCGCTCGCTGACCGGCGCATCCATCTTGGGCAGAACCCAGGGCGGGGTGCGCTGGAACAGGGTCAGGTGAGCGACGTCAGGCTGGATGGCCGGCACAAACTGGATCGCCGACGCGCCGCTGCCGATCACCGCGACCCGTTTGCCGGCCAGGTCGCAGCCATGATCCCATCGCGCCGAATGAAAGCTGGCGCCGGGAAAGCTCGCAATCCCCTTGATCCGGGGCGTGACGGGCTTGTGCATCGGGCCGCAGGCCATGATCACGAAGCGCGCGCTATAGTCGCCGGCGCTTGTTTGCAGGCGCCAGACCTGTTGGTCGCTGTCCCAACGGGCGGCCAGCAGCTCATGGTTCACGCGCACCGACGGCATGACCCCGAAACGGTCGGCGACGGCATGGGTATAGTCCCGGATTTCCCCCTGCCGGGCAAAGAAGCGGCTCCAGCGCGGGTTGGGGGCGAAGGAATAGCTGTAGAAGGCCGATGGCACGTCGCAGGCGCAGCCTGGATAGCTGTTGTCGCGCCAGACGCCACCGATCTCGGCGCTCTTCTCGAGCACCAGAAAATCGAGGCCCGCCTGCCGCAGCTTGATTGCCGCACCGATCCCGGCGAAGCCGGCACCAACCACGATCACCTCATGATGACGGGTCTGCGGGTCCGGGGTCGTCGTCATCGACAGCAGGACCGTGTCGGACAAGGGCGCGCGCCCGGCGTCCGGATCAGAATGGCCATGCGACAATCTCCCGCGTCTTCACCCATGGGCGCCGCCCCCTTTCGGCAGGCGCCTGCGAAAGAATTGACATACAGGATGACACAACACAAGAGCCGGAGGCTCGGCTCAGGAAAACAGTCAGCAATGGCCGGTAATCCGGGACGCGCATCGCACAGTCCGCATTTGTCCCTACCCGAACAGGCCCTGCGGCAGCACACCGATCGCGGCGCCTGTCATCAGCGTGGCCAGCGTGCCGGAGATCAGCGCCTTTGGCGCCAGCTGGAGGATGTCCTCGCGGCGCGACGGCGCAATCGCGACGAGGCCGCCGGTCAGGATGCCGACCGAGGAGAAGTTGGCAAAGCCGCACAGGGCATAGGTCATGATCAGGCTGGTGCGCGGGGACAGCTCATCGCCGATCTGGGCCAGGCGGTCATAGGCATAGACCTCGTTGAGCGCCGTCTTGAGGCCCATCAGCGAGCCGGCCTGGGTCGCCTCGGCCCACGGCACGCCGGCCAGCCAGACGATGGGCGCAAACAGCCAGCCGAGGATGCGGTCGACCGACAGGGCGCCGCCGAACACGTCCGGGAAGAGACCCAGCATGACGTTCAAGAGGGCGACCAGGGCGGTGAAGACCAGCAGCATGAAGATGATGTTGAAATAAAGCCGCATCCCGTCCGACACGCCGGTGGTCAGCGCGTCCATCGAGGAATGATAGATCTGGGTCGGGACTTTTTCCTTGGCCTCGGCCTCGGGCGTCATCGGCTCGGCCGGCATCATCAGACGCGATAGCAGGACCGCGGCAGGGACCGAGATCAGCGAGGCGGTGAAGATATGGCCCGCCGCACCGTCAATGATGCCGGAAAGCTGGGAGACATAGAGCGCCATCACCGAGCCGGCGACGGTGGAAAAGCCGACGGTCATGATCAAAAAGAGGTCGGAACGGCTCATGTCGGGCAGGCGCGGCCGGATAAGGACCGGGCTCTCGGTCATGCCGAGAAAGATATTCGCCGCCGCGCCAAGGCTCGCCGAGCCGGACAGGTTGAGCAGACGCTGGAAGGCGAAAGCGAAACCGCGCACCAGAACCTCCAGGATCCGCCAGCGCCACAACAGCGCAGACAGGGCCGACAGGACAATGACCATCGGCAGGGCCTGGAAAGCGAAGAGGAAGGTGCCGCCCGCCGTTTCGGGATTGATCTCGAACGGCATGGCACCGCCGGCGAGATAGCCGAAGACGAATTGCGCGCCCTCATTGGTCACCGCCTGCAGCACGGCGACAACACCGGTCAGCGATTGCAGGAAGGCGCGGAACGGGGCGACCGTATAGAGCAGGGTCGCGATCACCAGCTGCAGGCCAATCGCTCCGAGCAGGAGAATGACCGGCAGGCGCTTGCGCGGACCCAGCAACCAGGCGAGGCCAGCCAGCAGGAAGAGGCCGACAAAGCTGCGCCCCTGCAGCAGAAGATCATCCATGAAACGCCCCACCCGGTGAAAGCGGGACCATATTCTGCCCGCCCCCGCCGCTGCAAGCACTTGCCTCAACGGGCGGGCCGCGAAATGCTGCGGCGCATGACGCTTGCGACCTCCAAACCCCCGATCGACACACCGTGTGTGAAAGTCTGCTTCGTTGATCCGAAAGCACAATTATGCGTCGGCTGCTTCCGTACGCTGGAAGAGCTGGGCCGCTGGACCCGTTACAGCGATGCCGAGCGCACGGCGGTCATGGACGCCCTGCCGGCCCGCGAAGCGGCCTACCAGGCCGGGCGAGGCGCAACCCGATGAGAGCCCTCATCATGCGCATGGCCCTGCCCGCCCTCGTGCTGGCCATTGCCCTGATGGGCCTGCGACTGGCCACATGGGCACTCTGGGTCGATCTGCCGCCCGGACCGAGAACCGCCTTCATGGTAGTTGTGCTGGCCCTGCTGGCGCTGGCCCTGACCGGCTCGGCCATTGCCCCGGACGGCGCGCGACACCGCAGCCTGATCGCCTGGGTCACCATCTCGGCCTCGGTCGGCGGCGTGACCATTCTCAACCGGGATTATGCGGACTGGCAATATCAGCGCATCTGGGGCGCCGCCCCGAGCGAGAGCGCGCTGCAGCGCTCGCCCCGCAGCGCCGTTCAGCTCACCGATGGCGCCATTGTGCTCGAGCGGCAATTCAACGGTCACTTCTATATCGATAGCGAGATCAATGGCTCGGCCGTCAATTTCCTGATCGACACCGGCGCCACCGGCGTTGCGCTGGCCCCCGCCGACGCCCGCAATATCGGTATCCGCACCGACCAGCTCGATTTCGTGATCCAGGTCTCGACCGCCTCGGGACGGGCGATGGCGGCGCCGGTCACCATCCGCACCCTGGCCCTGCCCGGCCGCACCTTCCAGGACGTCCCGGCCCTGGTCATGCAGTCGGGCGATCAGTCGCTGCTGGGCATGACGGTGCTGGAGCGTTTCGAGGCCATCGAGATCCGCCGTGACCAGCTGGTGCTGCGTCCCTAGCTCAGCCCGCCGCCAGCCAGGCCTCACGCACCAGCATCACGCCGACAATCACCAGACCGACCGCAAAGCAGCGCTTGAGCGTCTTTTCCGGCAGGCTGTGGGCGAGCTTCGCACCGAGCGGGGCGACGAAGAAGGCGCTGCCGGCCAGCAGGGCAAAGCCCGGCAGGTTCACATAGCCAAGCGAATAGGGCACGGCGTCCTGGCCCCAGCCATTGGCGATGAAGCCGACCGCGCCCGGCAGGCCGATGGCGACGCCGAAGCCGGCCGCAGTCGCGACGGCCTTGTGGATCGTCTTGCCGCACAGCGTCATCAGGGTGACGCCGAACACGCCGCCGCCAATCCCCATCAGGGCCGAGAGAATGCCGATCGTCCCGCCCAGCCCCCAGCGCACAGGCCCGGATGGCATCTCGTCGGCGAGCCGCCAGTCGGGCCGACCGAAGAAGAATTGCGCCGACAGGATCACCGCCGTGACGCCGAACAGGCCAGTCAGGAAATTGCCCGGCAGAAGGTGGGCAATGCGCGAGCCGATCAGCGTGCCAAGCACGATCCAGGGCGCCCAGCCGCGCAGAACGGCGAAGTCGACAGCGCCGCGCTTGGCGTGGGCCGAGAGCGAACGGGCCGAGGTCGCAATGATCACCGCCAGCGAGGTGCCGACCGCAACCTGCATGATGCGCGGATCGTCATAGCCGAGGAATTGAAAGG
Source organism: Maricaulis maris (assembly GCF_036322705.1). Lineage (NCBI taxonomy): Bacteria > Pseudomonadati > Pseudomonadota > Alphaproteobacteria > Maricaulales > Maricaulaceae > Maricaulis > Maricaulis maris. The sequence goes on from NZ_AP027270.1 coordinate 1,805,728, forward strand.
CGAAGAACATTGCCGGCACCATGACGATGCCGCCACCAATGCCGAACAGGCCGGCGATCAGGCCGGCAAAGGCACCGGTCGCCGCCATGGCCGCGACCAGGATCCAGATATCGGCCATCAGGCAGCCTCTTCCCGCGACGGGATCGCCGCTTCAGCTTCATCGAGAACATCGAGACCGGCGCCGCTGCGCGTCGCCTTCTCGGACAGGATGCGGCGCCATTGCCGGGCGCCCGGCTCGCCGGCGAACAGGCCGAGCATGTGACGGGTGATATCGTGCAAGCGCCCTCCCGACCGGAGATGGGCGGCGATATAGGGGCGAAAGGCCGCCAGCGCTTCGGCGCGGGTGGCGACCGGGTCGCTCTCGCCAAAGACCGCACTGTCGGCACGGGCGAGAATCCACGGCGTGTGATAGGCCGCGCGACCGATCATCGCGCCATCCAGCGTCGCCGTCTCGGCGATCGCGTGCTCAAGGTCTTCCAGACCGCCATTGAGGATGATCTCGAGCGCCGGGCGCTCGGCCTTGAGGCGGCGCACGAGGTCATAGTCCAGCGGCGGGATGGAGCGGTTTTCCTTTGGGCTCAAACCTTTCAGCCAGGCCTTGCGGGCATGGACGGCGAAGCTGGCAATGCCCCGCGCCGCGACCGTATCGACCAGGGTAAACAGCGCCTCTTCCGGCTCCTGGTCGTCAACACCGATCCGGCATTTGACGGTCACCGGCACGCCGACCGCGTCCTGCATCGCCGCGACACAATCGGCGACCAGCTCGGGCTCCTGCATCAGACAGGCGCCGAACCGGCCTGACTGGACGCGGTCGGAGGGGCAGCCGACATTGAGATTGATCTCGGCATAGCCATAGTCTTCGGCAATGCGCGCGGCCCGGGCGAGATCGCCCGGCTCGGAGCCTCCCAACTGGATCGCCACCGGATGCTCGGCCGCATCGAAGCCGATCAGGCGCGGCGTGTCGCCATTGAGGATCGCCTTGTCGACCGCCATCTCGGTATAGAGCAGGGTGCGACGTGTCAGGACACGGTGAAACGCCCGGCAATGCCGGTCGGTCCAGTCCATCATCGGCGCCACGGAAAGGCGTCTGTCGATCGGTGCAGCGAGGCTCATGACGCGCGACATAGCCTGTGCGGCCCTTCCCGGCAACGCACGGCGCAGGTCATTGCCTCAAATCCCACCGGTTCCGTTCACCCGGTTTAAACGCGGACATGATTGTCTGGTCATGGCGAGGGAGATCGAGACATGGCCAAGGCACTCTTTCACAAGCACCAGCGGGTCTTTGTAGGCCCGGTGGGCACCTGGGCGCTGATCGAACAGGTCAAGCCGCACTGGGTGAAGGATGTCGAAGAGCCGATCCGGGTCACCTATGACTGCGGTCTGGGTCGCGACTTCACGACCGACGAACTCTCCGCCGAACAGGCCGACAGCGTCGAGGCCGGCCATTGGCGCGTCCTGCGTGCGAAGAACAAGTGGCAGACGATCGAGGAATGTGGCGGGCATCCCTTCCCCGGCACATTCCCGGTCGTCGTCACCGAGGCTATGGACTGGGGCGGCTGGCGCGTGCCCGCCGCTGAATATGACCGTGACCCGCACCGGATCGAAGCCCAGGCACGCCTGCTCGCGAACAGCCCCCGCCTGCTCGAGATTGCCGAGCAGCTCGCGGCGCTGGCCGGTGAGGATGGCGACTTGCCGCCCGCCCTTTCGGAACTCTCGCGACGCGCCGAAACCGTCCTCAAGGACATCAATACCAAGCCGGCCCGGCGGGGCGGTAGCGGACAATCGCGCGCGGCCTGATTTACCTCGAATTTTAAGCGCCTTCTAACGATTGGCGAATAGAACTGTTTCATCTGCGCACAAGAATGGAACACTCATGTCGCTGGTTGAGCAACGAAACCGCTTTCTCTCTTTCGCCTTTGCTGCGGCAGACATCCTCGTCGAGACTGACATCAACGGGCGCGTATCCTACGCCGCCGGAGCAGTCGCGGCGCTTGGCGAACCGCTGCTGAACGGAACCGGCGAGGATTTATCAAAGCGCTTTGACCGGACCTCCCGTCCGGTCTTCCAGGCCATCATGCACCGGATGAAGCCGGGGCGTCGTCTCGGTCCGGCGCGCGTTGCCATCGGCGGACGCGAGTGTCGCCTGAGCGGCTGGATGCTGGGCGATGATGACCGCATCCGCTGGAGCCTCTCCTACGAGTCCATTCATGCCCCCGAGGATCTGGATCCGCAGGTCTTCGAGCGCAGCGCCGAGCGTGCGATCGAACAGGCCCGCTCTACCGGTGTCGACATGGCAATGTCGGTTCTGCGCATTGATGCCGGCGATCCGCTCGACCGGCTGATCGGCGAGACACGTGCCGCGGCGGTCTACCAGTCCATTGCCGCCTCCTGCGCGCTCGCCGTCGGTGATGATGGTGTCGCCCGCCAGGTCGATGATGAACGCACCGCGCTCATCCATGCGCGGAATATCGATCTGGAAATCCTCCGGATCGAGGTCGAGGGCAGCCTGGCCGACGCCGGTCTGGAGACAGCCGAAGTCGTGATCGACTCGGTGTGTGACGCGCCCAACATCGAACCGAGCATCGCCGTGCAGGCTTTCCTCCACGCCATGAACGAGGCCGCCCAGAGCGACCGCGTGCTCGACATTGTCAGCCTGCAGGAAGTGGCCGAGGGCATGATGCGCGAGAACCAGCGCCGCATCAACGAACTACGCACCACCATCGCCGGCCGGGTCATCGAGCCTCATGCACAGCCCGTCGTCAACCTGGAGAGCGGTGAAATCCACCACTACGAATTACTGCTGCGCCTGCCGGGCGGCAAGCCGGTCCAGGACAGCGTCGGCTTTGCCGAAAGCACCGGCCTGATCTACGAGATCGACTACGCCATGACGGAAATCGCCGCCGCTTTCCTGCGCGATGATTTCGACCGTCCGGCCCTCGCCGTGAACCTGTCCGGCAAGTCCCTGACCAACATGGCGTGGAGCAAGCGCTTCCTCGCCTTGCTGGCCGACCTCAAGATCGACCGGTCGCGACTGAGTTTCGAGCTGACGGAAACCGCGATTATCTCGAACATCAAGGCCGCCAATGCCGTGATCCAGAAGATCCGCGAGCGCGGCCACGAGGTCTGCCTCGACGATTTCGGCTCCGGCTCGGCCGGCTTTCACTACCTGCGCGATTTCCCGGCCGATGTGGTCAAGATTGACGGCTTGTATATCAAGCGCTTCGAGGCCTCCCGGCGAGATGCCACCCTGCTCAAGGGCATGATCAATATCTGCCGCAGCATGGGTGCCCAGACGGTCGCCGAAATGATCGAGACCGAGAGCCAGGCGAAGGCGCTGAAGAGTTTTGGTGTGACCTATGGTCAGGGTTACTATTTCGGTAAGCCTGTGCCGCTAAGCTCCCTCAAGGACACCCGGAAGACAACCACGCGCGCCGCCTGATGGACTGCCGCGAGACTCGATAAGGTAGGCAGGTCATGGCCGTTGATTTCAGCCGTGTACGCGTTTTGATCGTCGATGATAACGGCTACATGCTGACAATCCTGCGGACGATCCTGCACGGGTTCGGCATCAAGCAGATCTTCGAATCGAAAGACCCGGCCGACGCCTTCGACATGGTGCGGTCGGACGCGGTCGACATCATCATCACCGACTACCAGATGGAGATCCTCGACGGGCTCGACTTTGTCCGCCTCGTGCGCACGGCCGATGACAGCCCGAACCCGCTGGTCCCGATCATCATGCTCAGTGCCTATTCCGAGCGATCCCGGGTGATGGCCGCGCGCGATGCCGGGATTACCGAATTCTGCGCCAAGCCGGTCACCGCGAAGGAAATGTTCTCCAAGATCGCCTCTGTCATCAACGAACCGCGCCCCTTCATCCGCAACAAGTCCTATTTCGGCCCCGACCGCCGTCGTGCCAGCCAGGAGGGCGCGACCTACGAGGGCCCGGAGCGGCGGAAATCGCGCCAGAAGGTCGACCCCGACGCTGCCGGCGCGGAGGCAGGCCCCGATGCCGGCGACGAATAGGCATCGACCCGGCCGGAAACCCCGCCTTGGCAGGTCGACACGGGCCCGCAATGCACCTTAGTTTGAAGCCATGAATCAGATGCGGTTCGATCACCGCCCGGCCAGTGACCGGGGGACACGCGACAGGGTTGCCAAAACCCCGTCCCGGGGACCGAAGAACCGCGACCGCAATCCGCCATCTGACAGCAAGACCAACAAGCGTGGCAGCGGTGCCTTGTGGATCATCATGGCGATGGTGCTGTTCACCCTCGCCTATGGCGGAATCCTACTGGTCAAGATCGAGCAGGAACGGGAAATCCTGATTACCGAGGCCGAGCGCTCTCAGGCCAATGCGGCCGGCTATCTGGCCGAGCGGGTCACCGCCCGCATCGCCGAAGCCCGCTTCGCCCTCGCCTTCGCGTCGGCAGACCTGCGCGATGCCAGCCCGCAGGCGGTCGAGGGCCTTGCCCGGGCCCGGCTGGCGGCCATCAGCGAATCCGAGCTGGTCGCGGACGTTGCGCTCCTCCTTCCCGGTGGCCAGGTGATCACTGACGGGACGGCAGTCGACGGCCTGCGCGAGATCGCCGGCGCCGCCCTCGATGCCCCGTCCGGCCTCACGGCCACGGTCAGCGACAATCAGGCCTATCTCGTTCTGGCTGTACCGACCCCGCTTGCGGACGGAACCGTCGGCGCGTTCGTCGCCCGCCTGAGTACAGAGACAGCCCTGCCCGATTGGGGCGATGATCGTGTGGTAGCGCTCGCCGATGCCAGCGGCGGCATGCTGGCAATCCGCCCCCGCATGCCCAGCGTCCGTGCCGGCACGCAGCTGGCCGAGCGCTTCGGCCTTCGCCCCGGCTATATTGACAACTTGGCTGCCGGCGGTGGCGGGGCAACCTCTGACGCCCGCTTCGGCGAGGAGCGCGTCACTTTCGCGGTGGCCCCCATCGCCGGCACCGAGCTACGCGTCTATGCACTCGGCGCGATGCGCATCAACCAGAGCGCCTGGTACCGCACGATCTCGTTTTACGGGCTGATGTTCATCGCCCCGATCTTTGTCGCACTGGGCCTGTGCGCCCTTGTCTTCATGCAGATGGGTCGGCTGCGCTCGACGCGCCAGCAGCTGGAAGACAATGAACAGCGCTTCCGCGTCGCCATTGAAGGCGCGCGCTGTGGTGTCTGGGACTGGAACCCGGAAGCCGACACGGTCTTCGTGACCGACAGCCTTGCCCGCATTCTCGGTCTCGAGGCCGCCATTGAATGCACGGGGCAGCAATTCCTGCAGCTGTTCTCCAAGCCCGACCGTGAACGCTTGCGGGCCGCAATGCGCGGTGCGCCGGCGGGTGCCGAAGTTGACCATGAAGTGCTCGCGGCCCGCTCACCGGTCTGGCTGCAAATGCGCGGCCGCATCCTGCCCGGCGGCGAAGCCAGCCACACCCGCATTGTCGGCGTGGCCATTGATGTCACCGAGCGCAAGGGCGCCCAGGCGCGCGTCGCGGCAGCCGAAAGCCGGCTGCGGGCGGCCCTCGAATCCATGTCCGAAAGCTTCGTGCTATGGGACAGCCGCCAACGCCTGGTCCTGTGGAACCGCAAATTCCGCGACCTGTTCGATTTCGCCGACGGCATGCTCAAGCCGGGCATGAGCTATGAGGCCGTGGAACAGGCCGCCGCGCGCGCCATCAAGACGGTTCATGGTGGCACCGACAGCAAGGTCGCCTACGAGATCGAGCTGTCGAACGGTCGCTGGCTGCACTACTCCGACCGCCCGACCGCCGATGGCGGTCTGGTCTCGGTTGGCGCCGACATCACCGACCTCAAGCATCACGAGGCGGCCCTGACCGAGAACGAGGCGCAGCTGCGCAAGACGGTCGATGACGTCAAACGCTCCCAGGCTCGCATCGCCGACCTGGCCAAGAAATATGAGGAAGAGAAGATCCGGGCCGAGGAAGCCAACCGCTCGAAGTCGGAATTCCTCGCCAATATGAGCCACGAGCTGCGCACCCCGCTCAACGCCATCAACGGCTTCTCCGAAATCATGATGCAGGAAATGTTCGGCCCGCTCGGGGACGATCGCTATGTCGGCTACATGAAAGACATCCTGTCCTCCGGCAAACACCTGCTCGAGCTGATCAACGACATTCTCGACATGTCCAAGATCGAGGCCGGCAAGATGCAGCTCCAGCCCGAGCCGACCGATGCCAGCGAGCTGGTCGAGCAGAGCATCCGCATTGTCCGCGGCCGGGCCGAGGAGAAGCGACTGAAGCTGCGCGCCGACGTTTCAGATCTGCCGGAAATCGAGGTCGATCCGCGCGCCTTCAAGCAGATCATGATCAACCTGGTCTCCAACGCGGTGAAGTTCACGCCCGAGGGCGGCCGGGTCACTGTGCGGGGCTTCCTGTCCGGCCTTGGCGTCGCCTTCCAGGTCTCTGACACCGGCATCGGGATCGCCAAGGAAGACCTGCCGCGTCTGGGTCGCCCCTTCGAGCAGATCGAAAGCCAGCACTCCAAGAGCTTCCAGGGCTCCGGCCTGGGCCTGGCGCTGTCGAAATCCCTGATCGAGCTTCACGGCGGCACCTTGTCGATCGACTCGACGCTCGGCGAAGGCACGACGGTGAGCATTGTGCTGCCGATCAGCCAGGATCAGCCGATTCCGCAGGACGCCATCCGCAAGGTCACCGGCACCGGCACCCACGCGGCATCGAGCGGCTCGCAGCGGCTCGATGAGCCGGATCTGTCCGAGATGGACACCCATGCCCCGCTTGGCGTCCCGGCTGCCCGGGCGGGCGGTCTCGAGAGCGATGACGGGTTCGAGGCCGACGATGAGTTCGTCGACGCCCGCACAAGCTCGCGCTTCGCGTCCGGCGAATAATCCCGCTTAACGATCAGGTCCGGGCGGAGGGCTGTCGCGACCGTCGTCCGGACGCGGCTCACCGGGACGACGCTCGCGTCCGAAACCCTCGCGCGGCGGTCCGCGACGGCTAAATCGTTCTCTGCCGATCCGCTCACGGCCGGCCTGCAGGGCAGCGGCCCGGGTCTCGGCATCAAGATCGGCAACAACATCCAGCACCACGGCCTCTATCCGGGCCTCGACCGCGCGCTGGCTTGTACGCATGCGCTCCATGGCGGCAGCGACCGCCTCGGCATCGAAATCCTCGGCCACCAGAAGCGTGTCCAGTTCGCGGCGCGCCTCGATGCTCTCGCGACCGCGTTCCCGTACATCCGCGAAGGTCTCGCGCAGACGTCGGCGCGCCTCATCGCGGGCCTCCGCCGGCAGGGCGTCGACGAAGCTGCGCAGGTCGAAGCCGGGACGACCGCCCGGCCCATCAGGGCTGCCCGGGCCGCCTCGGTTGCCGTGGCGCATCATCGCGGGGTCAGAGCCGTCACGCAGATGCCAGCGTGGACCGTCGGCCGTCCGATGGACGAGATAGCCCACCAGGGCACCATTGATCAGCACAGAGCCCACAAGGGCAATGATCCAGGGAAGCGCCGGTCTCATGCGTCCTCTCCCAACCAGTCGGTCCAGTCCTGCTCATAGCCGGTAAAGGCGTCGGCATAGATAGCGTCGCCGGTATCGCCGGGCACCGTCATGGCGCCACTGGCAAATCCGATGAAAGCGCCGACGAGGAGCGCGGCCGCGATGGCGGAAGGCGCCATCCAGGACGGCAGCGCCGGCACCGGCAATTGCGCAAGCAGGCGTCGCTCCAGCAGCGGCGAGGCACGCTCCGGCTCGATCAACTGGTCGAGCAGCGCGTCGAGGTCGCGCTCGGATTGCGCCGCATCGGCGATCAGGTCGGGATGGCCCAGCGCAAAGGCTTCGGCCTCGGCGCGCTCGTCCGCAGGCCAACGGGCCGGGTCGGCGCCATAAGCCTCGAGTATCTGGAAGAAGCGTTCATCAGTCATGATTGGTCACCGTAACGGGCGTCACCGCCCCGTGCATAGCCGGCAATGAGATCCGGAGCCTCGCCCAGAAGCAGGGCCTTGAGTTTGCGCCGGCCACGCGCCAGCAGGGATTCGAGGGCGTCGACGCTCACCGACATGATCTCGGCCGCCTCGATATTGGTCAGGTCCTGGAAGTGGACCAGTTCCAGCGCGTGGCGCTGGCGATCCGGTAGCTGGGCCACCGCCTCGGCGACCCGGTTGCCGCGTTCGGCCTCTTCCATCTGCGCATCCTGGCCCGGCGTGCTGTCGGCCCGCTCGGGGATGGCATCGGTCAGCACCTCGCGCCGCTTGCGCAGGCGGTCATAGCAAAGATTGAGCGCGATCTTGCAAACCCAGCTCGAGACCCGCGCCTGTCCCGACTGCCAGCGGCCGGCAGCCTTCCAGACGCGCAGGAAGGTTTCCTGGGCCACGTCCTCGGCTTCCATCGCATCGCCGAGCGTGCGCCGGGCGAGACCAAGGATGCGGGACATGTTGGCAGCCATCAGCTCGCGCGCCGCATCGCGATCACCGGCGCCAATGCGCGCCATCAGGCGATCCTCCGCAGCCCGGACCTCGGCAGGTGCCGGGGTCACGGGGCGCGGCGTTGCGGGTCTTGCTGCCAGCGCTGGCGGCCGTTCGCGGACACGACCCGACAAGGGTCCGGCATCAGCCGGTTCATCTGTCTTCATGCCGTGCCCGTCGAACATCGGCGAAACGCCTAGTTCCGCCACCAATGGCGACGATCCTGTCGCCGTTCAGCCGCGGCGTCCAGCTCGGCCGGCGTGATCTCACCGTCCTCGTCGGCATCGAGCATGGCGAAGAGGCGGTTCTCGCCACCGAGGAATTCGGCGCGGGAAATCCGGCCATCCTCATCGGCGTCGAAATGACGACCGGGCATGCCGCCCTCGGGACCACCCTCGGGGCCTTCACCGCCGCGACCGCGGCCACGACGACCCCAGCGACGACCTTCACCCTCATCGCCCGCGGCAGCCGCGTCATCCTGCATCCGAGCGCGCAGGCGCTGACGCACCGGAGACTGGTCCGCCTCGTCGAGATAGCCATCGGAATTGCGGTCCATCCAGGCGAACATTTCAGCCTGCAGACCATCGACTTCGGCACGGGTGATGGTGTTGTCGCCATTCGCGTCAGCGGCGCGCAACATCATCATGGCGCGCTCGGGTCCACCGGCACCGGGACCACCATGGCGATCGCCACCGCGGTGGTGACCGCCGGGTCCCTGGGCCTGGGCTGCGGCTCCCGCGAGCAGGAGGCAGGTCGCCCCCATCAATACAATCAGCTTGGAAGTTTTCATGACATTGTCCTTGTCGGTCTTGTCGTTCAGAGCCTCGCAGGAAGTAGAACGGTTCAGACCCGGACATCCGTCGCGGCGGCCTCACATTTTTCCGACGCGGCGCTGAAAGACGTCATGGACGGCGCTCATCTGTGTCTCGAGCATGGCTTCCAGCGCGCCGATTTCCCTGCAGCCACCCAGCTCGGCCAGCCTTGTCGCGAAACCGGTGCTGGCCTGGTCGGGGTCGAAGCCGGAGCCGTGGGCACAGCGGATCATCTGCAACACGCCCAGCTCCAGCTGCAGCGCATCGGTCAGTAGAGCGACCTCTTTCTCAGGCAGCACGCCCGCCGCCCCCAGCGCCGCCAGGGCCTCACTTGTCGAGGCGCGCAGCACATCCTTCTTGCCGGCATGGATGAGCTGGAGGGTCTGGGCGATGAACTCGATATCCTGCAGCCCCCCCGGCCGCGCCTTGAGGTCCCAAGCCGATTTGGGCGGCTTGGCCTCGGCAAGGCGCCGCCGCATGGACAGGGCATCCTCACGCACACCCTTCGCCTCGCGCGGTCGCCGCAGGGCCCGCTCGAACGAGGCTTCGACGGCCTGGGCCAGCGATCCGTCACCGGCAATGATCCGGGCCCGGGTCAGCGCCATCATCTCCCAGGTCCAGGCTTCATGCGGGTAATAGCTGTCGAAGCGCGACAGCGAGACGGCGACTGGCCCGGCCTTGCCGGACGGGCGCAATTGCATGTCGACGGTGTAGAGATCGCCCTCCTCGGTCGGGGCGGACAGGGCGCTGATCAGGCGCGTGGCGAACCGGCCGAACCAGGACGAGGCTGTCTCGTCACCATCATAGATGATCATGATGTCGAGATCGCTGTCGGCGGCAAGCTCGCGCCCACCCAGCTTGCCCATCCCGAGGATCACGCACTCGCCCGGCATGGGGCCGAAACGGCGCTCGGTCTCGTCCTGGGCCGCGCGGGCCATCAGGGCCAGACAGGCATCAGCCATCGCCGAGAACGCCATACCGGCAGCATGGGCGGTCGTGGTGCCCTTGAGGATCTGGGTGCCAATGCGAAAGCGCTCCTCGCGGGCGCGGCGGCGGGCGGTGTTGAGCGCTGCTTCATAACCGTCAGCGCGTGACAGCGCTTCACTCAGCACGGCGCGGAAACTGTCGGGTACGTCCTGGTCGAGCGGCACGGAAAAGCGCTCGTCCAGCATGGCATCGAGCAGGGCCGGTCGGCGGGCCAGGTCGGACGCCAGTCGCGGCGCCAGGGTCAGGATCCCGATCAGATCGGCGGCCAGCCCCGGCTCGTTGGACAGGAGAGAGAGCGGTTGCACCCCCATCGGCAGGTTCTCGAAGAAGGCGGCAAACCGCGTCATCGCGGCATCGGGCTCGCCGGTCGCCGCCATGCGATCGACCAGTTGCGGCGCGATACGGGCAAACAGGGTACGGGCGCGACTCGAGCGAACCGCCCTCACGCGCCCGGCCGCCCAGCCATTGAGCGTCGCCCACACGGCAGCGGGCTGCGAAAAGCCCAGCGTTTCAAGGGTGGTGATGGTGTCCGGCGTCGGCTCGACCCCGGTCAGGATCAGCGAGCCGGCCTCGGAGGCCAGCGCCTCGTCATTCTCGAACTGGTCCGAGAAATGACCATGCACCCGTTGCAGGCACGCCTCCACATCGGCCTCGAAGCCTGCAGGATCGGCATAGCCGGCAAGGGCGGCCAGATCGGCACGGGCCGCGGCATCCAGCGGTATGGTCTGGCTGGGCTCGTCCTGGCGCATCTGGATCCGGTGCTCCCAGCTGCGCAGGGCACAATAGTCGGCGGTCAGTGAGGCGTGGACGCTGGCCTCCACCGCGCCGACATGCTCCAGCGCCTGCAAGGCATCAAGGGTACCCGGGACCCGTACCCGTTCATCACGGCCGCCAAAGACGAGCTGCGGGATCTGGGCGTAGAATTCGATCTCGCGGATACCGCCGCGCCCGAGCTTGAGGTCATGCCCGGCCGGGCGGATCTCGGCCCGGCGACCGACGGTCTGGATCTGTCGGGCCAGCCCGCGGATATCGTCAATCGCCGCATAGTCCAGCGACCGCCGCCAGATGAAGGGCTGCATGAAGCCGAGGAAACGCGCGGCAGCCGCCGTGTCGCCGGCACTGGCCCGAGCCTTGATCCAGGCCGCGCGCTCCCAGGTCTGCCCCATGCCTTCGTAATAGTTCAGCGCTGCGTCGGTCGAGATAATGACCGGGGTCGCGCCCGGATCGGGCCGCAGGCGCAGATCAACGCGAAAGACATAGCCATCCGCGGTCACGTCCTGCAGCGACTTCACCACCGACTGGATCAGTCGCGGCAGGCGCTTTCGGGGCTCCTCGGTCTCGGGCAGCAACAGGGTTTCGGCGTCATAGACGGCGATCAGGTCGATATCGGAGGAGTAATTGAGATCACCCGTCCCCATCTTGCCCAGCGCAAGGATGATCACACCCGGGATCGGATTGTCCGGATCGGTGACGGGATGGGCCTTGCCCTGCCCGGCCAGAAAACGGACATGGGCGTGCAGCGCCGCCTGCAGGGCGGCATCGGCGACCCGGGTCATCGCCGCCGTGACAGCGCGGACATCCCAGACGCCGGCGAGGTCAGCGAGCGCGGTGACGAGATGGGCGTCACTCTTCGCCTCACGCAAAGCGGTATCGAGCGCTGCCGCATCCGGGGCCCCCGCTCCGGCGATCCGAAGATTGTCGATCGCCATCGCAATCAGACGGTCCGGCGTCTCGATGAGACAGGCTTGCAGGGTATCGGGCCGACGCTGGGACAGACGCGCGAGATAGGGAGCGGCCGCGAAGACCGTGTCGAGAAAGCCGGCGACCGGGCCGAGACTCGCCCGGACCGCATCCGGCAGGGATGCCAGCACATGGGCGGCCGCGCCGGGCTGGCGCCCCGGGAGGGGCGCGGTTCCGGCAGGAAGGGTCGGGGTCAGTGGCTGCGCGGGATCTGTCATGTCGACAAACTGGTCTGATCCGGCCCGGACGGGAAGCCGCGCACGCGCAAAATCCGGTCGTTGCCTCAGTCAGGCTTGGCCGGCGCCTTGGGAAAGCACAGCGAGGCGCGCAGGCCGGGGCCGTGTCCGCCCTCGACCACGCCTGGCCCTTCGGTCAGCTCGAACTGGCCGTTATGGACATCGACGATGGCCTGGACGAGCGACAGTCCGAGCCCGGAGCCCGGCTTGGTGCGGGAATTGTCCAGCCGGACGAAACGCTGGGTCACACGCTCGCGATCCGTGTCAGGGATGCCCGGGCCGGTATCGGTTACCGAGAACTCGATCTTGCCCTCGCCCGTTTCGCGCAAGCGCAGGGTCACCGCGCCGCCGGACGGCGTGTACTTGACCGCATTGTCGAGGATGTTGGCGAGAGCCTGGGAGAGCAGGCCGCGATCACCGAGCATTGTCAGACCGGACTGGATCTCGCTGGCGAAGGCCAGGCCCTCATCCTCGCACACCGGCTCATAGAGCTCGGCCAGATCAGCCGCGATGTCAGCGGGATCGAGGCGCCCGATCGAGGCCCGGCTCTCACCGGCCTCGAGCCGGGACAGCGACAGGATCGCGTTGAAAATGCCCAGGAGCTCGTCGGTATCGGCGACTGCCCGTTCCAGGGCCTGCTCGCGGGAGGCGCGATCACCATCCTCGCGCAGGGCTTCGTCGAGCCGGTTGCGCATACGGGTGAGCGGCGTGCGCAGGTCATGGGCGATACTATCGCCGGTATGACGCATGCGATGCATCAGCGCCTCGACCCGGTCGAGCATGTTGTTGAAGTTTTCCGACAGCTCGTCGAGCTCGTCGCCGGTGAAATTTCGCGGCGCCCGTGGTTGCAGGTCGCCGGCCTTCACGCGCCGGGCCACCGTGTTGATGCGGTCGAGACGGCGTACGAAGCGGCGACTGACGAAAATGCCCGCCGCCACACCCAGCGCCAGCGCCAGCGCCGAGGCCGCAAGGATGGTATTGAGCATGCGCGAGACGAGGCGCGTTTCCTCGTCGACATCGAGGCCGACATAAAGACGATAGCCCGAGGGCAGATCGATGATACGACCGCGCGCGGTGCGGTCATCCTTGCCGTCGGCGTCGTCGCGGTCGCCGGCAGCGGGCCGGCGATAGGTGAACTGGACGCGGCCCTCATCATCGGGCTGCACGTCCGGCAAATAGGTCAGGTTCCCGGACAGGCTGCGCCCGGTCGGGTGGACCAGCAGATAAAGGTAGTCCGCGCCGCCGCCGACCGTGCGTTCGAGAATGTAACGATTGACGGTGCGGATGCCGCCAGCCTGAAAACTGGCGTCGAGCGCCTCGACTTCCTCATTGATTGCCGAGTCGGCCCGGCGCAGCACCATGCCGGCCGAGGCCGCATAGACGAAGCCCAGCGTCACGAAGCTCGACAAGGCGAACAGGGCCGCCGACAGAAGCGTCTGCCGGAAGGCCGTTGTTCTCAGGAAGGCAGCCCCACGCGCCTGCATGCCCGATCAGGCCTGCAGGCGGTAACCGGCCCCGCGCACCGTGTGCAGCAGCGAGCGCGGGAAGGGTTTGTCGATCTTCGAGCGCAGGCGGGAGATATGCACGTCGATTACATTGGTCTGGGGGTCGAAATGATAGTCCCAGACCTTTTCCAGCAGCATGGTGCGGGTCACGACCTGGCCGGAATGCTTCATGAGGAATTCCAGCAGGCGGAATTCGCGCGGCTGAAGCAGGATGTCCTCGCCCTCGCGCACGACGGTGCGGGCGAGCAGGTCCATCTCCAGATCACCGACCACCAGCTTGGTGCGAACCGTGTCCGGATCGCGGCGGCGGGCCAGCGCTTCAACGCGGGCCAGCAGCTCGGCAAAGGCATAGGGCTTGACCAGATAGTCATCACCACCGGCCTTCAGGCCCTCGACGCGGTCATCGACCTCGCCAAGGGCGGAGAGAATGAGGACCGGGGTGCGATCATCATCACCGCGCAGCGCGGCGACCATCGACAGGCCATCCATGCGCGGCATCATGCGGTCGACGACCAGCACGTCGTATTCCGCTGCACGGGCCATTTCCAGACCTTCTTCGCCGTCGCCGGCATGATCGGCCACATGCCCGCTTTCGCGGAGGCCCTTGCGGATATAGCTGGCCGCTTCGCGGTCGTCTTCAACGATCAGAATACGCACCCCGATCTCCTCTTTCTCTAGTCGGCAGAGCCGAGTTGCAGAGCGACATAGCGTTGACCGCCCCGTCCCTCGACCAGCAGCAGAATGGCGCTGCGACCGTCTTCGCGAGCCTCGTCCGCAATGCTGCGGAGTTGCTCGGCACTGGTCACCGCATTACCGCCGGCTTCCAGGATGACATCACCGGTCTGGACCCCCTTGCGGGCGGCCTCGCTGCCGGGTTCAAGTTCGTCGACCACGACACCCTGGACGTTCGGCCCCAGACCGCGGACCTCGCGGTCCTCGTCAGCCAGAGGCGCCAGGGACATGCCGAACACCGCGGTCCGGACCGGCGCCTGGTCGACACTGCTCATGTTGGCCAGTTGCTGCTCGCCCGGGCGATCACCGAGGGTCGCGCGGATGGTACGCTCACGCCCGTCCCGCAGAACCAGGAAGCGGACATCGTCACCGGCCGCGACATTGCCGACGCGGCGGGTCAGATCGCGGGAACCGTCAACCGTCTCGCCGTCGATCTCGAGCACGACATCCTCGCGTTCGAAACCGGCCTGGTCGGCCGGACCGCCCTCGACAATGGAGCTGATGATGGCGCCGCGCGGCTCGTCGAGACCGAGTGCCTCGGCAATATCCTCTGTGACGTTCTGGATCGACACGCCGAGCCAGCCGCGAGCGACGCGGCCGTCATCGCGCAGGTCGGCGACGATGCGCGCGGCGATGTCGGAGGGAATGGCAAAGCCGATGCCGACATTGCCGCCGGTCGGCGAGAAGATCTGCGAGTTCACGCCGATCACATTGCCCGCCAGGTCGAAGGTCGGACCGCCGGAATTGCCGCGGTTGATCGGGGCGTCGACCTGGATGAAGTCGTTATAGGTGGAGTTGCCGATCGGGCGGCCGATGGCCGAGATGATGCCGGCGGTCGCGGTGCCGCCAAGGCCGAACGGATTGCCGACGGCCACGACCCAGTCCCCGACGCGGTAATGCGGCGTCTCTTCGAGACGAACGAAGGGGAAGTCGATATCCGCATCGACCTTCAGCAGGGCGAGATCGGTCTGCGGGTCGGTACCGATGATGCGGGCCGGGTATTCCTCGCCCTCGGACGTGCCGATGGTAATCTCGTCAGCGCCGGCGACCACGTGATTATTGGTGACGATATAGCCCTCGGCGGAGATGAAGAAGCCCGAACCGAGCGATTGTCGCGGCTGTGGTTGCGGACGCTGGCCACCGAACTGGCGCTCCATCCACTCGCGCATTTGCGGCGGCAGATTGTCGAGGTCCGGACCGCCTTCGCCGAGCGGCGATTCCGGGGTGGAGCTATTGACCTGTACGGTGACAACCGACGGGCTGACACTTTCGATGAGATCGGCAAAGGACATCGGCGCGCCAGCCGGTATGGCGGCGGACAACCGGTGTTCGTCTGCCGACTGGAAGGCGTGAGCCTCTCCCATCGAACGATCCAGAAGAGTTCCTGCGGCCAGTGCGGAGAGCACCAGGAGCGAGACACCGCCGAGGCGGCGCATGCGATCAACCGAAATCATGAGTATCGACGACCTTTCCGTTGCGATTGGAGGGACAGGATCACGTCCGGCGATTAAACCCGGCGTGACGCAAACATTACAATAACATTACAAACGGTAACTTACCCGTCATCTTTCAGGCGGGTCCGGATCACCACCGGGCTGTTCAGGGTCCGATGCACCGGACACTTGTCGGCGATCTCCAGCAGGCGCGCGCGCTGGGCCTCATCAAGGGCGCCTTCGAGCACGATCTCGCGCTCGAAAATGTCGACATTGCGTTCCTGCCCGTCGAGGCAGGCCTCGCAATCCTCCGCATGTCCCTTGCTGTGGGCGGTCCGGACCGTGACCCGGTCGAGCGGCAGGGACTTGCGGGTGGCATACATGCGCAGTGTCATGGACGTGCAGGCGCCCAGCGCGGCGCTGAGATAGCCATAGGGCGACGGGCCGGCATCGAAGCCGCCGACCGAGACCGGCTCGTCGGCGACCAGGACATGATCGCCGTCGACGACGTGATTCTCGAATGGACCCCGACGGGTCTCGCGGACGATCACCGCGCCATCGCGGTCCGCCTGCGGCACAGCCGGTCCGGGGCTCAGCACATAGCGCGCGGCCCAGCTGGCGATAACATCGGCGGCATAGAGCGCGTCGCGCTCGCCGCGCAGCAAATGATCAGCATCATCCAGGCTGACAAAGCTCTTGGGATGCTTCGCCGCCACAAAGAGCCGCGAGGCGTTATCGATCCCGACCACCTGGTCGACCGGCGAATGCAGGATCAGCAAGGGGCTGCGCAATTCCGCCGCGGCCTCCTCGAGCGCATGACCGGCGATATCGTCGAGGAATTGCTTCGTGATGGTGAAGGAGCGCCCCGACAGTGACACCTCGGCCCGTCCGTCACGCTTGATGGCGTCGACCATCTCGGCGAACTGGTGAGTGACGTGATTGGCGTCGGCCGGCGCCCCGATCGTCGCCACAGCCTTGACCGAGGGCAGGTCACCGGCCGCCGCGATAACGGCAGCGCCGCCCAGCGAATGGCCGACCAGCAGGGCGGGCGCACCATGCTCGGCGTCCATGTAGCGCGCCGCGGCGAGCAGGTCCTGGATGTTGGACGAGAAGTTGGTGTTGGCGAAATCACCCTCGGACTGGCCCAGCCCTGTGAAGTCGAAACGCAGGACCGCAAAGCCTGCCGCGGTCAGGCGCCGCGCGATACGGCTCGCGGCGAGGATGTCCTTGCTGCACGAGAAGCAGTGCGCGAACAGCGCGTATGCCGCAGGCGGTCCGTCCGGAAGCTCGAGCTTCGCAGCCAGGGTCTCGCCAAGGGCCCCGGTAAACTCAACGCGCTCTGATCGGGCCATGCTCTGTCTCCATTTGCTGCCTCACAGGTAAGAGCTTCAAACGCAGACGCAATCCACAGTGTTGGGATGGGCCCGTTATTGAGAAGGCCTGGTCAGGCACGCCCGTGAAACAGGGCCATCGCAACCATACGGCCGGGGGCTCAGCGGCTTTCCGGTTCGACGGCCGGCTCTGCGGCCGGGCCCTCGCCCTCACCCTGCCAGACGCCGGCTTCGCGCAAAGCCTGAGCGACTTCCGGCGGCATGTAGGTCTCGTCGTGCTTGGCCAGCACGGTCCGCGCCTGGAAGACGCCGTCCCCGGCGAATTGCCCCTCGACGATCACCCCCTGCCCTTCGCGGAAGAGATCCGGCAGCAGGCCGGAATAGACAACGCTGACCTCCCGGGCCCGGTCGGTGATCACGAAGCGCGTAGCGCCCGCCTCGTCCTCACCCACGGATTCCTCGAGAACCAGGCCGCCGACCCGGATCCGGGCCTCGGTACCGGGGTGTTCGGCGGCGATCTCGCTCGGCGAATAGAAGAAGACGACCGCGCTGCGAAGCGCTGTCAGGCCCAGCGCCACGGCGGCAACAAGAACAATGGCGGCCGCACCAATGGTGGCCAGACGGCGATTGCGATGGCGCATCAGCGGGTGCTCCCCGGGCGAGAGGATGAAGGCACGAAAACGAGCGAAAGATTATTGGCCGGCATCTCGACCCGGGCGTCAAGCACGAGACCCTGACCGGCAAACAGGGCGATGACGGCTTCGAGATCGCGGACGCCCCAGGCCGGATTGCGCGATTTCAGCGAGGCATCGAATTGCAAATTGGAGGGCGCCGTCGCCTTGCCGAGCTTGTAGGGGCCGTAAAGCACCACCACGCCACCCGGTCGAAGCTTGCGGGCGGCCAGCGACACCAGCGCCTCCGCCACGGCCCAGGGCGCGATGTGGATGACATTCATGCAGACCAGCGCATCGAAACCGTCGATCACCTCGACGGTCTCGGGACGCAGGAGATCGATCTCGAGCGGGGCACGGATAGCGCCGGACGCCTCGCTGGCCCAGGCCGCCTGGCTGGCGCGGGCCTCGCGATCGGGATCGCTGGGCTGCCAGGTGATATCGGGCCGCAGATGACAGGCGGCGACGGCATGCTCGCCGGTTCCCGAGCCGATCTCCAGCACCTCGGCCTGGTCCGGCAGCACGCGCGAGAGAACGTTCGCGATCACGTCGCGGTTGCGCGCAGCACTCGGCGAATGCAGGCGATCATGCAAGGCCGTTCGGCTTTCCAGGGCGGTCGGGGTCGGATCGGTCTGGTTCATGGTCTCCGCGTACGTTGCCCGGCGCCCGGATGCAAGACAGACGGCGCGGCGCGGGACGCTATGCCGCGGCCGCGGCAGCACCGCGGCGGCGCAGGAGCGCAGCCGCCGTGTCGAGGCCGGCCGAGTCCATCAGGCGAACCGTGATGTCCAGCCCGTCCTGGGCGGTCGTCCGGTTCTGGCCTTCGCTGCCGACGATCAGGTCGACCAGCATGTCGCCGGCTTCCTGCATCCGTTTTTCAGCCGCGTCGGCGATCCGCTTCTGGGTCGAGGCGATTGCCGCTGCAGTGGCATGTTTGCGACAGCGACTGAGGAAATAGAGCAGGCCCTCGGCCTTGTCGATCGCGGCCGTGTTCGGGATCTGGGCCGGGATCACGCGGCCGCTGCGGCCCCGGCGCGGCTCCGGCAGGCCTGAATCGAGGGCCAGCGGCACCTTGGCCAGGATCTTCTCGACATTGGTCGACGCCTCGGCCCGCAAGCCGAACAGCGACCGGCCCCACCGGCCATCCTTGCGGATGCCGAATTCGGCCGTCATTCCGGTCGAGAAGGCGACGAATCGGTCAAATACCAGGGCGCAGGCCTTTGCTTCCTCGAGGGTCTGGGGCGGTTGTTTCAGGCGCGCGGCAAAGAAACCGGTATCGTCCAGCACGGCGTCGCCGACGGCCGCAATCTCGGTCTTCTGCACCACCAGATCGTCATCGCGCCGGCCGATCCGTTTGATGACGCGGAAGATCTGCCAGGGACAATCCAGCCGGCCCATGGTCAGGAGCAGGATCCACAGCGCCGCCTCGGGATTGGTTTCCAGCATCTCCTCGTGAAGCCGCATGACGGTCAGGGAGAGATCATCGTCGAAATCCTCGATCTTGAGCGGTAGCTCACCCATCGCCCGCGCCAGGTCTTCGCAATTGCTAAAGAGGGTGATCGCAACAGCCAGCATCGTCCGCCCATCGGAGCCGAAGCGCTTCAGGAGAGCCGTCATGTCCTTGGGAACCCGGTCCGCCTTGTGCACGGCATCAGCCAGGGCAGCTCCGGCCTGGCGGCGATAGTCGAACCAGATCGGGTCCGTCTCCGGCCGCTTGCACTTCTTGGCGGCCTCGACCATGCCCGGCGCAAGCTCACGGGCCATCCAGCCCCAGATCTTCGACAGGTCCTCGCTCGAAAACCGGAAGCGCGAAGGCGGCACAAGGGCGGAATCGCCAACCAGGGGCCGCAAGGGAGACAGGATGTAGGCCTTCGCAAGATCACCTGCGGGTGTCTGCATCGCCTCGTCCAGCTCGGCAAAAATGCCGCTTAGCGCGGCCGATGACTTGTCCTGGGCCGCCGCAGCCTTCGTCGTCGCCCGCAATCTCGCGCGCATGTGCTCGGGCATGGTGCGCCAAAGCGCTTCAAGCTTTGCCCGCTGAGAAGGTGACAGTTTTGTCATGGCCGAGGATACACAGTTTCTTGCCCACCCTAGTCTTCGACGACTTCGGTTAATGAGCGCTTAGCGACCAGTTGCGGGAAGAGAAATACAGGCAGCAAGGCCGCCGAGTTCTGATCTCGACAAGCTGAGTTCTCCGCCATAGGCCTTGGCCAGGTCCGACACAATTGCCAGACCCAGACCTGAACCGGGTGCCTGCTCATCGAGGCGTACACCGCGCTGAAGCGCCGAGGCGCACTCATCCTCGGTGAGCCCGGGTCCGTCATCCTCGATTGTCACGGCCAACTCGCGCGGCGCCGTTCTCCCGGCCGTGACATGGACCAGGCCGCCGGACCATTTGCAGGCATTGTCCATGAGATTGCCGATCATTTCCTCAAGGTCCTGACGCTCGCCCTTGAAGTTCAGCTCCGCCTCGACCTCGGTTGTGATGCGGATACCGCGAGCCCGGTTGATCTTCTCCAGCGTCCGGGCGAGATCCCCCACGGTTGCACCGAGGGGCGTGCGCGCGCCCAGCGCCTTCGCATGGGCCGCGGCGCGCGCGCGTCGCAAATGGTGCTCGACCTGCTCGGTCATCACCCCGGTCTGTCGCTGGACCAGGCTCGCCAGCTCGCCCTCCGACGCCCGCGCCTCATTGGTCAGGACCGCAATCGGCGTCTTGAGCGCGTGCGCCAGATTGCCGACATGGGTCCGCGAACGCTCAACCAGTTCGCGCGAATGGTCGAGCATGGCGTTGAGTTCGTCCGCGAGTGGCTGGAGCTCGACCGGAAACTCGCCATCGACCCGGTCCGTATTGCCTTCTCGCACCTCCGCCACGCTGTCGCGCATGCGCAGGACGGGCGCCAGACCGATCCGGACCTGGAAGAAAACGCCGGCGGCAATGGCGGTGGCAAAGCCGAGAAACATGATGGCCGAGGTGATCGCGAAATTGCGCACCTCGCGGTCGGCCGGTTCGCGATCCTCGGCCGCCATCATGATCACCATCTCGGCGCGCGAGGGGAGTTGCACGGCTTGCGCGGTCAGTCGCAGCGGCTCGCCACTGGGGCCTTTGGTGTCAAAAGCCATCAGCTGACCGGGGCTGGCGAGCGCTGACTGCATCAACGGATCCGGCGGCGACAGGACCTCGTCCCAGAGCGAGCGCGAGACCACCAGTGACTGATGACCACCGCCCTCCATCTCCGGCCCGTCCATGATCTGCCAGTAGCGGCCGGAAAAGACGCGGTCATAAGCGGGGTCCGAGGGTCGCCGGGCGAGCGCGATACCACCGCCCGGATCGGTCTCGGCCGCCGCCACCAGCGCCTCGACAACGCTCGATAGACGGTCGTCCATCGTTCGCAGCACCGAGCGCTGATAGAGTGTTGTCAGGGCAACCGCGCCCAAAAGCAGGAGGACCAGCGCCCAGGCGGCGGCGCCGGCAAACAGTCTGAAGGCAAGGGATGCCCGGCGCTTCACGAAACCGGGCGTGCCACCGGGTCAACCAGCCGATAGCCCAGACCGCGAACGGTCTCGATCCGGTCGGTGCCGATCTTCTTGCGCAAGCGGCCGACAAAGACCTCGATCGTATTGCTGTCGCGGTCGAAATCCTGGTCATAGATATGCTCGACCAGCTCGGTGCGCGAGATCACGCGGTCCTGGTGGTGGGCGAGGTAGGACAGCATGCGGAATTCGTGTGAGGTCACCTTGACCGGCGCGCCGTCGATGAAGACCCGGGCGCCGCGGGTGTCGATGGACAGGCCGCCGCACTCGATCGTTGCCGTCGTATGCCCGGCCGCGCGGCGGGTCAGCGCGCGCATGCGGGCCAGCAATTCCTCGGTATGGAACGGCTTGGTGAGATAGTCGTCGGCGCCGGCATCAAAGCCGGCCACTTTTTCCGACCAGCGGTCGCGCGCCGTCAGGATCAGGACCGGGAAATCCCGGCCGGCCTGGCGCCAGCGTTCCAGCACGGTCACGCCGTCCATTTTCGGCAGGCCGAGATCAAGCACGACCACGTCATAGGGTTCGGTGTCCCCCATGAAGTGCCCGTCCTCGCCATCCACGGCGGAATCCACGGCATAGCCCGCATCTTCGAGGGCTCGACCAAGTTGCCGGTTCAGGTCCGGATCGTCTTCAACAACAAGCGCGCGCATGAATTCCCCCTATCGTTCGTAGAGTATCTGCCCGGTGCGGGCATCGGCAACCACATCGACGCGGCGACCATCACGGGTCAGGATCTTGATCACGTAGCGCGGCTGGGCGCCGCCCTCGAGCTCGGCATCGAGCACGTCGGCACCGGGATAGCGGCGACGCACCTCGCTGATGACGCGCAGGGCCGGCACCACATCACCCTGCCGCCGCGCATCGCGGGCTTCAGGCGCGGTGTAGCGATCCTGCAGGCTGGCATAGCCGGCAGGCTGGGCCGACGACGCAGGGCCGTCGGCCAGTGCGGGGGCCGCGAAAACGCTCAGGGCGCCGGCAAGGATCACAAGATGTCTCAACATGGCACTCACACTGACGCGTTCACCCTGAACCCGTTCTGAACAAGATACGACCAAAACATGACCGTCTTCACCGCAGCCCCTTGCGCGGGTCATAGCCTTCCGGCGGCGACCAGGTCTCGAGGAAGGCCTTGAGGGCCTCATCGCTCGCCGGCAGCGCCACCATCAGGCGGATCAGCTGGTCGCCGCGCTTGCCCTTGGCACCAGCAAACCCCTTGCCGCGCAAGCGCAGCAATGTGCCGGTGCTTGACCCGGGCGGAACGCGGACATCAACGGGGCCATCGATCGTCGGCGCGCGCACCTTGGCACCCAGTGTCGCTTCCTGGAGGCTGATCGGCAGTTCCAGCCGGACGTCATTGCCCTCGCGGGCAAAATACTTGTGTTCCGCTACGCGGATTTCGATCAGCGCGTCACCGGGCTGGCCGCCCGTGGCCGAAGGCTCGCCCTGGCCGCGCAGACGCAGGACCTGGCCGTCGCTCGCGCCCGACGGCACGGCAACGTCGAGCGTGCGGCCACCTGGCAGCCTGACCCGGTGCTTGCCGCCCTGGGCGGCCTGCATGAAATCGACCGTCACGCTCTGGCGAATGTCATTGCCCTTGGCCGGCGCCTGTCGCTGGCGACCGCCCCCCTCGCTGCCGAAATCGGTGAACAGGTCAGAAAAGATATCTTCAAAGCCGCCGCGACCGGCATGGCGCGACTGCCGGAAATTGAACGGACGGCCTCCCGCTCCGGCGCCTGCCCCGCCCATGCCCGGATGGAATCCGGCCCGCGACGCCGCATCATACTCGGCCCGTTTTTCCGGGTCAGAGAGAAGTTTGAAAGCCTGGGAGACGTGTTTGAAGCGCTCTTCGGCGGCGGCATTGCCCGGATTGGAGTCCGGGTGGAGTTCCTTGGCCAGCGTCCGATAAGCCTTGCGGATCTCGTCAGCCGTTGCCGTCTTGGAGACGCCGAGCGTCTTGTAGGGATCGTCCATGCCCGTCACGCCTTGCCGATGGTAAAACTGGATCAGCCGTCATGTAAGCGGCTTTGCCGGGGATATCAAAGCCGGGCTCACAGATTGAACTCAGCCACGCCCTGCCGCCCCGCACCGACGCGCGCGGAAACCTGCGCGATCCGGACGGTGAGGCTCTCGGGCAAAGCGCCGAGGAGCGCCACAAGCTCACCATCGGTCAGGGAGAGACCCGCCTCGCTCGCGATCGGCAGGACCACGACCTGTCCCGCCGCTTCCAGCTCGATCTGCCAGGCCTCGGCCGCCTCGCCCGGCGGGACATCGGGGGCCGACCAGTCATCGCCGCCGATCCGGGTCTGGCGGATCCAGTCGAGATGGATCGCACCCGCACGACGGGTCAGGCGCAGATGGACCGGCGCCAGTGGCACAAGATCGGCGAACACTGGCGGGACTGTGCGCGCAGTTGCGGCGGCGTCGAGCGGGGACAGTCCGCTCGCCACCGCGACCAGATCCAGGTCGACCCCGCGCTCATGCGGCGCCAGCTCGAGCGGCGCGCAAGCATCATCGAGAACGACCACGCGGCAACCCGCCTCCGCCGCCTGCGCCTCGCTGGCCCCCAAACCCCGCAGAAGACCGCTGAGCTGATAGCGCCCCGGCGCGTCGAGTACCGCCTGCGTGAAACCGATCACCTCCCAGCAGCCCGGCGCGGCCTCGACCGCGATCCGGTTACGCCCGCCGAGAACATCCAGCGGGTCCGCACTATCGAGATGCCCGCCTTGCAGCGCGATATCGAGGCGCGCCGCGCGGTCCCACCGCCCGACCGGTCCGGCCGGCAGGGCGGCGTTCAGCCACCCCATCCGCGCCGGGCGGGTCAGGGTCAGCCGGTGCGTTCCGAAGAGATGCACATCGACCGCGCCGGGCCAGGCCTGTGACCAGGCCGCAACCCGCGGGCCATCCCGACTCTCTCCCGATTGCAGGGGCAGATCCAGAAGCTCCACCGCCGGGCGCAGGCCCGAGACCGGTGGCCATTGCCCGGCCCCGACCTCGCCGGCCGCGAGGGTGATCGTGCGCGGATCGGGACGCGTCAGCTGCGCCGACCGCGCATGCCGACCGGCCAGCGCCCGAACCTGCCAGTCCTGACCGGCGACCCTCACGCAGTCGCCCGGCTCGACCGCCAGCGCATCGGGCGGCAAGACCAGCTCGAGGCGCTCGGCCTGCGCATGCGCCGCCGCCAGCCAGTCCGCACACCAGCGCCGCGCCGTGGCGGCATCGGTGATGACGGGGACGGTCAGCCCCTGCGCCTGCACCGTCCCGAACGTGTCCCGCGCGGCGGCGTGACCGGTGCGGTAGCTGGCCTGGTCGTCATGAAAACCGAGCCGGACATCCCGGATCAGGTCAAGCGGTGCCGGATAAAGCCGGGTGACGCTGTCACCGCCATCACCGGCCGGGGCGTCCACAGGATCGCTCAGCAGGTGGGCCGGCTGCACAGGTCCCGCCGACACGAATCGAACCCCGGCCGCGCCCTCGATCACCGCGATGCCAAGCAAGTCGAGCAACGGGGTCAGCGCGTCGCGCGCCGGCATCGGGCGGTCAACGAGATAGCCCGCCACCAGGTCATGCGTCGCCGATGTATCGCGCTCGGCCAGACCGACGGCGTCGGCCATTTCCTCGATGATGGCAGCGACCGGCACCAGTCCGGCGCGACCGTTGAGCCAGTGCCCCAGACGCCAGTTTGCGCCATCCGACCAGATCTCCGCGCGGGCCGGAAAGTCCGGCCAGGGCCGCGCATCGAAGGCCCAGACATGGGTCCAGTCCGGCTCGACCATCGGCCCGCCATAGACCGGCGAAAGCGGATTGGCCTCGGCACTTTTCCAATGCGCCAGCAAGGTCTCGAGATAGCGGCGCTGGATGAGATCATCGCGGACCCCGGTCGTGAACCAGGGCGGTGCGCTTTCCGAGCTCTTGGGATCAATGAAGACATTGGGCTGGTTGGCGCCCTTGTCGACCGCCGGACAACCGATCTCGGTCAACCAGACCGGCTTGGACATCGGCACCCAGCCGGTCGGTGTCGCGCTGCGCACCCCGCCGGGCCGGTCATGATGCGGGTTGGACCACCAGCCGACGAGATCCTTGTAGCGCCAGACCCAGGCCTCGCCATGCTCAGGGTCGCCGATCGGGGTCCGGATCTGGGCGTCGCGATCAGCCGGGCTGGCATAATACCAGTCATACCCCTCCCCGCCGGCAAGCTGGCTGGCGAGATAGGCGCGGTCATGGGGCCGGCTGGCGAGCGCCGCGTCGAGATGGTCTGAGCCCTCGCGCCAGTCGGCCAGCGGGACGTAGAAATCGATCGCCACCGCGTCGATTGCCGCATGGCTCCAGAGCGGATCAAGATGGAAGGTCTTGGCGCCGCCATCGCCCTGGTGGCCGTGATACTCGCTCCAGTCAGCGGCGTAGGAGAGGCGCGTGGCCGGTCCGAGCAGGCTGCGGACCTCACCCGCGAGATCGCACAGCGCCGCCACCGCCGGATAGCCCTCATCCGCGCCGGCCGTGGTAAGCGCCACCATTTCCGAACCGATCAGGAAACCCTCCACCCCGCCGGCCGCCGCGGCCAGCGCGGCGCAGTTCAGGATGAAGCGGCGATAACGCCATTCGGCCGGACCGGAATAGCTCACCTGGCCGGAACCGACAGCAAAATCCGACGCCGTCGCGGCGCCGAAAAAATCCGCAACCTGAGCGGCCACACCACCGGCGTCCGGACGGATCCGGCCGCGCCAGGGAAAGGCCGGCTGGCCGATACCGCCATCCGGATCCGGCAGGACGTTGCCGTGCGGGATATCCATCAGGATGAAGGGATAGAGCGTCACCGCGAAACCGCGCGCCTTGAGCGCCTGGATCAGGGCGATCACCCCGGCCTCGTCCGGTGTGCCGCCATAGACCGGACGCCCGTCGGCCCGACTGATCAGCCAGGCGCTGTCACGATCCGCGCCGCCCGCTGACCAGGCCTGCGGCCGGGTCCGGGTCTCGCGGTCCTCGACGCCGGGACGGATCTCGCAGGAGCCACAACGCCGATCCGTTCCGAACCAGGCCAGCACGATCTGCACCGAGCGGCAGGCCGGGAGGTCACGCTCCAGATCCTCCAGCGCGGCCAGCACATCGGTCAGGCCACGCCCGTTATGACGATTGAGCGGGGTCTCGGCGCCAGGTCCGTCGAGGCGCATGACTGGCTCGGGGTTGAGCGCGAACTCACCACTTCCCGGGATGAGGTTGACCCCGCGCACCTGCGCTTCCAGCCCGTCCCCACGGTCACCACGAAAAACCTCGACCGAAAGATTGGGGATGCGGTGACCGAATTCATCGAGCGGCATGTCCTCGAACACCAGATAGGCGGTGTCGCGAAAACCCGGCGCATCGGGCCCCTCGATGGCGGTGATCAGCGGATCGGGCATCTGGTCCTCGGTGCCCGCATGCCAGCGCACCGCAAAGCGCGATCGGTCGAGCAGCGCTCCATTGGCCCAGATGCGGCCAATCCCGGCGATCTCGCCCTCGCACAGCCCGACCGCGAAAGAGACCGAATAGGTGAAACGGGTTTCTTTCGGGCCGCCCTTGCCACCGCCGGCGGTGTCGGAATGCTCGGCAAAGCGAGCCGCCCAGATCACCTGCCCCGCGATCCGCGCCCGGCCCCAGAGCCGCGGCATGGCGGCCCCGTCGGTCGAGGTCTGGACGGGCAGCTCGATCAGGCGCGGCCCCTCCCGCCCGGACAGCAGCGCGTTGACGGCGGCACTCGCCGCGACCTGCCCCAGCGCCGGCAGGGCCGAGCGGGCGAGCGACATTGCCGCGCGCCCGGCAGTCAGGACAAGCTGGGCCATGTCATCTCCATCAGGTCTTGAGCGGACCGATCGCGTTCGGGCGGCTCGGGAAAGGCGAAGGCGGCGACCAGCCGGCGGCGCCACCAGGGCGTCAGCGCCGTCTCGCAGACGCTGCGATGCCAATAGGCATGGATGATCCGCTGCCGCTGGGAGAGCACGGCGCAATGGCGCGCCGGACCGCCCGGCTCGGCCGCAAACAGCAGAACATCACCCGGACGCGCCTGCGCCTTGTCGATCTCGGTAAAATGGCGCTGCGCCGCTGCCATGAGTTCACCGGACAGCGGCGTTCCGGACACATCGCGCTGATAGGCCGGGACAGTCTGCGGCTCCTCCCGGTAGAGCGCCCGCCAGATGCCGCGTACCAGGCCGAGGCAGTCACAGCCCGCACCGAGACAACTGGCCTGGTGACGATAGGGTGTCCCGATCCAGCGCCGGGCTTCGGCCAGCGCCAGACCTCGCGCGGATACCGGTGCCGGCGCAGCCGCCATGGCAGCCGGACGGGCGTTCATCCGGTCAGCTCCCGCGATCCGCCATCGCGGACCGGGTCAGCCGCCGGTCCCGCCTGCAGCACATCATTGCCGACCATGTAGGGGAAGCCACGGAAATTCAGCGTGTTGTCGAAACGGTCGCGGCAGGTGGCGTAAGCCTTGTCGCAACCTCCGGCGAAACCGGGATGGCTCGTCTCGACCCCGCAGCGCGCATCGCCCAGTTCCGCATCACAGCGCCGGGCAAAGACCCGGCCCGTCACCTGTGACAGGCGATGGGAGAGCCCCAGCAGCTCGGCCTCGAAGCGGCCATCAACCCGGCGGATCTCGCCGAGTTCGCCCTGGCTGCACGTCACGCCGGCCCCCGTTGACCAGTCGACCCGCGCGATCTCGACCCGGGCCCCGGCCCACAGGCCGGCTTCCAGGTCCGCATCGCGCAGGATGGCGTCATCGAGAGCGCCGACCAGCGCGGTCTGATCGGGTGCCAGCCCGCTTTCCGTGGCGACGTCGCTGCCGCCAAATCCGCTACCGGCACGACAGGTCACGCCCTGCCAGACGAAATCGCGGTCGTGATCGGTAAAGCCGAATTGCGCTCCGTCGGTCCGGGTCACGATCCAGCAATCGCACAGTGTGGTCACGCCGCTCGCGAGCGCCGCCTGGATATCCTCCGGCACGTCTTTCATGCTCACCTCCTTGCGGCCTCGCCGGCCGCCGGTTCAGGGTCTGATTTCGATCAGGGGAATGGATGTCGCCGAGCCCGCCCCCGGCTCCTCGAGCGCCAGGTCGAGGCGGTCGAGCTCGAAACGGACCGGCACATCAAAGGCAAAGCCCGCCGTCACGCTCGCGCCTGTCGGTGGCGGCACGGCCAGCAGGATTTCGCCGCTCGAAAGATCCACCGTGAAGGCCGCCGTTTCGACCCCGTTGACGGCGACCCGCACCGAACCGTCGACCGGCTTGGTGATGGTCCGCGTCCAGCTGTCGCCGCCGCTCTCATAGTGTTTGACGAGCTGGAAGCTGACCTGTCCGCCGTCGCCCGTACCGAGCACCTGGTCGTCCGGTGCCGGGGCCCGGTCGGGCGTGGTCGAGCGATTGTCGAAGGGATCGCGAAAGCGAAACCCGTGCAGCGGGCCGCGCCGAGCCTCGAAGAAGGCGATCAGTCCCGCGATATCAGTCAGCGAGCGCACGCCCGGCCCGGCATCATAGCGGCGCCGACTATCGGCCCAGGCGGTATTGCGCTGCTCGCGACCGGACAGGAGCGGCACGATCTCGGTGCGCCGCTGCGGCCCGCCGGTCGCCCCGATTGCCACCGGGAAGGGGAAGCGGACCTCATGAAACACGCTCATGACCAGCGCCTCCCCTCATCCACTGCTCGCGCCAGTGCCCGGGCAATTCGCCCGCGCGATTGCGCGATCGCCTGCTCGCTGTGACCGGGTGGGCCGGGGGGCAGGGTGAGATGAATATGGACGGCCTGGCCGCCGCCTGCCGGGCCGATCTGACCGGACGCGCCCGGCGTGAAGACCTCCGGACCGCGTTCACCGACCAGATAGGCGGCCCCCGCCTGGACCGGTCCGCCCTCGGCGCGGCCACCGCTCGGCGTTACCGATCCAAGCACCCGGTCGATCAACCCTGCCAGCGGCCGCTCGACCACCTGTTGGGCCGCAAGGAGCGCCAGGTCAGCCAGAATGGCTTCGGTCATGCGCGAAAAATCCGCTTCGCCGGACCGTGCCGCCCGTCCGAGCGCCTGCTCGATCCGGCTCCCGGCCTGCTCGAAAGCGGTCTCGATACGCTCGGCCGCCCGCGCGGCAGGGCCGTCAGCGAGCGCGTCCAGGGCCTCACCGGCGCGATCGCTCGCGCCTTCATCGACTGTGCTCATGAGGATGTCTCCTTGGTGTCGGGAAAGCGTTGGCGCAGCGCCTCCAGCCCGGCCCGGTCGAGCGTCGGCCCGACGCCCGCCTCGGTCAGGGCGCGCCACTCGGTCAGCGACAGGCGCCAGACCTCATGCGGCCGCAGCCCCAGGGCGAGGCCGAGGCGCAGGATGGATGCCCAGTTCATGGCTCGAGGCCGCTGCCCAGGCAGGCGGCAACCGCCTCGGCGGCATCATCGAGTTTCACCGGCAAGGCCTTCAGCTCGGCCAGACCGATCGCGCACCCGCCGCCCCGCGCCAGCGCATGAAGTACGCGCAGCAGGGTCTCCGCGGTCAGCGTGGCGCCCGGCCGGCAAAGGGTCTCGATCTCGGCCAAAGCACCAAGCGTCAGGCACAGGGTGAGCGTCTGCGAGCCGATCACCAGTTCAGCCTCGCCACGTTGCGGGTTGGCCATCTAGAGCCCCTCAAAGGCAAGCGGCCCGGCCGAGGCCAGGCTCATCGACCAGGTCGCCTCGCCATCATGGCGGCCGGCATAATCCAGCGCCGCGACCTGGAAAGGCCCGGTCAGCGTCCCGAAATCGGGAATGAGCAATTGCCAGTCATCGCGCGACTGGTCGAAAAAGGCCTGCCGGATGCGGGCATCGGCCGCGGCATCCACGAAGACACCCGAGCCGGACACCGAACAGGTCTTCACCCCGGCCCCGGCCAGCAGCTCGCGCCAACCTTCCACGCTCTCGGCATGGGTGACATCGACGGGCCGGGCATTGAGCGAGATCGTCTTGAGCCGCAGCCCGGCTGCGCTGGTGAAAGTCGGCGGATCGGCACTGTCCCCGATCCGGATGAGAATGTCGCGGCCAGGCTGGACTGTCATGGCATGCCTCCTCGGTCTCGCGCGGCAGGCCCGCGCCAATCAGACAAGAAAAAACCGCCCTGTAAGGGGCGGCTGGGATGGGGTGTTGGGGCGGGTGGGGCGCGGTGCTTCCAAGACACTTCGCAGAGTTAGACCGCGCTGGAACGCCATTTCCTGACGAGAGCTTCGTAAGCGTTGTAGAGTCTTGGGCCACCAAGAGCTTCGGATCTCATATCGGCTACGTATGCCGTGAAGTCTGCGAAATCCAAAACGTAGCTGGTGCGCCAATAAGAGCGCAAAATTTTCTCGTCGAGCCAGTTCGCCTGTGCGCCCAACGCCATCGCTTCGTAAAAGTTGAACATGTCCTTGACCACACGGGTCGGGTCCCATGGCGCCCCATCCCAGACAAAAGTGTGACGGCGAAGGGTATCCAGTGAGGGATTCGACCGGTCTTGAGCGTCAAGCGAGAGCCGCAAACTTCTAAATCTATCAAGCATACCCGATACATGCGCGTCGGATGTCATACGCATTATCAAATTGACGGTCTCACTTCTCACCGCCGCTTTTCTAACGTGCCGAAAACTGAGGAATGACATCGTCGCTGTGATCAACGAGCCAATGGCAATCAAGAGCGGAGCGTATTGGAGCATTATCTATCTCGGGCAGCCAACCTCGCGACTTCAATCCAAAGGTTTGTCTTTATCAACAACAATTATAGAGGGAGTGCACCCAGCACCGCCCGCACCCGCAGCACACCGCGCCGCAAGCGCCGATCCCGCGTGGCAAAGACGTCGCGATAGGTCGGATGGAGGGTGACCAGGTGCCAGGGCGCCGGCAGGTCCGGCGTCGCGAGCGCGATCACGGCGTCGGCGAGGGCATCGAGCACCGGGCCGGGATCGCTGTCGCGCTGCCAGACATCGAGGCCCAGCCGGACGTCCAGCAGGCGAACCCCGTCGGCACCGGTCTCGACCGTCTCGACCCGCGACCAGCTGGCATGCGGATAGGCGGCGCGGTGGGCGCGGCTCTGATAGAGCCGCAGCGGATCGCCGAGCCGGGCCATCACTGCCGGATCAGCAGCAAATCCGGTCTCGAGCGCGGCGCGCAAGGCCTCAACCACCCCGCTCACAGCTGCACCCGACGGAACGGGGCGATCAGGGCGGCATAGCCCGGCGGCGGCGCACTCGCTCCACCGGTCTCGGCCAGGTGGACGGTGAGCTGCAGCACGGCCTCGCGCAGCGGCGCCGGCACGTCCCCGGGCAGATCGCCATAGCCGCAGCGAAAGCGGATCTCGATCCCCGCCGCCGCGCGTCCCGGCTGCGGCCAGCTCACGCCTGACCGCAGGACCAGCCGGCCCGGGTCGCTCAGCGTGTCCACGAAAAACGCCGCCGGATCGATCTCCGACGGCGTGTCATCCGCGCCATATATCGTGACCGCCTCAAGCGCGATCAGGGGCGGTTTGAGGAGCCTGAATCGCGTCCCGAAGGCCGACAGACGCCCCTCGCCCCACCACACATCGCGCCGTTCCAGCCAGGTCTGGGCGAGCAGCGCCCGCCCGGTATCCCGCTCGACACGCGCCCGGGCGGTTTGTATCCAGTGGTTGATCGCGTCATCCTGCGACGCATCGGACACCCGCAGCCGCGCCCTGGCCTCAGCCAGCGAAACAGGCTCCGCGGCGGGCGGAGTGAGGAGTGTGAGGGACATGGGGGAAAACTCCGGGAGTGATAGAAAAGGGTCAGCGCCGGGCGCCATGACGGCTTTCATGGTCGAGGTGATCGCTCACGGTCTGGGCACAGCTCTGGCCGCCCTCGCCCTGATCATCGCCGCACGATTGGCGCCGGCGAGCGGATCGGATGAGCTCACAGCGGTCGGACTGACGCTGGCCTTGCCGCTGGCATTCCTGACGGCTTTTCTGGTCCGTGTTCCGACGCGCTGGAGCTTGCGAAAACGGTTCGGACTGTCGTCAAGGACAATGTCCTTCTGGCACACTTGGGGCGGGATAATCGGCCGTCGCGGACATCTGAAACGCCACCCCTTGCCGGATTGGGGCCGCGAAAACGCCCGCGTCTACCTGCCGGGTGTCGGATTTCACTATGCGCTCTTTGCGAGCAATGCCTGTCTCGTCCTGGTCGCCTACCATGTCCACCCGCTGGCGGATGCGTTTCTCAGGCTTTTTCAAGCTCCCCTGACCCTGCTTTTCTTCGGCCCGGCGCTCGCCCTCTTCATTCTCGGAATGCTCATCAATCCCTGGCTGATGTTCACCCGCTGGGACAAGCCGGAGCCTGACACTATGAAGCAGGGAGCGTGAGGGACATGGGGGAGAATTCCGGAGCCAGTCGACCGCGCTTATGGCGCGAAGTGCTTGATCGGGCGAAGGCGGCACTGATCGGCTTGGCGATATGGATTGTTTTGACTTTGGGTCTGGTCGCGTGGTGGCAACTGGCGCCTGAGACGGTGCCGCAGCTCGCATTCATCATCCTGTTCGGCTCGGTCATCGGGGCACCGCTCGTCGCGATGTCGATCATCATCAGCGCCATGATGGAACCGACGCGCGACCGAGGGCTTCCAGCCAGAGATGCAAGCGAAAAAGCCGCTGCGGCCATTCGCAAAACTCTGGCCGGTGCGAGTAACAACAGGCGTCCCGGCGCGGACTGAGCCATTGATCCCTTGTCAGCCAGCCGGCCGTATCCGGTTTTCCAGCTCAAGGGTGAAACCGCGAAGCGGCCGCGTTGCGGCCCTTGACCCGGAAAACCGGATACGGCGAACTCCCGGCAAGGGATGTATGGGGCCATGAGCGCTGACGCGCTGCACCGACCACCACAAAACACCGTCATCCCACGGTGGCCGCGAAGCGGTCATCCGGGGGACCTGCGCTTCCCTGTCGGCAGGTGGGCTGAGGTCCCCCGGACAAGCCGGGGGATGACGGTGAATTTGGACAGATTCGGCGAAATCAGCTCACCCCGAACTTCAACAGCTTGATCGCCTCGAAATCCTGCACCCCGCCGCCGACACGTTTGGTGGTGTAGAAGAGGACATAGGGTTTGGCGCTGAACGGGTCGCGCAGGACTTCCACGCCCTGGCGGTCGAGGACGAGATAACCGCGGGCGAAATCGCCGAAGGCGATCGAATGACTGTCGGCGCCGATATCCGGCATGTCCTCGGCCTCCGTGACCGGATAGCCCAGAAGGGTGGAGGTTGCCCCCTCGCCCAGCGCCGGCTGCCAGAGATAATGGCCGTCGGCATCCTTGAAGCGGCGCACGGCGGAGACGGTCTGGCGGTTCATCACGAAACGGCCGCGAGCGCGATAGGCGGTCTTCGGCGCATAGATGAGGTCAATCAGCGCGTCGGCGGGATCTGTCGCGTCGAACCCGCCGGACGTGCCGGTCGCGACATAGCCGAGTTCGCCCCAGGCCTGATTGCCCTCGGCGACGGCGGTATAGTCCAAGAGGCCGCGCGGCTTGTTGATGCCGTCACCGGCGATAAAGGCGGCGCTTTCCTGGGCGGCGAAGACGTCGCGAACCTCCTCGGCCAGCCATTGCTCGACATCGACCATGGCATCATCGAGCAATTGCTGGGTCGCGGCCGGCATGGCGTAGAGCTCGGCGGCGGGGAATTCGATCAGCTCCAGGCTCGGCGCATCGGTCTCGGGACGGGCCGCCGTCTCCGACACCCAGCCGGTCGCCGCGCCGCCGCGCGAGACCGGCTTGCGGAAGACACCGGTTGCGGTCTGGCGCACGGTGGCGATGGCCCGGACCGGCGAGGCCTCAGCCAGCAGACGGTCAATGCGCGCCTCGGTCTCGGCCGGCACGACATGCCCGCCCTCGCTGCCGACACCGGCGGTCAGCGACTTGCCCTCATGGCTCTCCCCGCGCCGCATATAGGCGGTGAAACCGGCCGAGGCGGCACTCATCTCGCCACCACTGGCCAGACCCGGTCGCCCGGCCTCGCTGACCAGCCGGTCGAGCGCGGATTTCTGGCTGTCGAGTACGGCATCAATGCGAGCCAGCTTGTCCTCCAGCAGGACGTCGGCGGCGGCCCGCGTCTCGATCTCGGCGAGACGCTGGTCATTGGCCTGCTTGAACTGTTCGAAGGCGGCGAGCAGCTCGCCCATCACCGCCCGGCTCTCGGCCGATACGGTCGTCATCTTGGTTTCCTTGCTCATGGGTACTCCTGGGTTGGCAAAGGCTTTGAAGGCGAAAAGGTCAGGCGGCGACACGGTCGCCGACCGGCGCCACCAGGCGCAGGCGCGCTTGCGGCAGCATGGGGAAGGTCACGATGGAGACCTCCCAGAGATCGATCGCGGTGAGAACACGGCCGCGGACCTCCCGGGGTCGGGCACAGCGGGTGCGAAAGCCGATAGAGAGTCCGTCGACCGCGCCGCGCCGGACCAGGGCGGCCGCCGCCCGGCCGCGCGCGCCGGTGGTCAGGATCTCGCCGCGGACATGCAGGCCACGGGCATCCTCGGTGATCGCGGTCCACACGCCGATCGGCTCGGACGGGTCGTGCTGGAACAGCATGGGAATGGTGCGACGGGTGGCGAGCGAGGCCGCAAAGGCCCCGCGCGCCACCACATCGCCGCCCAGGTCCGCCAGCCCGAACAGGCTCGCATGACCCTCGATGGCGAGGGTGTCGGTCATGGTTGGGATGTCCTTGTCGGGGGGAAGAATTCAATTCACCCAACCACCGTCATCCCCCGGGCGTCGCGCAGCGGCGATCCGGGGGACCTCGGCTTCCCGGCTGGCAGGTTGGTTGAGGCCCCCCGGACAAGCCGGGGGATGACGGTGGGTAGGTGGGAGTGGGTTGGCAAATGAGCGCCGGGGCGCCCGCTTTCACGAGACCTGCGGCGACCTCACTCCTCCATCCGCCGCTCGATCCGCACCAGGCTTTCCCGCGCCAGGCGCATCTCGGCTTCGAGCCGGGCCAGGCGTTCGGCGAGCGGGCTTTGCCGGTCGCTGGTCTGTTCGAGATAGTCGAGCCGCTCGCCGACGCGGCCGGACCAGATCAGCGCCCCGGAGGTTTGCAGCAGGATGGCGAAGATCAGGCCGAGCGTGACCTGGCGCTGGACGCTCCAGTTTTCTGCCTCACGCATGGTCCGGCTCCGGTGCCTCGAGGGCGGTAAAGTCCGGCCGGATCTCCAGTCCGGCTGAGGACCAGGGCCGCAGCCAGATGGTCAGGGCCCGCGCCATCTTCATCACCAGCGGCCGCACGGTCTGGCGGATGAAGGCGGCGTTCGCCTCGGCGTAGTTGGCGTAGGTGTTGTCGCCCGGCAGGCCAAGCAGGAGTGGCGGCACGCCAAGCCCCAGCGCGATCTCGCGCGCGGCCTCGCGGCGGGCGGCGGTGAAGTCCATGTCGGCGGGGCTGAGCGCCATCGGTGTCCAGTCCAGCCCGCCCTCCAGCAAAAGCGGCCGGCCGGCATTGGCGGGACCGGTATGGCTGGCCTCCAGCTCGGCCTTGAGGCGGTCGAACTGGTCCGGACTGAGATGACCGTCGGCGCCCTTGAAGACCAGCGCCCCGGAGGGACGCGCGGCATTGGCCAGCAGCGCCCTGGCCCAGTCGGAGCCGGCAGTATGCAGATCGAGCGCCCGGCCCACCGCTTCCAGCGGCGACAGCCCGTAATGATCATCGCCGGGGTGAAAGAGCCGGATGTGGAAAACCGGAGCACGACCGGACGCCCGGTCCCGCTGGAACCGGCGTTTGCGGCCAGCGGCGGCATATTCCCAGCCCTCCGGCCAACCGGTCGGTCCCGCCAGCACCCGCATGCGATCCGGACGCAGGAGATGAAGCGCGCGCGGCTCATCGGCCAGGCTCGCCAGCTCCAGATAGGCATTTCCGGCCAGCTGTAGATAACCATAGAGACTTTCCCACAGTTCGGGTCCGGACTGGTCCGGATTGGGCATGTCGAGAAGGCGCGCGATCGTCCCGTCCGACGCCGTCAGCGGCACCGCTGCGGCGGCTTCAGCGGTCAGCCGGATACAGCGATGGACGATGGCATTGCGGGCATAGCCGGCCTGCATCATCGCCGGCAGGGCACGCGGCACCCAGCCGGTCTGCGTCGCGGCGGTCAGCGCGATCAGACGACTGGACAGGGCGGATTTCTCCTCCCGGCCGAACAATCGGTCGAGCCAGTGGGCCATGGGGGGCTCCTTCGGGTTCAAGCGTGGATGTCTGGATTTCGGGCGCAAAAAAGCCCCGCATGGCGGGGCTGATTTGCCGAACGCCGAAGCGTCCGAATGTGGGCGGGTCAGGCGGCCGTTTTTCTCGGATAATGCGTCGGGTCGGCGGCATCGATCACAATCGGCTTCTGCTCGGCCGAATAAACAGTGCGACTGGCCAATTCATCGATGGGCAGGCCGGCCCATCCGGTGAATTCGATCGCCTTCATCCGGAGCACAATCTCCGCCGTCTGGTCGATATTCGTCTCCCCGCGCTCCCAGCGGCCAATGGTTTGGCCATCGCGGCCGATCAGCTTTGCCAGCTCGGCCTGGGACATACCCATCTCGCTGCGCAGGAAGCGGATTTCCTTCGGGTTGAGTCCCCCCTCCTTGTGGGCGACCGCAGACACCAACACCTGGTGCAGCACGTTGACATTCGGGATCGTGATGACCTCGTCGCCGGCCTCATCCATCTGGACCGGAAAGTCCTCCAGGATGACATTGTCGAGGCCACACTCGTCATAACGGTAATTGATGCGGCGCTCACTCATGCTTCGTCCTTCCACATGATGGTCACGACCTTCAGGCCGCGGTCCGGGCCCGGGATCACGATGGAGGCAAGGGTCCGCCCGGCGCTGTTCGGCGTCATGCCTTCGACCTTGTATCTGTAGCAACCTTCATACGGGGTAGCCTCGGCTTCATCGTGGACGAATCCGTTCTTGAGCAGGTGCAGCAGGTCCGCTTCGATCAGGTTCCGTTCGAGCAACCTTTCCTTGGCGTGCCGTGTCTTGGTCAGGGTCAATCCCGGCTCACGGGCCCAGGCATTGATCCGTCGCGTCGCGTCAGCCGGGCGCCATTTTCCGGGCCCCTTGGTCACGAGCTATGTATCACCATGATATATCACAACCGAATAGCGCCTGGCAAACGAGCCGCAATCCTGTTCACGTGCCGCGCTGCCGAAAGTCACCTATAACGTGTACTATGTAAAAGCGCTACCTCAAAGCCGCCTCAGCCTTGGCGCCCCGCCGCGCCCCAGCACCAGGTCGCTGATCGCCCAGACCAGCGCGTCGACGCGGTCGGGGCTGGATTTGGGGCCGTCGGGGGCACCGAAGGCGCACATCTGGTCCTCCAGCGCCGGGAAGGCGCGGGCGTGGCGGACGCGGCCGGCGGCATAGAGGGCGGCCACCGGTTCGGCGCGGGCGCGCTTGCCGCGGCTGGCATGTACGAGACGGACCGGCAGGCCGGGTGCCGCCGCCTGCAGGACCGCGCGTACCATGTCGCCGCCCTGGTTGGCTTCGGCGATCAGCGCATCGGCGCTGTAATCATCAAAGGCCGACGCAGCGCGGGCCGCCCACTCGGCCGGCAAGGCGGGACCGAAGGACAGGTCTGCCAGCACCACGGCACAGCGTGCCAGGCCTTCACCATGGGCACCGGCGACCACAATCCCGCATTCATCGGCACGCGGCCCGCCAGTCGCCGGCGGGTCGAGCGCCACCACGATACGGTCCAGCTCCGGCAGGGCATTGCCGGTCGCCGCCAACCGCGCCGCCTCGATCTGGGACCGCGTCCACAGGGCACCGTCCGGGTCATCGATCAACAGACCTTCCACCTCCTGACGCCCCAGCATCGACCCGCCATAGGCGGCGTTGAGGGATTCAACGAAACCGGGGGCCAGATTGGCGGCATTGGCGGCTGTCGGTTGATGGGTCACCCGGATCGACCCGCGCGGATCCCATGCCTTCACCAGGGCTTTCAAGGCCGGGATCGGGCGCGGCGTGGTGGTCAGCAATATCCGCGGCGCACCGCCCAGCCGGACCCCCATGCGCAGCGTGTCGAGAACACGTTGCGGGTCCGGCCAGGCGGCGAACTCATCACCCCAGGCAAAGTCGAATTGCGGCCCGCGCAGCCCGTCCGCATCCTCGGCGGAGAAGGCATAGGCCTGACTGCCCGATGGAAAGACCAGACGCCGGCGGCTCGCCTCATAACGCGGCCTTTCCATCGCGCTGCCCAGATGTTTCAGGCCTGAGGGCCCCTCTATCATCACTTCGCGGACATCGTTGAAGGTCGGTCCGACCAGGGCGATCCGGCTCACTGTCCGCAGGGCCCGATGGCGCACCCATTCGGCCCCGGCGCGGGTCTTGCCGGCGCCGCGGCCACCGAGAAACAGCCAGGTCAGCCAGTCACCCGGCGGCGGGAGTTGCGGGCCCGTCGCGTGGTAGCGGAAGTCGGTATGGATCGCGTCTCTTCGCTGGCGATCCGCTTCCTTGTGCCAGGCCCTCTCCCGCTCCCGCTTCGTCAGGGCCCAGAACGTGTCGACAAAGGAAAGCATCGTCGCGAGCTTGCTGGACTGCGTCATCGATCGCTGCCTCCTCGTCCGGTTTGTTTTCGTCTGGTTGTTCGGCCATTGCGGCCGCTTCCAGAGCCTCGACCCTGGCGCGGTCCACCTTGCGCAACGCCACATCGGCATTGGCGAGGCGCGTCGCCTTGAGGGGATCGCCCCTCAGGAACTCAATCTCCACCTGTCGTCGGCGACGCTCCCACGCCTCCTGGCGAACGGCCTCAAGCGCACTCGGCTCCAGCGCACGCAGCTGATTGATCCGCTTGCGCATCTGGGCGGTCGTGAGACCGAAATCCCTGGCGATCGTCTCGACCGTCTCGCCGTTCAGAAACATCAGATATCCAGGGTAGATATCCATCTTGTCGCGGCGGCCGCGTCCGGGTTTTCCAGTCATGCCGAATATTAGGCTCGCCCCGTCACCGGTCGGATATCCAGCACGAAAAAACCCGCAACCGCCTGCACGGTCACGGGTTCTTCGGGACGGTGACGGGGATAGCGGCCGGTTTATCCGCGCCTTGTGGCCCCGTCAGGCAAAATCATCGGTCAGTATTCGGTGAAGGCGGACCAGCTCCGGCCGCCCTGTTGCGACCGGTTCTGGCGAATTTGGCTCGAATTTGAAACACCTGATTGAAGGTGCAGTTTCGCTGACATTAAGCGGATCGTGAAAATGCCGGACAATCGGCGCGCGGCGGTCGTTTTGCTATCCGTCTCAACACACATTTTTCCCGGAAGCGCGGCAGCGCTATCCGGGACCAACGGGACACTCATCGCTTCAAGGCGGGCTCGGTCGGACCCGGGCCTTCGCCCGGGAAAAATGGAAAACCGGGTCGGTCAGCCAGACTGATCCGAGCTAGTCCTCGCCCTCACCCGGCCACTCGGTGATCCGCGCCTCCCAGTCGACACTGTCGGGGTCGGGGAACTGGGTTTCCGACGTCACCCGGCCGATGACCGACATGCCGGCCTTTCGGGTCGAGTCGGGGTCGCCGGTCTTCAGCGGGTGCCAGTCATAGAGGTCGCGGCCCTCGGCGATCAGGCGGTAGGCGCAGGTTTGCGGGATCCAGTTGAGGGTCGGGACGTTTTCCGGCGTCAACACGACACAGTCGGGCACATGGGTGTGACGGTTGGCATAGTGGCGGCAGCCGCCCTTGTTGCAGTCATAGAGCTTGCAGGCGACGTCGGTGTCGAGATTGAGGCCGGTATCCTCGTCCTCGAGCTTGATCAGACAGCATTTGCCGCAATGGTCGCACAGCGACTCCCATTCCGATTTGCTCATCTCGCCGAGAGATTTCATCTTCCAGAAAGGCAATGCCATGAGAAACGCCTGAATTTAGCCTCGATTGGGGGGCTTTAGACTGAGCCCGACAGGGATGGCTATAGCATGCAACAGACGCCGTTTCGCGCCGACCACATGATGGAGCGTGACCAGCAGAGCCGCCGCATCCGACATATCCTTGTCGGTGTGCTGGGCGGGCTTGTGCTGCTGGGCACGCTTGTGACCGGGATCGGCTGGCACTGGGCCTTCCATGACCTGCCGCCCTCACCGACCAGCGCCGCCGAGCTGTGGGCGACGCGGCGCGAGCCTTCGGTCACCCTGATGGACCGCGAGGGGCATGTGCTGGCGGTGCGCGGCCCGCTCTATGCCCGTGCGGTGGCGCTGGACGCCCTGCCCGAGCATGTGCCGCAAGCCTTCCTGGCGATCGAGGACCAGCGCTATTACGCGCACAGCGGGGTTGATCTGCGCGGTGTGATCCGCGCCCTCTGGGTCAATTTCCGGGCCGGACGCTCGGTCCAGGGCGGCTCGACCATCACCATGCAGCTGGTCAAGAACCTGATCCTGTCGCCGGACCGCGAGCTGCGCCGCAAGATCCAGGAGATGCGGCTCGCGCGTCAGCTGGAAACCCATCTCAGCAAGACCGAGATCCTCGAGCTCTACCTCAACCGGATCTATCTCGGCGCCCGTGCCTTCGGGGTCGAGGCCGCAGCGCAGCGCTATTTCGACAAGCCGGCGACCGAGCTGACCCTGGCGGAGGCGGCCCTGCTGGCGGCCCTGCCCAAGGCGCCGAGCCGGCTCGATCCGACAGTCAATCTCGCCGCCGCCCAGGCCCGCGCGGCGACCGTGCTCGATGCCATGCTCGAGGCCGGCTATATCGACCAGGACGCCCATGACGCGGCGATCGCCGAACCGGCCGCGCCGGTCTCCGACACGTCTGATCCCAACGCCACGGCGAACTGGGGCCATGCCTTTGACTATGCCCTCGCCGAAGCGGCCGGCCTGGTCGCTGCCGAGGTGCCCGACCTGGTCATTCACACCACGCTCGACCCGGCCCTGTCGCGTGCCGCGCATGATATCGTCGAGGACGTGCTGAACGAAGAGGGTGCGGCGCAGAATGCCGGCGAGGCGGCAGTCGTCCTGCTCGCACCGGACGGCGCGATCCGGGCCTTTTCCGGCGGGCGCGACTATGCGGCCAGCCAGTTCAACCGCGCCATGCAGGCCCAGCGCCAGCC
Source organism: Maricaulis maris (assembly GCF_036322705.1). Classification (NCBI taxonomy): domain Bacteria; kingdom Pseudomonadati; phylum Pseudomonadota; class Alphaproteobacteria; order Maricaulales; family Maricaulaceae; genus Maricaulis; species Maricaulis maris. The sequence goes on from NZ_AP027270.1 coordinate 1,847,152, forward strand.
GGGTTCGGCCTTCAAGCCCTTCGTCTTCACCGCCGCCCTCGAAGCCGGCTACGATCCGTCCTCCGCGGTGTGGGACGAGCCGGTCGACCTGGAAGGCTGGACGCCGCAGAATTTCTCCGGCGGGTTTCGCGGTCTGGTGACGCTGCAGGAAGCGCTCAAGCGCTCGATCAACACGGTCGCGGCACAGGTTGGTGACCAGGTCGGGATTGCTCGCGTGGTCGAGGTCGGACGGCGTTTTGGTATCACCTCACCCTTGCCCGAACTGCCCGCCATCGCGCTCGGCGCCGCCGAAGTGAACCTGCTCGAGCTGACGTCGGCCTATGCCGTCTTTGCCAATGACGGGGCGCGGCGGACACCGTATTTCATCACCTCGATCACCAATTCCCGCGGCAACATCCTGTTCGAGCATGTCGACACCCCGGCCCAGCGGGCAACCACCGCCGAGGTCGCACGCTCGATGTCGACCATGCTGCAGGATGTGGTGCTGGCCGGGACCGGGCGCCGGGCTGCCCTGCCCGGACGGGCCTCGGCCGGCAAGACCGGCACCAGCCAATCCTTCCGCGATGCCTGGTATGTCGGCTACACGGCCGATTACACGGCCGGCGTCTGGGTCGGCAATGATGATGACAGTCCGATGGACAATGTCACCGGCGGCGGCCTGCCGGCGATCATCTGGCAGCGCTACATGACCCGGGTCCATCAAGGCCTGCCGGCCCGGCCGCTATCGGCGCCGCCCCCCCGCACGCGCTCGGAACGCGAGGAGCGGCTGGCCGCCTTCTATTCCGACCTGTCGGCGTCTTTCTCGGCGATACTGGCCGACGCACCACCGCCCAGCGAGCGCTGAACCAGCCCGGTCAGGGTCGCGATCTCGGTCCGCATCTCGGCGATCTGCTGGTGCAGCTTGTCGCGATCGGCATCGGCTTCGGCGTCGCGCGCCTCCTCATCATCGAAATGCTTGGCCTGAAGGCTGTCGACGATGATAGCGATGAAGAGGTTGAGCACGGCGAAACTGGTCAGGACGATGAAAATCAGGAAGAAAATCCACGCCCAGGGGTGGAATTCCATCACCGGCATGGCGACATCGGTGGCCCAGCCTTCCAGCGTCATCACCTGGAACAGGGCAAAGGCACTCTCGCCCAGCGAGCCGAAACGATCCGGATTGCTCTCGGCGAAGAATTTCGTCGCCATCACGGCCGAGACGTAGAACATCAGCCCCAGCACGGCCATCACCGCGCCCATGCCCGGAATGGCGCGCAGCAGGGCCTCGACCACCTTGCGCAGGTCCGGCATCACCGAGAACAGGCGGAAGGCCCGCACGATGCGCAGCGCCCGCAGGACCGAGAAGCCACCGGCCGCGGGCAGGATCGAGATAATGATGACGGTCAGGTCGAACCAGTTCCAGCCATTGGTGAAGAAGCGGTGGCGGTAGACGATCAGCTTGAGCAGGATCTCGACGACAAAAACGCCGACGATCACGCGATCGATAATGGGCAGCCAGGTGTGGAACCACTCGCCCTCATAGGGGTAGGTCTCCAGCCCCAGCGTGATCGCGTTGAACACGATCAGCGCCATGATGAAATCGCGGAAGCGCGAACTCTCGACGAAACCCTTCACGTCCATCCCCTCCGGCTCACGGTGCGGCCGCATCCAATTGGCTGTCCCTGCTTGCTCCTAGCTGCCTCCCCGCGGAAATTCAATCAGGCGTTGCCAGTTCAAATTTGAGGAAAATCGCCGATAGATCGAATTTTACCGGACCGCTTATCCACGATTTAAGAGCAATCGGTCCATAAGCGCCTCAGCCAAACACGAGAGCTGATGATGCGGCCTGCCAGCCCGGAAACGCACACCACGCCAGACCCGATTGACGCACGCGGCACCGACCGCGCGGCCGGCAAAGCTCGTCGGGATCGTCCGGATGGCCGCCAACCCCGGATCAGTGCCCGCGACATCACGGTCGCCTATCAGCCGATCCTGCGCGGCGCCGCAATCGCCACCCTGTGCTACTTCCTGTTCGACATGGTGACCCGGATCCTTTTCCCCGGCGGGCCCTTCGAACCGGCAATGACCGTGTCGCTGGCCCTCAGCTCGCTCCTGGTGATCGGGGTCCGGCGCTATCTCGGCAAGCGTCTGACGACCAACCGCGTGGAAGGGTGCGGCTTGTTGATGGCGGGGCTGCTCGTGCTCAACGCCAATCTCCAGCAATTGCTCGATTTCCAGGAAGAAAACCTGGCGTATGCGGTTCTGATGATGCCGATCTTCGCCACCATGCTGCCTCGTCTGCGCAGCATATCTGTAACCATCCTGGTTTCGCTGATGTGCTATTTCGGCCTGATAGCGCTCAATATCCCCGACCGGCTCGGTGACTATCTCTGGATCGGCCTGTCCGGCGTTGCCGCAGCGGTGGCGATCGCGCTGATCGTCCGCAATGCGGTGATTTTCTCGATCAAGTCGCACCGCGATGCGATCCGGGATCGCAAGACGGCCGAGGCCCTGGCCGCTGAAGCCCGCCATCTGGCCGAGTGCGACGCGCTGACCAACCTGCCCAACCGGCGCAGTTTTTTCGTGGCCCTGGAAAGCCGGCTCGAGCGCCTGCGCCAACATGGCGAGCCCTTCATCCTCGGCCTGATCGACCTCGACGGCTTCAAGCCGGTCAATGACACCTATGGCCATGCGGCCGGCGATGAAATGCTCAAGACCGTGGCCCGGCGGCTGGGCGGCGTGGCCGGTGACAGCGCCATGCCGGCGCGGCTCGGTGGCGACGAATTCGCCCTCATCGCCCCGGCGCCGTGCACCCGCGCCGAGACCGTACTCCAGCTCGGGCACCGGATCGAGGCGGCGCTGTCGCGTCCCTATGATCTTGGCGATTACACCTGCAAGGGCTCGGGCTCGGTCGGCCTGCTGATCTGCAATGATCCGAGCCTGAGCACCCACGACCTGATGGAGCGGGCCGACCACGCCCTGTATTTCGCCAAGCGCGCCCTGCAGGGCAAGGCGGTGCTCTTCAATGCCGCGCTTGAACACGAGATGACGGCCTCCAGCCAGGTCGACAAGGCGCTGCGCCGATGCGACTACGAGGCCGAGTTCACGATCAAGTTCCAGCCGCAATACGACATCATCAAATCGAAGATCGTCGGCTTCGAGGCCCTCGCCCGCTGGGACTCCCCGGAGCTCGGCCCGGTCTCACCGGACGTCTTCATCGCGGCGGCCGAGCGGGCCGGACTGATCCGCCCGTTGACCCAGGTCCTGCTGTCCAAGGCACTGGCCGAGATGGCAAGCTGGCCCGACCATCTGATACTGGCCTTCAACCTGTCGGCCCACGACCTGATGTCACCGCAGGCCATGGACAGCGTGCTGGAAACCGTGCGCGCCAGCGGCCTGCCGGCCAAGCGGATCGAGTTCGAGATCACCGAAACCGCCATGATGAGCGATTTCAACCAGGCCCGCCGCGCCATCAACCGGATTTCCGAGGCCGGCCACTCCGTCGCCCTGGATGATTTCGGTGTCGGCTATTCAAGCCTGCAATACCTGCAGCAGCTGCCCGTCTCGAAACTCAAGATCGACCGCTCCTTTGTCAGCCAGATGCTCGAGGACAGCTCGTCCTACAAGATCGTCCGGACCATGCTGTCGCTGTCGCAGACGCTCGATCTGGGCTGTGTCATCGAAGGCGTCGAGAGCGAGGCCCAGATGCATATCCTGCGCTCCCTCGGCGCCCGCCATGTGCAGGGCTATCTGATCGGCGCGCCGATGGCGGCGGACGCGGTCATCCCCAGCCTCGGCGCGAAGCTCAGCTTCGGGCCGTCGCGACCGGATATCTGCCCGCCGACCCACCGCCGGGCACGGGCATGAGCCCGTCCCGCGCGCAGCGCCGCAGCCGGCTGTGGGGGCGACTGGCTCTGCCGGCCCTGCTGGCTTTGGGCCTGACCGCCCCCGCGGCCCTCGCCGATGATATTCTGGAAGGCCATGCCCGGCGCGGCGCCGTCTATCAGCGCCTGACCATGGAAGACCTCACACCGCAGACCTGCGCGGCCTTGTGCGCCGGTGATGGCCAGTGCCAGTCCTGGGTCTGGACCCGGGCCGAGCTGACCGGTACCGATCCGGGCTGCGATCTCCTCTCCGCCGCGCCCACGCCCTACCGGGCGCCGGGCCAGGTCACCGGCCTCGCCCGTTCCCTCAGCGAGCGCATCGACGCAGCCGCCGAACGCCCGCCCAGCGCGCGCGAACTGCCGGCCCTGCGGGCGACCTTGCGCGGCCCGTACTGAACAATGGCCCTAAGGAGGCTGGCCGGACGGTCCCGGCCAATGGGCCCGGCCGATGGGCCCGGCCGATGGGCCCGAAATCTGAACAATTGCCCGAGAACCAGACAATTTGAATGATCGCTGCCACGATTTTTTTACCGGCTACGGGCATCCTGCCCGTTCACTATCGCGCGGAGTGGGACATGGCGGTCATCAGCAAGCTCAATAATCTGGTCGACCTCGCGCGCGAAAAATCGAGCGATCGGCGCCGGACCCTGTTGCGCGAGGTGACCGATCTCTTCTTCGAGGAAACGCCTGAACGCGACAGCGCCGTGTCCGGGCGCTTCGATGAAGTGCTCAGCGCCCTTGCCGAACAGACCGCCCTGGAAGCCCGCGAGGAATTGTCCCACCGCTTCGCCGGAACCGAGCTGGCACCGCGCGGCCTGGTCCTCAAACTGGCCCAGGATGCGATCGAGGTTGCCGCCCCGATGCTGACGCGGTCCTCGGTCCTGTCCGAGGACGACCTTCTGAGCATTGCCGAAAAGGGCGGCCAGGATCACCTCAAGGCGATGTCGCGCCGTGAGGCCGTGTCCGAGCGTCTCTCTGACACCATCGTGCGCCGCGGTGATGACGAGACCGTCGCCACCCTGATCTCCAATGACGGCGCCCGGCTCTCGCGCGAGACCTTCGAAACCGTCTCGGAACGGGCCGAGACCTCCGAGATCCTGCAGGCGCCGCTGGTCAGGCGCGCGGACACGCCGAACGACATTCTCGCCGACCTGATGCTAACCGTGCGCAATCACCTGCGGGACCAGATCATGGACCGTTTCGACAGCGTCGATCCGGCGATCATCGACCAGGCCATGGCCGTCTCGAAAGCCCGCCTCGCGGCACGCATGAAGCACGACAAGTCGATCGCGGAAGCCGAGAAATTCGTGCGCTCCATGGCGATGCGCAAGAAACTCGACGGCACACTCCTGGCCAGCCTGCTGCGCCAGGGTGACCATGTGAAATGCCATGTCGCCTTCGCCGAAATGAGCGGGGTCGACTATATCGCGGCCAAGCGGGCGCTGGAGCAGGAAAGCATCGATCCGCTGGCCCTGATCTGCAAGTCCGCCGGCTTCGACAAGGCCCTCTTCGTGACCCTCGCCGTGCTGCGTCACAACAAGGGTGAGGATGCCTTCCGCGACGCCCGCGAACTGGGCAAGCTCTACGACACCATCTCCGAAGACGACGCCGCCCGCGCCATCCGCTTCTGGCGCATGCGCCGCGACATGGCGGCCTAGTAACCGGTGTTTCAGCGGGCTGCGCAGCGGGCTCCATGATTGCCGGTTGGCGACCTGTCATGGCAGTCTTCCACGATGCCGACCCCTTTCGACCCCGCCCTTGCGATACGCGCTATCCAGACGCTGGAAACATGGCTCACAGACGCGGGTCTGCGGCTGCAGATCATGCCGTCGGACTTCGCAGTGCTCGACAGCGATGCGACCGACATCCTGATCCACAGCGAAACCCTGCCGCCCCTGCGCATCACCGTGTTCGACGAGTATGGTGATCTCGGTACCGCAGACACCTTGCTGGCCTTGGTGATGATCGGGCGAGGCTTTGGCGAGATCGAGGACGCGCCGGACTGGCGACGCTGGGCCCTCGCCGAAGGCCTGGAGGCCGATCATCCGGCCGTCCGACTGCTCCACGATCAGCTGTCCGCCGCACGGGCGAGTTTTCGCGCCGCCTGGGGCGATGTGCCCGATCTGGTGTCGGATCTCGACTGGCAGCTGAATGCCGGCACAGCGCAGGAGCTGCGCCGGCGAGCGGGACTGTTGCCGGGCGCATGAGGCTCCGGGTGCACGGCGGTGCGGACGACGTCCGCAGGGCTTGTCAGCCCTTGCTGGCCGCGTCCGCCGCCACCGCCTGCGATGCGGCATTGCCAGGCGGGCTGAACAGCTCGGCGCCGCTCTCCAGATAGAGGCTGGTCGAGGGGAAGGCGAATTCGGTCCCGGCGCCCTCCACCGTGTCCTTGATGAAGAAGGCGAGTTCTTCCTTCAGGCGCAGCCACTCGCCCCAATTGGTGGTCTTGGTGAAGCAGTAGAGCATGAAGTCGATCGAGGACGGGCCGAAACTGTCGACCCGCATGAAGGTCGAGACCTCCGGTGCCTGGGCATATTCGGGATGGGTCTCGACATAGGCGAGAACCTTGTCGCGGATTTCCTTGAGCTGCTCGACCGTGGTGTCGTAGCGCACACCGATAATCCAGTAGGTCCGGCGATGGGTCATGCGCGAGAAATTGGTCGCGGCACTGTCGGAGAGCTTGGAATTGGGCACATAGACCGGGCCCTTGTCGAACCGGCGCACCACGGTGGAGCGGAAATTGATTTCCTCGACAGTGCCTTCCACCACCCCGTCCACTTTGACCCAGTCACCCGGCAGGAAGCGCTTTTCGGTCAGGATCAGGATGCCGGCGATCAGGTTCTTGAACAGGTCTTGCGCGCCAAGCCCGATGGCGACGCCGAACAGGCCCAGACCGGCGACAATGCCGGCCACCGGAATGTCCCAGACCTGCAGCACGGCGGCGGCACCGACGATGATGAAGACGATACGCAACGCCTTGGTCATCCAGTCGATCATCACCGGGGTCAGGGCATTGCGCACGCCCTGCAGCGCATGGGAGAGCGGACCGACCGCATTGTGCAGGGCCCAGAACAGCGCGATCACGACCAGGGACTGGACGAATTGATGACCGCGCAGGGTACCCTGGTCGCCGATCTGCAGGATGTTGAGCGAGAAAAACAGCGCGACGATCACCGGCACCAGCTTCATCGGTCCCGCCAGGGCGTCGACGACAGCATCGTCAAAGGTGGTTTCGCTGCGCTTGGCGAGACGCTTCAGCACATCGATCAGCCAGCGCGAGATCAGGCCCCGGGCCGCGAAGCCGATCAGGACCACCAGCAGGGCCAGCAGCCCCTGTCCGACACCGACACCGAGAAACGACGTGTTCCAGACATCGACAGCGATGGCCCAGAGCTGTCCGGTCTGACCGGCCAGCGTGTCCTCGATCGGCGGGCTCGTGGTCATGCCGCGCGCTCCTTGGCTCGGTGGAAGGTGATGTCGGGGAATTTCTCCTCCGAATAGGAGACTTCCCAGGCGGATTTGGCGAGGAAGACCGGGTCCCCGTTGATATCCTCGGCCATGGCCGATTTATGCCGGTCGGCAAAGGCCTCGATCTTGGCCCGCTCGCCGGTCACCCAGCGCGCAGTGTCATAAGGAGCCGGTTCGAAATCGACCTCGAGGCCATACTCCGCTGCCACCCGCTCGCGCATCACGTCGATCTGCAGCGCCCCGACGGCGCCGACGATGAAGTCGCCGCCCAGCGTCGGCCGGAAGAGCTGGGTGACCCCCTCCTCGGCAAGGCTTTCGAGTGCCTTCTTGAGATGCTTGGCCTTGAGCGGATCGGCGAGACGAGCGCGGCGCAGGATTTCCGGGGCGAAATTGGGAATGCCGGAGAAGCGCAGCTTGCCGGTCTCGGACAGGCTGTCGCCAACCCGCAGGGTGCCATGGTTGGGCACACCCATCACATCACCGGCAAAGGCCTCGTCGGCGATCTCGCGGTCCTGTGCGAAGAACAGGATGGGCGAGGACACGGTCAGCTGTTTGCCGGCCTCGGTCTTCAGCTTCATGCCGCGCTTGAAGGTGCCCGAGCACAGACGCACGAAAGCCACCCGGTCGCGGTGATTGGGGTCCATATTGGCCTGCACCTTGAACACGAAGCCGGCGACTTCCTTGCCGCCCGGCTCGAGTTCGACTGCCTCGCCATTGCGGATCGCGGCCATCGGTCCCGGTCCGGGAATGATGTCGGCCAGCCCGTCGAGCAGTTCGCGCACGCCAAAGCCGCGCAGCGCCGAGCCGAAGAAGACCGGCGTCATGTGGCCTTCTAGGAAGCTCTGCATCTTGAAGGCCGGGCACAGCTCGCTGGCCACCTCGGCGCCCTCGGTCAGCTCGTCCAGCTCGGCCTCGGAGATGTGTTCGCGGATATCATTGCCATCGATAGACCAGCGCGGGCTGGCCGCCGTGTCGTCGCGGTCATCGCCCGGCTTCACATAGCCGACCAGATCGCGGGTCCTGAGGTCGAGCACGCCCTTGAAACGGTTGCCCGAGCCGGACGGCCACTGCATCGGCACGGTGTCCAGCGCCAGCTTGTCCTGGATGTCTTCCAGCAGGTCGACCGGATCGAGCGCCTCGCGGTCCATCTTGTTGATGAAGGTGACGATCGGGATATCGCGCAGGCGGCAGACCTCGACCAGTTTCAGGGTTCGCGGCTCCACGCCCTTGGCCGCATCGAGCACCATGATGGCACTGTCCGCTGCCGTCAGCGTCCGATAGGTGTCCTCCGAGAAGTCCTCGTGGCCCGGCGTGTCGAGCAGGTTGAACAGGAGCGTCCGGTGCTCGAAGGTCATCACCGAGGCGGAGACCGAAATCCCGCGTTCCTGCTCGATCTTCATCCAGTCCGACTGGGTCCGCCGGTTCTCGCCGCGCGCGCGCACCTGGCCGGCCAGCCGGATCGCCCCGGCAGACAGCAGCAGCGTCTCGGTCAGCGTCGTTTTACCGGCATCCGGGTGGGAGATGATCGCGAAGGAGCGGCGACGCGCCCATTCCGGAGCGTCAGGGGTCGGGGAAGTCATGGCGGGCTCACAGGTCATGCAAGCCGTCCGGTTACCCTGTTACCGCCCCGCTAGGCAAGCCACCTCAAGCGGCGAGCCAGACCTGGTCATTGATCTGGTGGGGGGTCAGGTGACCGTCACGCTGGTCACGCCAGAGCGAGGCCAGGGTTGTGATCGTGACATTGGCATAGCGCAGCCCGACCTCGGCATGGCTCGTCGCGCCGTCCGGACGGACCGCCAGCAGGGCATTGGCCCCGGGCGCGATATAGCTGATCAGCGCGACGATGTGCTGGACATGCTCGGGCTTGTTGTGGGCGATGTTCGGATCCGCAAACACCGCCTCGCGCACCAGCCCGTTGAGCTGGGCCGCGGTCAGGCTCTCGATCTGGGCCGGGGAGAGCGGCAGCTTTTCGGAGCGCAATATCCCCTTGAGATCTCCCAGATCGAAGACGACATCATTGAACAGAAACAGCATGGTGAACCCGGTCTCTGAGAAGCCATTTGATCGGACGCCAGTCTAGCGGCGCGGCGTTAAGGATTTTCTACCGGCTCGGTCAGGAAGTGACGTCCCTGGCGGTCCTCGATCTCGATCAGCCAGAGGTCGGGATCCTGGTCGATCCGCTTGCGACACCACGCATCCAGGCCCGGCTCATCGGTTTCCCGCCGGCGCGTCCACATCCGTTCGCCCTGATCGTCCCGGGACGGCACATAAAGATGGGCCAGGGTCGGGCTGCTCACCACCTTTACGAGCACCGCCCCGGCATCTTCGTCTCCCCGGCGAATCACATAAACCGCCGCCAACCCCAATTCAGCCCTGCGAATCAAGGCGTCGACCCAGAATTTCGATTTAAGCGCACTCATTTTCGTTGCTGGCCGCCCAATTGCTTAATAGTTTGTAAACGGGTGAGGGAGTGTTTCATGTTTGTACGCGTATTGTCGTCCGCGGTCGTGGGTCTGGCTGTCATGGCCGCTGGCTCATTCTCCGCCTGGGGGCAGGACATGTCGCCGACCGGCCAGCCTGACGCCAGTCAGACCGCCGCTATGGACGCGACCTCCATTGCCACCCCGGTTACCACCGAAGCCGTTAATACCGAAGAGCGCAGCCTGTCGGACCTCGACGGGCAGGCCGATGCCTTCATCCTGTCGACCTCGCGGGAGCGCGTCGATATCCGTTTCTTCCTGCCGCCACATGTCGACACCACCGAAGCCTGGCTGCGTCTTGCGGCCCGTCCGGCGAGCGACAGCACGGGCGGCCTGATCCATGTCTCGGTCAATGGCGGCGAGGCCATCACCATCCGCCCGCAAGCCCGGGCCATGGAAGCCCGCTTCGCCCTCTTCTCCGATGATTTCCGCCCGGGCGAGAACACGCTCGAGCTGGCCTACTCCACCGACATGCCGGCTCCGGGCTGGATCGTCGACGCGCGCCGCTCGCAGATCCGCCTGACGCTGGAGCCGACCGGCGTCATCGACACGCTGGAATCGCTCGAAGCCGCCCTCGCCGCCGACTTCGCCGCGCCGCGCCGGATTGCCCTCATCACCGATGAGAGCCGCGACCGGGTGACGCTGGAAAGCCTCGTCGCCCAGGGTCTCGCCCTGCGGGCCGGACAGGTCCCGCTGTTCACGAGCGATGCCGCCGAGGCCGATCTTGTCGTGCGGATCGCCGACAATGACCGCCTGGCCGCCGATGACCGCGCCGCGCTGCGCTCGGGTGACCGCTCCAACGGTCCGGAGATCGGCTTCCGCAATGACGGCATCCCGCACCTGGTCATCACCGGCCGCAATCTCGACGAGGCCGTGGCCGCGGCGCGCCTGATGGCCGCCCGCTCCTTCGTCGGCTATCGCCAGACCTTCATCGCCGCCGACGCGATGACCGCAGCCCGCCTTGGCGTCCGCCAGATCCGTGATGCCCGCACCATGCATACGGATGCCGATCTGCGCACCTTCGCCGACAGCGGCCTGCCCTTCAGTGCCGATCAGGGCTCGCGCACCGCGGTGCAGTTCTCGACCCGTTTCGACGCCGACCGTCATGGCGCCCTCTCCGTCCTTGCCCGCGCCGCCCTGATCAGCGGCGAAGCCTGGCTCTATGCCTGGTATGGCGATGCCGATGACGTCGCGCCGGCCGATCACAACCTGCTGGTCATCGGACCGGGATCGACCGAGATCGCCGCCGTTGACCGCAATGCCCCGCCCGAGCTGCGGGCCGCCCTGCGCGCCGCCGAACGCTCGCGCGGACAGCGTGGCCTGATGCGCCTTGCCGCCGCGGCCTATGCCGATGCCGCCGACGCTGAAGTCGGGACGGAAGTGGGTATCGGCGTCGCCTCCCTGTTCCGCGACCAGGCCAATGACGGCCGCTGGATCGCGACCCTGACGGCACCGGACATGGCCTCCTTCGAAGCCGCCGGACGCTCGCTGGCGCGCTCGGACCTGTGGACCGCGCTGGAAGGCCGGGCCGCCGTCTGGAGTGCCCGCGGCGTGACCGCGCTGGACTATGCCATCGTCGCGCCGACGATGACGGACCGGATCCAGGAATTTGCGGTCGACCACACCCGCGACGCCGCCTTCCTGCTGATGGGCGCCGCCTTCCTGCTCCTGATGCGGGCCTTCTTCGGGCGTCGCAAGCGGGTTCGCGTTCAATCCTAGTGATTGAATTCGCAGAGCATTAACCACCCTTCTTCACGCGGCATCAAACCCGGCCTGCTAGACAGATCCTCTCACAAGCGGGATCTGTCATGCACGCCATTGTCAAAGCGCTCTGCCTCGGTCTGGGCCTCACCAGCCTGACCGCACCGGTCCTCGCCGACGACGCGACCGCCGCGATTTTCGGCGAGCGTCAGCTGGCGATGGCGGTGGATACGCGCTGCGGCCTGTTCACGTCGAACCAGCGCATGGCGCTCGACGCGGCCCGCCTGCAGGCCCGCGGCCTGTTGCTGCGCGAGGGCATCTCGCAATACGCGCTGGATGACTATACCCGCGACCTGCAACAGCAGGCCGCCGGCATTGCCTGCAACGACCCCGCCGTCGCCGACCTGCAGGCCCGCGTGGTCGAGGGCTTTGTCGGCTGGGTCCGGATCCGCTCGATGGACTTCCCGGGCGCCCATTTCACCTGGACCGCCAGCCGCAGCACCATGCCGGACATGGCCGTCTGGTCGGTCGTCCAGGACCAGGGCGACCTCAAGATCGGCGTCTCGACCCGCGATGGCGAGCGCCGGCTCAGCCTGGCCCTGCCCGGCGGCCAGACCGCGACCAGCGCCATCCTGATCCTGCGCGACATGGAACGTCAGCCGACCCTCTATGACGCCACCATGGGCGGTACCTATACCGGCCCGACCGACGCGCCCTGGGCGCGCTGGACCCCACCGCGCTTTGCCCAGTCCCGCCACTGGGCCTCCGGTCGCACGACCGGTGCGGACGCGGCCGACCTGGCCGGCAGCGCGCAAGCGACCCTGTTCGATTTCCCGATGTCGACCGCCGACGCGCTCGCCGCTCGCGATCCGCGCGAGACCGCCCGCGTCGAACTGATGGATCGCCGCGGCAATATCATCGCCAGCCACTATATCGAGATCGGCGATTTCGGCGCCGCCCTGGCCTTCCTGCGCAGTGCCGATCGCGGCGAGACGCCGAGCTAGCCGCGCCCCCGAACGCCCCCGTTTCCCGGTAACAAAACGCCCCGGCGCCGCACCCGGCACTGGGCATGCTGCACTGCAGCGGCTATGACCCGCACCGGAGCCGTGGCATGACGCCCGGCGGGCGCATATCGGCGCGTCCTGATCCGGCCCCGAATTCGCCACTCGGACCCGCGCAGTGAAAGTTCAGCCTCGACCATGCTCACGATCTCCAATCTCGACTATCGCATCGGCGAACGATCCCTGTTCGAGAATGCCTCGGCACAGATCTCCGGCGGCTGGAAAGTCGGCCTCGTCGGCCGCAACGGAACCGGCAAGTCGACCCTGCTGCGGCTGATCCGCGAAGAGATCGACCAGCCCTCCTCCGACAAGTCGATCCGCCTGCAGCGCGGGGCCCGGATGGGCTGGGTCGCCCAGGAGGTACAGCCCTCCGACACCACCATTCTGGACGTGGTGCTCGCCACCGACGCCGAGCGTCACAGCCTGATGCAGGAATCCGAGACCGCCACCGACCCCGACCGGATCGCCGAGATCTATGTGCGTCTCGCCGATATCGACGCCTGGACGGCCGAGGCCCGTGCTGCCGAAGTCCTGATGGGTCTGGGCTTCACCGATGCCGACCTGTCGCGGCCGAGCCGGGAGTTTTCCGGTGGCTGGCGCATGCGCGCCGCGATTGCCGGTGTGCTCTTCTCCCAGCCGGACCTCCTCCTGCTCGACGAGCCGACCAACTATCTCGATCTCGAGGGCGCGGCCTGGCTGGAAACCTATCTCAAGAGCTACCCGCACACCGTGCTGATCGTCTCGCACGACCGCGAAATGCTGAACCGCTGCGTTACCCACACGCTGGCACTGGAGCACAAGCAGCTCTCGATCTCGCCCGGTGGCTATGACGCCTGGCTGAAATTGCGGGCCGCCAAGACCGCCCTGCTGGAAAGCCAGCGCGCCAAACAGGAAGCCGACCGCGCCCACCTGCAATCCTTCGTCGACCGCTTCGGCGCCAAGGCCTCCAAGGCCAGCCAGGCGCAGTCGCGCGTGAAACAACTGCAGAAGATGCAGGAAATCACCATCCCGCTGGCCGAGCGCACGACGCCCTTCTCCTTTCCGACCTCGACCGACAAGCTCGCCGCGCCGCTGCTGCAATTGCGCGATGCGGCCGTCGGTTATGGCGAGGACGCCAAGATCCTCGACAAGGTCGATCTGCGTCTCGATCCGGATGACCGCATCGCCATTATCGGGGCCAATGGCCAGGGCAAGACCACGCTGGTCAAATCCATCGCCCGGCGCTTGCCACTGATGTCGGGCGAACGCACCGCAGCGCGCTCGCTGCGCATCGGGTATTTCTCGCAGGACCAGATGGATGAGCTGCGCCCGGGCGAAACGGTGCTGGACCATGTCCGCGACGTCCTGCCCGAAGGCACCACCCCGTCCCGCTGCCGGGCCGTCTCGGCCGCGATGGGCTTTTCCCACGAGAAGGTCGAGACCAATATCGAGAAACTGTCCGGCGGCGAGAAGGTCCGCCTCCTGCTCGGCCTGATGTCGCTGGAAAAGCCGCACATCCTGATCCTGGACGAACCGACCTCCCACCTCGATATCGACAGCCGCGAGGCCCTGATCTACGCGCTCAACGACTATAACGGCGCCGTCGTCCTGATCACCCACGACGTCTATCTCGCCGAAGGCACCGCCGACCAGCTCTGGCTGGTCAAGGACGGTCGTGCCGACCGCTATGACGGCAACCTCACGGATTACAAGAAGCTGATCCTGCAAGCGGATAAACGGTAGAGCGGCGCAGGCCGGGATCCGGCCTTCTCATCGCCACCACCACCGTCATCCCACGGTGACCGCGACGCGGGCATCCGGGGGACCTTCTCTACCAGATCCGCAGTACTGCCCCCGACCTCAACGCTTCACCTCGCGCCCCAAACGCTGAGGTCCCCCGGATCCCGGCTGGCGCCGGGACCGTGGGATGACGGTGGGAGTGATGACAGGTCTAGTTGGGAAGCGGTGTCCCAACGCGCCTGACGCAGATCCATCCATAAATCACTTGTCAGCCAGCGGGCCGTATCCGGTTCTTCAGGTCAAGGGTGTAACCGCTCAGCGGCCCGTCGGGCCCTTGACCTGAAGAACCGGATACGGCGAACTCCCGGCAAGCGGTTTATGGCGGGCTGTGCGCCGCGGGCGCCCGCTTTTCTTACCCATCCCCCCACCACCACCGTCATCCCACGGTGACCGCGAAGCGGGCATCCGGGGGACCTTCGCTACCAGATCCGCAGTACTGCCCCCAACCTCACCACTTCACCTCGCGCCCAAGCGCTGAGGTCCCCCGGATCGTCTCTCCGCCACGACCGTGGGATGACGGTGAGGCTGAGGAGCGAACCGGCCATAAGGCCTCTCCCATATTCCGCCCCCCCCCTCACCCCCACATCTGCATGACCGCCCTGCTGTCGCACGATTGGCCTTTTGCCTCTGACCTGTGCTACAGCCGCGTTCGTATTCCGGCCAGTCGCCCTATCGGCGCCCTTACCGGGACGACGATGGAACCCGGCCACTGATGGGTGTGGTCGGCATTTTGGCACTGGAACACAGCTTTATATGACTCTGAATCCCCGCATTGCGCCGGCGCTCGCCGCTGCGCTTGAAAAGAAGGGCTATGCAGCCCTTACCGAAGTCCAGTCCGCCGTGATCGCGGAAGACGCCGACGGGCGCGACCTGCTGGTCTCGGCCCAGACCGGCTCCGGCAAGACCGCCGCCTTCGGCATGGCCCTCGCCCCGACCCTGCTCGGTGACGACAATGAATTTGGCCAGCCCGACCTGCCGATGGCCCTGATCGTGGCACCGACGCGCGAACTCGCCCTGCAGGTCCAGCGCGAACTGGCCTGGCTCTATGGCGATGCGCGCGGCCAGATCGCCTCCTGCGTCGGCGGCATGGATCCGCGCACCGAACGCCGCACGCTCGAGCGCGGCTGTCACATCGTGGTCGGCACACCCGGCCGCCTGCGCGACCATATCGAACGCGGCGCCCTCGACATGTCGGCCCTGCGCGCCGTGGTCCTGGACGAAGCCGACGAGATGCTCGATTTCGGCTTCCGCGAAGACCTCGAATACATTCTCGATGCCGCCCCGGCGAGCCGTCGCACCCTGTTGTTCTCGGCCACCGTGCCGCGCGCCATCGCCGATATCGCCCGCCGCTTCCAGAAGGACGCGCTGCGCATCTCGACGGTCTCCGAGCGCGGCCAGCATGCCGATATCGAATACCGCGCCCTCTCGGTCGCGCCGTCCGACCGGGAAAACGCGATCATCAATGTTCTGCGTTACTACGATGCCGAGCGCGCCATCATCTTCTGCGCCACGCGCGAAGCCGTGAACCGGCTGTCGGCCCGTTTCGGCAATCGCGGCTTTGCCGCCGTAGCCCTGTCCGGCGAGCTGACCCAGAAGGAACGGACCCACGCCCTGCAGGCCCTGCGCGATGGCCGGGCCCGGGTCTGTGTGGCGACCGATGTCGCCGCCCGCGGGATCGACCTGCCGGGTCTGGAACTGGTCATCCACGCCGACCTGCCGACCAATTCCGACGTGCTGCTGCACCGCTCGGGCCGGACCGGCCGGGCCGGCGCCAAGGGGGTGTGCGCGATCATCGTCCCGCACACGCGCCGTGGCCGCGCCCAGCGCCTTCTGCGCGATGCCAAGCTGCAGGCCGAATGGGCCGACGCGCCGACCGCCGATGACGTCCGCGCCCGCGATCGCGAGCGCCTGATGGCCGACCCGATCCTGACCGAGGCCGCCGACGAGGAACTGGCCGCCGACGCCAAAATCCTGCTCGAGAAATTCAGCGCCGAGCAATTGGCGGCCGCCTTCCTGCGCGCCCGCATCGCAACCCTGCCGTCCGCCGAGGACCTGCTGTCCGGCCCGGCCGCCCAGAACGACCGCCCGGAACGCGCCCCGCGCGAGAACTTCAAGGCAAGCGTCTGGTTCCGCCTGTCCGCCGGCCGCAAGGCCAAGGCCGAGCCGCGCTGGCTGCTGCCGCTGATCTGCCGTCTGGGTCATGTGACCAAGCGCGAGATCGGCTCGATCCAGATCGGCGAGACCGAGACCCGGTTCGAGATTGACGCCGCCCATGCCGACCGCTTCGCCAAGGCGCTCGCCGAAAACGGCGGTGGCGAGAACAATATCCGCGTTACCCCCGATGACGGTTCGGACATGCAGCGCGCCGGACCGAGCGACGGCCCGACCGATGCCCGCACACCGAAAATGCGTCACCGCGAAAAGTCCCGTCATCGCGAGACCGACAGTGACGGCTACCCGGTCAGCCGCCCGCGCGAGGATCGGGCTCCGCGCGCCGAGACGAGCGGCGACTATGAGGACCGCAAGCCCTACGCCCAGCGCGAGCGCGACGGCGAGACCGGCGGCGACAAGCCCCGCTACGAAAAGAAGCCGTACGAGAAAAAGCCTTATGAGAAAAAGGCGTTCGGCGACAAAAAGCCGTACGGGGACAAGAAACCCTATGGCGACAAGAAGCCTTACGAGAAAAAGCCCTATGGCAAGGCGGCCGAGGGTGAGCGCCCCTTCAAGGGCAAGCCGAAGCCGGATTATGGCCGCGCCGAAAGCCCGGTCGGCGGCGACGAGAAGCCCTGGGAGAAGAAGCCCCGCGCTGACAAGCCGTTCAAGGGCAAGCCGTCCGGCGACAAGCCCTTCCGGTCCGAGCGTCCGGCCGCAGCGGCCAGCGATGACCGTCCGGCCCGCAAGGCCCGTCCGACCGGCGACCTGACCAATCCCAATGCCCGCCCCGACAAGGGCGAGGACAGCGCCTGGGCCCGCAAGCGCAAGCCCGCGGCCGGTGGTTTCAAGAAAAAGGCGGGTGGCTATGACAAGCCGGCCGGCAAGAAGCCTGGTCCCAAGAAGGATGGTGGCAAGCCGTTCGAAAAAGGCGCCACCCTGAAGCGCAAGCCGAAGGGCTGAGGCGCGCGTCGGTCGCGACTGCACCCCACCCATTTTTCCCGGATCGCGCTGGCGCGCGTCCGGGAAAAATGATTAGGACATGTCTGAACGAGAAGCGCCCCGCGCGCACTCCCCCGTATATCACTTGCCGGGAGATCGCCGAACGCCGCCACTATTATTCCCACCGTCATCCCACGGTCGATACGCAGCAGCGAT
The DNA here is from genome assembly GCF_036322705.1 of Maricaulis maris. Lineage (NCBI taxonomy): Bacteria > Pseudomonadati > Pseudomonadota > Alphaproteobacteria > Maricaulales > Maricaulaceae > Maricaulis > Maricaulis maris. The sequence continues at coordinate 1,864,813 of NZ_AP027270.1, forward strand.
CCGGGGGACCTCTGTTTTCCCGTCGACAGAATAGCTGAGGGCCCCCGGACAAGCCGGGGGATGACGGTAGAATTGTTTGAAGTCGCGAAGAGTCGCGAGACTCAGTCCTAAGCCACATCCGCCGTCTTCGCGGCCGACATGTCCTGACCGGCTTCCTGGGCGCGCTGGATCTGCTGGCGGACGTCGAGGCCCGGATGGGGTTCGATGACCGCGGTGGTCTCGGCCAGGATGGGCAGTGAGATGGTCACCGTGGTGCCCTCACCCTTGCGGCTGGCGATATTCATCGTGCCGCCGTGCAGCTCGGACAGGGCCCGGACCAGGGACAGTCCGAGACCGGTGCCGCGCTTCTCGATATCACGCGCATTGGCAGCCTGCTGGTAGGGCTGGCCGAGACGTCCGGCGTCTTCCGGATCAATACCGACACCGCTATCACCGACCGCCAGCACGAGCTGGCCACCGGCCGGGCGGGCCATGACCACGATGGCGCCACCCTTCGGCGTGAACTTGACCGCGTTCGAGAGCAGGTTCAGCAGGATCTGGCGCAGCGCCTTGCGGTCACCCTCGACCATCAACGGACCGTCATGCGGCTTGACCTTGAGATTGATGCCGGCCTCTTCGGCCTGCAGGCGCATCATCTTGGCCGAGAGGCCCACCACGTCGCTGATATCGAAGGTTTCGCGGACCAGCTCGTAGCGATCAGCCTCGATCTTCGACATGTCGAGCACGTCGCCGATCAGCTCCATCAGGTGCTGGCCGCTTTCATGGATCAGGTCGGCATATTCGGCATAGCGCGCCGGCATCGGGCCGAACAGGCGGGCCTTCATCACATCGGAGAAGCCGATGATGGCGTTGAGCGGGGTGCGCAGCTCATGGCTGACCGAGGCCAGGAACTGGGTCTTGGCGCGGGCATCTTCCTCGGCGGCTTCGCGGGCGTCACGGGCCTCCTGCAGGGCCGCGGCCAGGGCCGGGCCGCTATCGCGGGACAGTGCGATCACCGAGCCGCCATGAATGGGGTGGGTCTTGACCAGAACATCTTCGCTGCGGCCGCGGACGCCGCGAATGACCAGCGGTCCCTCGACATCACGCAGTGCGGCCCGGCGGCCGGAAGCGGCCAGCTGGGCCCGGTCTTCCTCGTCGAAGCCGAGATCGGCGAGCGGAAGACCTTTCAGCTCGCGCGGCAGGCCCGGCGAAAGCTCGCGCAGGCCCTTGGACGCGGCGAGGATATGGCCATCCGTATCGCAGGCGACCAGCGGCACGGGCGAGGCATCAAAGGCCTTGGCCCGAACCCGGCCACGCTCGGCTTCGGCGCGGATCTGGTCGGCCTCATGGATGGCGCGCAGGGCGCCGAAGGCGAAGCCGGTCGACAGGGTCAGCACGCAGCCCAGCACGAAGGGCAGGTGAAGCTCGACCGCGATCGGGGCCGGAGCGACGAAGCCGGTGATCTGGAGGCCGGCGACAACGAGTGCGGCCAGGCCGGACTGGGCCGCCGCCTTGATGATGCCATCACGCTCGCCGCAGGCAGCCGCCATGGCCGGCGCCAGCAGGAAGGCGAGGACACCAATTCCGGTCACGCCGCCGCCGGTCAGCGTGACGCCGACCGCAAAGCCGGTCCAGACCAGGGCCAGCAGGAAACGCTCGAAAGCGCGGTCCATGCGAGGGATGATGAAGGCGCTCAGCACCGCCGGGGCGGCAATCGCGGCGACCAGCAAGGCCTTTTCCAGCGTGGTGCCGTCAAGGACTGGCCAGAGCCGCGGCAAGGCGGCCGCGAGCGTGCCAAGCCAGATGAGGTTGACAAGCGTCCCGCCTTGGCGTGCGAACCAGGCTGCTATGGCAGGGGATTTCGGCTTCATGTCAAACCGGTGCGACTCGCTTGTTTTGCTGAACAGAATCTTCGCCTTTGTCGTTAACAAATGCTGAATCTTAAACTTTGCGCGTTTACGCATCCCAGCCGCTAAGCCTTGTGATAATTCATCCGAACCTCCCCCTTGGATGTCCATCGAAGGCGAGGCAGTATGAAGACGGTTCACAAGAGCCGGGTCCAAGGGAGCATTGTGTGATGTTGACGACTCTCCTCGCCATCGGCGCGCTGAGCATGAGCACGAGTCTGACACTGCAAGAGAACACCGGGCCGGAGGACGCCGGGCAGGCGCCCGCCACCGCCCCCGTGCTTCAGCTCGCCCCCTCCGCGGACCCGACGCCGACCATCGTCGAGCGCTCGGCCGGTGAATACGCGGCCTATCACAGCGTGATTGCCGATCTCCATTCGGCACCGATCCAGTCCGGCGACGATCTTGACGATGCCATGAACCGTCTGACCGCCTTCTACGGCGAGGAACGCCTGGTCCGGGCCTGGATCGCCTATGCGGCCATCATCGCCGCGCGCCATCCCGAATATCTCGATGAAGTGCGGGAGCTGGCCGACTATTACGGTCCGGAAGCGGCCATGACCGGGCTGATGTATGATCCCAGCTTCGCAACCAGCTTTGCCTCCTCGCAAGAGGCCCAGACGTCGGTGGTGGATGCCATGGCGGCCGACAATGCGGAGATCATGGACGTCTCCGAACGTTACCGCGCCGCCGCCTATGACTTGCAGAGCGAGCGCTGGGCCAATCGCAGCCATGGCGACCGCAGCGACCGGCTCGCCGAGCTCTCCCACATGGGCAGTGAGCCGATCGACATGACCGACGAGGTCCTGATGACGCTGGCCACCGGTTTCGACAATGGCCTGCCCGCCTCGTCGCTGTTCGAGCGCTATGAACCGTCTTCGGTCTCGAGCCGGGCCTCGATAGCCCCCCAATTGACGCTCACCGTCGGCGACGCGGCCGCGGATCCCGACCGAGCGCGGATCGGCCGCATTCTGTCGGTCGCGGCGCTTCAGGCCCTGAACAATGATGATCCGGCGCGGACCGACCAGGTCGTCGAGGCGCTGCTGTCCGATCCGGTGGTCGAGCGCTGCCTTGCCTGGGTCCGGCTGGACCTTCAGCAATGCGTTGCGGCCGGCCATTTCATGTATGAAGACAGCTTCTGCATCGCCGAGCACGCATTGATGGATGTCAGCCGCTGCCTCGGCAGCAGTGCGAGCACGGCGAATTGAGTCAAATTTGAGCGACCCCGTTAGTCGAATCCGGCCAATTGTTAACAAAACGTGTCCCGATCAGAGACACGATAAAAATTGTCGACAATTTTACACAAAATTCACGGGTCGAATTCGCACACCGTTTTCGGTAAAGCCCGTAATCGCTCGCTATTGCTCAATATTTTCCCTAGCCTCGATCCTGCATTGATATCGGTACACCCGATTTCGGTCAGGAATGAGGTCGAAGATGATGTTTCTACTGCGCGCTGCCTTCTGGCTTGCTGTCGTCAGTTTCTTCGTCCCGCAGGATTTTGCGGGCGAAGCGATGGATCTGCCGTTCCGCACGGCGGAGACGCGGATTGACGCCACCGCCAAGGTCTCCCAGTGGTGCTCCGACAATGAAGTGATCTGTGAAGCCGGCGAAGAAGCCGCACGGCTTGGCAGCTTCCTCGGCGAGATGGCCATGAGCCGGATCGGTACGGCCATCGAACAACACCAGGAACGCCAGACCGCGACCAACACTTCGGCCACGGCTCCGACCAACCCAGCCGCCCGCGCCAAGTCCTGATCCAGACCCGCTGACCCCGGGCGCCCGGCGCCCCCGACTGCCCTCAAACGCTCCGCAAACCGCACAGACGGCTTGCCTCGCCGCCTCGGCCGCACTACGTCGGCGATGACATGACGGCACAAGATATCCAAACCGAAATCGACGAACTCGTGGACGAGTTCGACTTCCTGGACGATTGGGAACAGCGCTATCGCTATCTCATCGACATGGGCAAGGCCCTGCCCGACATGCCGGAGGCCGAGCGCTCCGACGTCAACAAGGTCAAGGGCTGTGTGAGCCAAGTCTGGCTGGTTACCGAGCGTGACGGCAAGACCCTCACCTTCCGCGCCGACAGCGACGCCCATATCGTGCGCGGTCTCGCCGCCCTTCTGGTCCGTCTCTATTCCGGCCGCACCGGTGCGGAAATCCTCTCCGTCGACGCCCGTGACGTGCTGGCCCGCATCGGCCTGTCCGAACACCTCTCCCCGCAACGCTCCAACGGCCTGGCCTCGATGATCGGCCGGATCCGCGGGGAAGCGGCGACGCTTTAGGGCCAGGTACTACCGTCCTCCTTCAGTGAGCGTGCAGCGCCACACCTTTGCTCCATCCTCCATTTTTCCCGGACGCGCCTCGGCGCGATCCGGGACCTACGGGGGTCTCATCGCCTGCGGGATCGTTTCGTGGGTCCCGGGTCTTCGCCCGGGAAAAATGATGGGGTTGCGGGGCAACAGGTGCACCTCCCCCCCTCAAACCAACCGATAGACCTCCGCCAGGCGCGTCAGCGCCAGCCCCAGCACCGTCCGTCCCGACCGCGCCGCCCAGCCGAAGCGGCGTTCCAAGGCAGCGGCGCTGTCCTCGTGAACCAGGGCCGCCTCGATCACCCGGGCGAAGGTCGGACCGAGCGCGTCCAGCGCGTCCATGACGCGGTCCTTGGCCGCCAGCGCGCTGACTGCGGCGTCCTCCGGCCCGCGGCGCTGGCCTTCCGCCCGGCGCTGGGCGGTGGGCGACCAGTTGCGCGTCACCGGGCTCATCAGGGTCGAGCGGTGATAATCGGCGAGGAAGCGTTCACCGGCCTGGCGCTGGTGCGGATCGAGCCCGTCGAGCCAGGGGCCCAGCGCCCCCTCGCGGCGATTGGCCCTCACGGTGCGCACCGCGCCATTGGCTGCGATCACCGGACGCGCCTCCATCTCGCGATGGCGCTCGGCCGGATCCGGATCCTCGCCGCGCGTCCCCGCCCGCAACGCTGCCAGACCGTCGGCGGACAGGACCAGCCCGTTCTCGCGTCGCGCCAGCCAGCCGCAGGTCATCGCCTCATTGAAGCGCGCGGCGGCAATACGGGCGGTCGGGCGGCGACGACGGTCACCGTCCGGCAGAATGACCGCCCGGGCCTCGACCTCACCGGGGGCGGCCAGGCGGGCGCCAGGACGGGCCAAGGCGCGCATCCAGCGCGGCGCGCTCATGGTAGACGCTCCAGACCGGCGAGCCGCTGCAACCCGCTCAGGCGCGGCGCTGTGCGCAAAGCCGCCTCAAGGGCATCCATATAATCGTCAAAGGCGCGATCATCACGCCGATCCTCGATCCGGTGGCAGGCATGGGCCGCGGTCGAGCGGTCACGGCCAAAGGCCAGGGCAACCCGGCTCAGCGGCAGTTCAAAGGCGACATGGGCGAGATACATTGCGGCCTGGCGGGCCAGCGCGGTCTCGCGGGATCGTCGGGTCGGGGCCTCCAGCTCACGCTGCGAGATCCCGAAGGCATAGGCGACGGCGCTCTGGGCCAGCCGGGCCCGGGCAACGTCTTCTTCCAGCTTGCACATGACACTGCTCATCCGTGCACTCCCGTTCTGACGCGGCGCCCCGATGGCCGCGACTGACGTGATGCTAAGCAGGCTACACCCAGGTGGGGATAATATTCCTATTTTTGTTGTAAAGAAAGAGGGCGCCACCCTTGCGTGTGGCGCCCTCTCCTGAATGACAAGTCCTTGAGACTTATGGGGACAAGTAGGCAATCAGCAGGACGATCGCCAGCAAGGCACTCGTCCAGATCGCGAGCAGCCCACTGGGGATATCCCGGCTCAGGGAGCCGATAGGACTGAATACCTCGAACAGTTTTCCGCCCGTCCGGGTCCGGATTCCGCCGAGCAGATTGCCGATCGACGCCCACAGCCGGCCGAACATCGCATGGCCCCAGACGACCGTGTCGGCGAGGAAACGACGATAGAACCAGTCGGTGTCGAGATTGATGCCGCGCTTCTCGTCCGGATACCACTTCATCCGCACCAGCAAGGCGAAGGCGAACATGGCCCCGAGCAGGAGCTGCATCTGCCCGACGATATGGTCGAAGGTGTAGGGCTGGTAGTGCAGCGCCGCCTCCGGGAAGGGCACGAGCTCGTAGAGCACGCCGTAATTCACGCCCAGATAGACGCAGATCAGCGCCGCCATCCCCATCGCCATCAGCATGTTGACCGGCGCTTCGCGGACGCGATGGCCACGGTCATGGCTGAAGAAGGCGAAGTACGGGATCTTGATGCCCGAGTGCTCCAGCACACCGGCGGAAGCGAAGACCAGCACCAGCCAGACCATCCAGTGGCCTTCCTGGGCCACGGCCGCCAGGGTCAGCGCCTTGGCGACGAAGCCCGAGAACAGCGGGAAGGCCGAGATCGAGGCCGCCCCGATCAGGCAGAAGACCGCGGTCGCCGGCATCGACTTGAACAGCCCGCCCAGTTCGGACGCCTTCACGGTCCCGACCCGCAGCATCACCGCGCCCATGCTCATGAACAGCAGCGCCTTGTAGATGATGTGCACGAAGGCGTGCGCGGCCGCACCATTGATGGCGAGCTCGGTGCCGACACCGATCCCCACGACCATGAAGCCGAGTTGGTTGTTGAGCGAGAAGGACAACACCTTGCGCAGGTCATTCTCGACCACCGCGAAGAAGACCGGGAAGGCCGTCATGATGGCGCCGATCCAGATCAGCTCGTCGGTGCCCGCATAGCCCCGCGCCAGCGCATAGACCGCCAGCTTGGTGGTGAAGGCCGACAGCACGACCGCGCCGGTGATGGTCGCCTTGGGATAGGCGTCCTGCAGCCAGTTGTGCAGGAAGGGGAAGGCGCACTTGATGCCGAAGGCGATGAAGATCAGGAAGCCGCCCAGCGTCTCGATGGTCAGCGTTTCGTCAAAGGCCCAGCTGCCGGTCTCGCTGGCACGGATGACCGCACCGGTGAGGAGCAGTACGCCGGACAGGATGTGGATCGCCAGATAGCGCAGGCCGGCCTTGTAGGCGGCATTGTTGCGGGCGCCCCAGATCAGGAAGACCGAGGAGATCGCGGTCAGTTCCCAGAACACGAAGAGCGAGAGCAGATCACCGGAGAACACGGCACCCAGACCGGCACCGGCATAGATCAGGCCGGCGGCATCGGCGATGCGGTCCTTCTCATGCAGCCCGTAGAGCGCATTGATGAAGGCGGCGATGATGAAGATCAGGCCCCAGATCCGGGACAGACCGTCAAAGCGGAAGGTTTCCAGCGTGAAACCGCCCAGCGAGATGATCCCGCCGAGATGGTCGCCGGACGGCGCGTTGAACCACAGGCCGAGCGCCAGGACCGGTGCGATCAGCGCGAGCGCCTTGCGCACCTGGTGGATCGGGAAAGCCGCTGCCAGCAGGCCGGCAATGATGACCGGCCAGGCCGGTGAGACGTCATAGAGAGCTTCGATCATGACTGGCCCTCCTCGTCGGTATTGTCACCGTCCCAGTAATCCTCCTTGCGGCCCAGCAGACCGCGAACCACGAACCAGCCGATCATGACGGCGAGGACGAAGGCGCCGAAGCCCCACATGGCGTAGAAGCCGTAGAACTCGGCGAACTCAACGTATTCATGGCGGTGATGGACAAAATCGACCGCAACGAAACCGAGCGTTCCGACCAGGAAGATCCATATCATCGAGGATTTCAGCCAGCCCGAGTCGAGCCACAGGAAGGGCCGCGCCATCGGATGGATCAGTTCATCATGTTTGCCGTTTGGATCGCTCACAGCGCGGCCTCCGCAGCAAGGGTCGACGTCATGAAGACCGGTTCGAGATAATCCCGCAGCGGTCCGATGAGGAAGAAGAGCGCGATCACGCCGGCGGCCGTGATGACCGGCGGCAGGATCACCAGCATGGGCGGCTGCTTCTTCAGCTTGGCCTCGTCGGGCGGCGAGAAGAAGCCGCGCGCCGACAGCGGCAGCAGGTAGGCGACATTGAGGATGGAGGAGGCAATCAGCGCCAGCATCAGCCAGCCATGCCCGCTCTCCCAGGCGCCTTCCAGCAGGAAGAGTTTCGGCCAGGCGCCACCGAGCGGCGGCAGGCCGATGATCGACAGCGCGCCGATCGTGTAGGCGCCGAACAGCCAGGGCATGTAGCGTCCCAGACCGTCCATTTGCGAGATCTCGGTCTTGCCGGTCGCGGTATAGATCGCCCCGGCACTCATGAAGAGCGTGATCTTGCCCCAGGCGTGCATGACGATCTGCAGCGCGCCGCCGAGCATGGCGATCGGCGAGCCGAGCATCACGCCGAGCGTCACATAGGACAGCTGCGACACGGTCGAGAAGGCCAGCCGGGCCTTGAGGTTGTCCTTGGTCATGGCGACCACGGAGGCCAGCACGATCGAGATACCGGCAATCCAGGCCAGCGCGTCGGCGGCCGGCGTGATGGCGATCAGGTCCGCGCCGAAGATGTAGGTGCCGACCTTGAGCATGGCGAAGACACCGGCCTTCACCACCGCCACCGCGTGCAGCAGGGCCGAGACCGGGGTCGGGGCGACCATGGCATTCGGCAGCCAGGGGTGGACCGGCATCAGCGCCGCCTTGCCGATCCCGAAGGCGAACAGCACCAGCAGGATGCCGGCAATCGCCGGGGTCACGTCATTGAGCGCCAGCAGGCCGCCGGCGACGAAGTCGGTCGAACCGGCGAGGAAGTGCGTTGCGATCACCGCCGGCAGGAGGAGACCGATCGAGGTGCCCAGCAGGATGGAGAGGTAAATCGCCCCGCCGCGCTTGGCCTTGGCATCACCCTTGTGCGTGACCAGCGGATAGGTCGATAGGGTGAGGACCTCGTAAAAGAGGAACATGGTCAACAGGTTGCCGGACAGGGCCACGCCCATGGCAGCGGCAATGGCGATACAGAAACAGACATAGAAGCGGGTCTGGTTCTTCTCGTTATTGCCGCGCATATAGCCGATCGAATAGAGCGAGTTGACGATCCACAGCCCCGAGGCAACGGCGGCGAAGATGGCGCCCAGCGGCTCCAGCTTGAACACCAGGTTGAGGCCGGGAGCCAGGGTCGCCAGCTCCAGCGTGGGCTGGCTCGGGGCGATCTCGACGAGATAGGCGACATTGAGCGCCAGCAGCACGGCGGCGGTCAGCGTCGCCGCTTCGCGCAGGTTCGGGCGCGAGCCCAGCAGGGCCACGAAGACCCCGCCTAGGGCGGGCAGGACGAGCGCGAGAGCGAGTGAGAGTTCAGGCGTCCACATCAGATCAATTCCCCCCCATCACGGCATCCGCCGCGGACCGGGCCAGCCAGACCAGCGGGTCGGCGTGGAAGAAGAAGTAGATATTGGCCAGGGCCAGGATCGACATCGGCACCAGCACCATCCACGGCGCCAGACGGCGCTGGCTCAGCTCGCCATGATGGCTCGGCGGCGTATCCATCCAGATCGCCGACAGCAGCCGGGCGACATAGGCCAGGGCCAGCAGGGAGGACAGCATCAGAGCGGCCACCGCCCACCACCAGCCACGCTCGAGCGCGGCGGTGACGAGATACCATTTCGAGGTAAAGCCGACGGTCAGCGGCACCCCGACCAGCGACAGGCCGGCAATGGTGAAGGCCGTTGCCGAGGCCGGCATGGTCTTGCCCAGTCCGGCCAGGTCCTTGACCCGGCGAACGCCGAAATTGAGCGCGAACGCGCCCAGCGCCATGAACAAGGCGCCCTTCATCAGGGCATGGTTCATCAGGTGCAGCATGCTCGCCGACAGGCCGGACGCCGTGCCCATCCCGAGACCCAGCATCATGTAACCGACCTGCGCCACGGAGGAGTAGGCCAGCATGCGACGGGCATCGCTCTGGAACACTGCCTGCAGGGAAGCCACCACCATGGCGATGGTGCCGACGACGGCAAACAGCCAGACGAAGGACATCTCGACGAAGCTGACATCGGGATGGAAAACCGAGAACAGGAAGCGGATCAGCGCGTAGAAGGCGACCTTGGTCGCGGTCGAGGCGAGGAAGGCCGTCACGAAGTTCGGCGCGAAGGCATAGGCATTCGGCAGCCAGACATGCAGCGGGAACATCGCCGCCTTCAGGCCAAGACCGACCACGATGAAGGCAAAGGCCGCCTGGGTCACCCGGTTATGGCCATTGACCTCGAGGATCGCCGCCATGTCGGCCATGTTCAGCGTGCCGGTCGCCATGTAGAGGAAGCCGACGCCGATCACGAAGAAGGTCGCGCCGATCGTGCCGAGGACGAGGTAGTTATAGCTGGCCGTCAGCGCCCGCCGGTCCTTGCCCGCGCCCATCGCGATGAGCGTGTAGGTGGCGATCGAGGAGATTTCCAGGAAGACGAAGACGTTGAACGCATCGCCGGTAATGGTCACCCCGAGCAGGCCGGTGAAGCAGACCAGGAAGGCGGAATAGAACAGCGCCTGCTTGTTCTCGGCGATCTCGTCACCGACGCTCGGCAGGGCATAGATCACGCTCAGGAAACCCAGCATGCCGACCAGCAGCAGCAAGGCGATATTGAGCATGTCGATGCGGTATTCGATCCCCAGCGGCGGCGCCCAGCCGCCCATATGGTAGGAGACGACACCCTCGGTCAGTACCTGACCGAGGAGGTTCAGGGACAAAAGGGCGACCGCGGCGGAGGTCACCAGGGCCACCGCCCAGGCGACACGGCCATTCGGCATCATCGCCGAGACAGCCGCCATGATCAGCGGAATGACGACGATCAGGGCCGGCGCGTGCATGGCAATGCCCGCGGGCAGGAAGTCAGCCAGAAACTGCATTATTCGGCGCTCCCGGATTCAAGCGTGTAATCGGCGGCATTGAGGGCATCATCCTCGATCGTGCCATAGGCCTCGCGAATGCGGACAACGAGCGCCAGGCCAACGGCCAGGGTCGCCACGCCGACGACGATGGCGGTCAGGATGAGCACGTGCGGCAAGGGGTTGGAGTAGAGGACTTCAGCCGCCTGGTGAGCCGCGTCGGCGCCGTAACCGGCGGCGTCGCCGGCATAGCCGGCCGCATCGGCGCCATGATCCGCCGCGCCAGCGGCCAGGTCAGCGCCATGGGCGGCATCAGCGGCCGCCGGGGCCCCCTCGCCTCCACCATGGCCATAGCCATCATCGACCTTGTACTCGGCAAGAATGGGCGGTGCGCCGCCGAACACCTTGCCAATGGTGATGTAGAGCAGGAAGACCGAGGTCTGGAACAGCGACAGGCCAACCAGTCGCTTGACCAGGTTGCCGGTGGCGATGACCACATAGAGGCCGATCATCATCAGGATGATGATCGGAATATAGGTGAAGCGTTCTGCAAGGATCTCCAGCATCGCTACCACTCCCCGTCCGGGATATCCGGCACACGGCCGGAGAAGGCATAAAAGATCGCAACCATCACCGAGGACACCGTGCACAGCACGCCGATCTCGATCGCGATGATCCCGTAGTGCTGGCCGGTATGGTGGCCCTGATCCGGGTGCAAGGCGTCATAATCGAGGAAGTTGAGCGGCTCGCCGGCCCCGTTCAGGAACAGGGTCGCGACACCGACGCCGGCAAAGATCAGAACGCCGAGGGCGGCCCCGAAGCGCACGACGGTCGGCGAAACAGTCGCCTGCGCGGCATCAATGCCGAAGATCAGGGCATAGAGGATGACCGCCACGGCAATGATCACGCCGGCCTGGAAGCCGCCGCCGGGACCGTATTCACCATGGAACTGGACGTAGAAACCGAAGATCACGATCAGCGGGATCAACAGCTTCGAGACAACCCGGAGAATCAGGTGCGGTGACATGTCAGTCCTCCCCCTCTTCGCGGCGGCGTGTCCCGGTACCGAAGCCCAGAAGCAGCATCACGCCGAGCGCCGCACTGAACACCACCACGACCTCGCCCAGCGTATCGAAGCCGCGATAGCTGGAGAGGACCGCCGTGACCACGTTCGGGATCGAGATGTCGTACGGAACCCGCTCGAGATATTGCAGGCCGACATAGGCATTGGCTGCGCTGTCCGGGTCGCCATAGACCGGCATGTCCGGGATGGCGAAGAACAGCGCCGCGCCGGCTGCGGAAACCACGGCAAAGGCGGCCCAGTGACGCCCCGCCCCGGCCGGCTCGCTTTCGCGGGCGGTCAGCAGCATGGCACCGAGCATCAGCACGGTGGAGATGCCGGCACCCACGGCGGCCTCGGTAAAGGCCACATCGACCGCATCGAGCGAGACAAACCAGGCGGCGCAGAGCAGCGAATAGACGCCGGTCAGCATGACCACGGCGAACAGGTTGCGAAGACGGACAATGGCAAAGCCGACCGCCAGCAGCATGGCGATCAGCAGATAGTCCAGATACTGGGTCAGATCGGCGTTCATTTCGGGCCCTCCGACGCGCCGGCATCGGCCGGGTGTTTCGGCTTGAAATGACCGAGGTCCGGCTTCTGGCCCGCGCGGTGCGCGGCATTGGCGATGGCATGGGTGGCCGTCGGGCTGGTCAGGAAGAGCAGCAGCGCGACCAGCGCCAGCTTGGCAGCGGTTTGCCAGTCACCGGCCTGGGCAATCAGGCCCAGGATGATCAATTCGGCGCCCAGCGTATCGGTCACGCCGGCCGCATGCATGCGGGTGTAGAAGTCGGGCAGACGCATGACACCGGTTGCTCCGGCGATCACGAACACCAGACCCACCGCCATGGCGCCGATGGAGAAGGCATCGCGCGCGTACTGGAAGGCTTCAGCGAGGCTCATTTCTCGTACTCCCCGTCGATGGCCCGACGCAGCGACATCTGGGCCAGGGCAATCTCCAGCGAGCGGTAGCGGAAGAATTTCAGGATCGCGATCGTCGCGACGAAATTGATCAGCGCATACAGCAGCGCGATGTCGATGGCGTCCTGGCGCCCGACCAGGGCGGCGAAGACCAGCAGGAAGAGGACCGTCTTGGTGCCAAAGGAGTTGGCTGCCAGGACACGGTCATACAGGGTCGGTCCGGCAAACAGGCGGGCCAGCATGATGGCCATCGCCACCGCTATGCCGATCGCCACGAGGAAAATCATGATGTGCATCAGCGGGCCTCCCTCTTGCCATCGGTGGCGACGTCGGAGCGGGCGCCCATTTCGGCAAAGCCGGCCGGATCGGTGAAGGAATTGTCCAGCGCGTGGACAAGGAAGCCGTCATCCTCGACATCGACGGTCACGGTGCCCGGGGTCAGCGTGATCGAATTGGCGAAGACGCAGCGGCCCAGCTCGGAGCGTTGGTCGGCGGCGACATGGATCAGACGCGGCTCGACCTCGATTTCCGGCTTCATGACGAGACGAACGACGGCGAGGTTCGCCTTGACGATCTCGCCACCCAGCCAGCCCCAATAGGTGAAGAGCGGAATAGACGGACCGACCGGAACCGTCTCGCGGTCGACAATGCGCATGCGATAGGCAAGCGCCACCGTGACGATGATGCTGACCACGCCCAGCCCCATCACGATCGGATAGTTGCCGGACAGGGTAAATGGCCCGGACAAGGTGAGCCAGAGCACCACCAGGATGGCGGTGAGGCTGATGCCGTAGAACATGGAATCTCCCCGCGCGATAACGCTGATGCTTCGGTAATTAACCGCTCAGGCGAAGCTTGACCAGATGAAGCGGGAGGGAAGATGCAGACGCACCATCCGTGGGGGTATTCCCCGCTGCCCCCGCCTGCTGGGCCGTGCCGGTGTCCGGCGCTGGCCGGGGCTCAGAAGTCGAACAGTTCGGACAGGAAGCTCTCGCGCTTCTTGTCGCGGCGACGGTCCTCGTGACCGCGCGCGGGCCGACTGTCATAGCCGCGTTCGGGGCGGGCGGCCTGCGGCGCCGAGCGCTCGATGATCTTGTCCAGCTCACCCCGATCCAGCCATACACCCCGGCATTTGGGACAATAGTCGATCTCCACCCCGTTGCGATCGGACATCACCAGGGTTTCACCATCAACCGGACATTCCATCGAGGTCATTCCTTCTCAAATTGACTGCCGGGACAGTCCTATCTACGGCCACTGCCCCGGCAAGGTGGACGCGAAGGCTGACAATCCCCATGCTCGGCGACGATTTGTCCCGTGCCGGAAACACCATGCGTATTTCCATCGTCATGAATCCCCGCAGCGGTCGGCTGTCACGCGAAGGCGAGACCCTGATCGCGGAGCTGCGCAACCACGCCTCGGTGTGCCGGGTGGACAGCCTGGTCGAGGATGGCGAAGACGCCTTGAAGGCCGCCCTGTCGAGTAGCGCGGACGCCATCGCCATTGCCGGTGGCGATGGCACGATCCGGGCAGTCACCGAAATGGCGATGCGGGCGGGCAGCGCGCTGCCGCTCATCCCCCTGGAAAAATAGGGACACGCACCACCTATTCCGCCTCCACGCAGCGACGCTTGCAAAGCTTCGGCTTAGATCATGGGAACCCAAACTTCGGCGTCGCGAAATCAGGCCCTTGGGATCTCGGGTGACACACTGAAGGCGGTGGGCTGGTGGCCAGCCCCTACTTCCCGCCCTTGTCTTCCATCGACAGGTTCCAGTAGCGCAGCACTGTCTGGGCCTTCTCGACCGAGAGGCTGTCATGGATCTTGCGCGCTTGGGCGACCGGCTCGCTGGTCAAGGCCCGGCCGAGACCGCGCCAGACATGCTCGAAGCTGGGCCATTTGAGACCCGTCGCCTTGCACAGGACGGCGATCGGCTCGCCGGCCATGTCATCCATCATCTGCACCACGAGCCGCCGGTCGACATTGGCGAGGGTCGAGATCTCGGTAATGATTTCCGGCAGCGCGCCGTCCATCGCCATGGCTTCCAGCGTGCCTTCCAGCGAACCGTAGGGGCTCAGCTCGGCGGCTTCGCGATTGCGCTGGCGGCGATCAATATAGCGCAGGATGCGCGTCACCATCGGGTCGGACCAGTCCTCGGCCGCGGCCATCGGGAAGATGTCCTCGGAGGCGTCGATCAGGATGGTGCGATCAACCGCAAAGCGCTCGATGATCTGGGCGCGGTCGATGTGCTCGCAGGACCAGAACAGCCGAAAGGCCTGGGTCGGACGCAGTTCCTCACGCCGGATCAGCAGATGTGCCAGATTGCCCTCATCGGCCGCCATGCCGACCAGATGGTCGACCGTGGGCATGGCCAGGGTCGCGGTTTTGTTGCGCAGAAGCCGCTCGATGACCGGCGTTTCACCCCCCGCCGCCAGAGCCGCCGAGACGGTGGCCGACAGGTTCTCGCGCTTGGCCAGGGTCAGGCGATGCTGCAGCTTGCCGACCCGCGCCACCTCCATCATGTCGAAATCCGACAGGGCGAGGCAGTCTTCCAGGATCGGCTCGGCCACCTCGTAGACATCACAGGCGAGCGTGCGTAGCAGGCGGTGCGGCGCATCGCTGAGCACCGAAAGGCGCTTGGCGCAGCGCTGGCGCAGCTCGACATCGCTGGCCCGGATCACGTCATAGAGGAGATCACCGACGATCCAGCGTTCGCGCGGCGTGATCCGGCTCGAGGGCAGACCGACAATGTCGGCCAGCCGCCGCGCGAGGATGGCCCGCGTGCGGTGCGTGACGGGCTCGCTGAGCTCAAAGGGTTCGGCATTCGCCATGGGTGCGCCTGTCAGATCCGGTCTGACCGACAGGATGACGCCGCGGCGTTAATGAATCGTAGGAGCGATGCCCGGCATTTCAGGCTTTGCCGATGATCGGCAGCTTGTCCCTGTCGAGCCAGGTCACAACCGCGGCGAGGAGGCCGAACACCACCGCCATGCCGAACAGCATCGGCGAATAGATCAGGCTGCCATCCGCGGCCACGCCGACCGGGGCATTGATGCCCAGCCAGGGCGACAGGTGGAAGACGATCGCGCCGCCGATCACGCCCAGCGACAACAGGCCGCCCAGACCCTCCAGCCGCTTGCCGAAGATCCCGACCAGCAACAGCGCCGCCGCGAGCAGCTCCAGCACGCCGGTCAGCATGCGCACCTGCGGCTCGAAGAAGTCCATGCCGGACGCCTCGGCGATCTGGGCGAAGATCGGATTGGAGGCACCAAATTTCTGCAGGCCCATGAAAATCATGAAGGCAGCAAGGAGCAGGCCCAGGCCCGGTTTGACGAATTTCATGATGTGCGACTCATTTCTGGATTGCCGTGATTTGCATCCAGTCAACATGTTGCTAGACAAGGCGCAATGCAAATCACGCCGGTTCACGAAAGAGCGGCGACACCCTCCGCACCAGACCGGATCAGCCCTTGCCTGTTTTTCGTCCCCTTGCCGGCAATCGCCAGCTCCGCATGCCGCCCTTTGGTGCCTATCTAATCCTGGTCGCCGGCTGGTTCTTCGGCTTCGGCCTGCAGACCACACTTTTCCCGGGCGTGATCACTTTCACCCTGCACGAGACGCCCGAGCGCCTCGGCCTCGCCCAGGCCGCGCTGACCGCGCCGATGATGCTCCTGCTGCCGTTTGCCGGTGTCCTCGCCGAACGCAAGGACCGGCGCGGGATCATCTTCTATTTCTACATTTTCGCCGGACTGTCGGCCGGCACGCTGGGCCTGCTCTTGCTGAGCGGACACCTGACCTACTGGATCATGGTCAGCTTTGCCCTGCTGATCGGTGTGGCGGGCGGCTTCGTGATGCCGGCGCGCGACAGCGCGATCAATCCGGTGGTGCGCATCTCGGCCAAGACGCGGCATGGCGGAATCGAGCTGCAACGCGCCGTGGTGATGGCGTCAGCGGTCCAGTTCGGCGCCCAGATCGCCGGCATGGCGGTCGGCTATTTCGCCGCCTACACCGGACCGGGGACGCTCTTTGTGCTGCAGGCGGTCGGCCTGTGCATTGGCGGCATTTCGGCGGCCTTCCTGCCGCGCCTCAGCTCGAAGCGCAACAAATCGACCGCGCACCCGATGCATGACCTCGCCGACGGGGTGAAGGCGGTCTTCACCTCGCCCGTTCTGATGCCGATGACGCTGATCATGATCGCACTCGGCATCCTCGTCGTCGGCGGCTCCTTCCTGGTGCTGATCCCGCTGATCATCCGCGAGAGCTATGGCGGCGGCTATCCCGAGATTGCCAGCCTGATGGTCGCCTTCTGGGTCGGTGCCCTGGTCGCCAATGTTGCGCTGGTCAGGTTCGGCCAGATCGAGCGACCCGGCCGGGCCCTGATCCTGGCCCAGTCGGTGACCGTGCTGGCCACCGGTGCCTTCTTCTTCCATCTTCCCTTCTGGTCGCTCTACGTGCTGGTCTTCTGCTGGGGACTGGGCGCCGGGATTGCCATTTCGCTGTCGCGGTCGGTGGTCCAGGAACAGGCCCCGCCCGACAAGCTGGCCCGCGTCATGTCCGTCTATCAGCTCGGCCTGTTCGGCGGCATGCCGGCCGGTGCGGTGCTGATGGGCGTGGTGGTCGGTCAGCTCGGCCCCAACCTGTCGGCACTGATTCCGATGGTCGGGCTTGGTGTCGTGCTGGTGGTCATCTGCCTGACAACCCCCATATTGTCGGTACGACGCGGTCAGGCCCACGCCCTCACCGCCCCTGACACGCCGCTGAAGACGGAGACCGACCATGCCCCGACTGAGTGATGCCGAGATCGAGGCCCTGAAGGCCAAGCTGGACCCCGATACCTATGCCATCGCCTTCGAGGAGGGCACCGAGCGCGCCTTCACGCATCCGTTCAACGCGGAAAAGCGTGCCGGAGCCTATCACTGCAAGGTTTGCGACATCCCCCTCTTCGCCTCGGACCACAAATACGAGAGCGGTTCGGGCTGGCCTTCCTTCTACCAGCCGGCCGAGGCCGACAATGTCGAGACCAAGACAGACTACAAGCTGATGGTCGCCCGCACCGAGATCCATTGCGCCAATTGCGGCGCCCATCTGGGCCATGTCTTCCCCGACGGCCCGGCCCCGACCGGTCAACGCTATTGTACCAATGGCGGGGCGCTGGACTTCCAGCCCGCACAGGGCGATGAATAGCCCAGCTTTCTTGAGGGGAATCGTATGCACTACTTACCGCTTGCCAGGCGGTTGGGTGTGGGGCTCGCCGGCCTCGCCCTCGCCGCCTGCAGTCAGGAGACTGCCATGACGACCGACACTTCGGCCGCCAATACCACGGCCGTGACCACCCATGGCGCGCTGATCACCCGCGCCCAGGGCCTTGAGGCGCCGCGCGCCGAACAGCGCCCGGTCACCATCGAGCAGGTCGGCTTCACCCGGGTCGATGAATATCAGTGGATCAAGGACGATAACTGGCAGCAGGTGATGCGCGAGCCGGAAGTCCTCGACAGCGATGTCCGCGAGCTGCTCGACGCCGAGAACGCCTATCTCGATGCCGTCATGGAGCCGACCGAAGCCCTGCAGGAACGGATTTTCCAGGAGATCCGCGGCCGCATCAAGGAAGACGACAGCTCGGTCCCCGAGCGCGATGGCGACTATGCCTACTACACCCGCTACCGCGAAGGCGGCCAGTATCCGGTCTTCGCCCGTCGCCCGGTGGATCCGGAAACCGGCGAACCGGCCGGTGACGAGGAAATCCTCGTCGATGGCGACGCCGAAGCCGCCGATTTCGATTATCTCGATTTCTCCGACATGGAGCACTCGCCCGACCACCGCTATGTCGCCTTCGGCGTCGATGTGCGCGGGTCGGAGTATTACGAGATCCGCGTCAAGGACGTCGCCACCGGCGCCATTGTCGCTACCCTCACCGATGAGAGCTCGGGCGATTTCACCTGGGCCAATGACAGCGCCACCCTGTACTGGGTCTGGCGTGACGATAATGGCCGCTCCAAGCGCGTCTATCGCCAACCGGCCAATGGTGGTCCCTCCGAGCTGGTCTATGAGGAGCCCGATGACGGCTTCTTCGTCTCGGTCGGCCTGACCGACAACAACAACCACGTCATGATCAATGCCGGCGGTCACACCTCCAACGAGATCCGCCTGATTGACGCCAATGACGCGACCGCCGAACCGGTGCTGATCTCGGCTCGCGAGGACGGCGTCGAATATTATCTGACCGAAGCCAGCGATCGCTACTATTTCCGCACCAATGCGGATGGCGCGGTCGACTTCAAGATCGTCTCCGCCCCGATCGACAATCCGGGTCGCGAAAACTGGGAAGACTTCATCCCGCACCGCCCCGGCACGCTGATCAACGGCGTCATCGGCCTGGCTGACTGGCAGGTCCGTGTCGAACGCGAGAACGCCCTGCCGCGCATCGTTGTGCACGAATACGCCACCGGCGAGGAATACAATATCGCCTTTGACGAGGAAGCCTATTCGCTGGGTGCCTCGGCCGGCTACGAGTTCGCGACCGACATGCTGCGCTTCTCCTATGAGAGCCCGTCAACGCCGGAAGAGACCTATGACTTCAACCTGCGTTCGCGTGAGCGCACGCTGCTGAAGCGCCAGGAAATCCCCTCCGGTCACAATCCGGAGGACTATGTCGTCCGCCGCATCATGGCCCCCGGCCATGACGGGGCCCAGATCCCGGTCACCATTCTCTACCACCGCGACACGCCGATCGACGGTAGCGCCCCGCTGCTGCTCTATGGCTATGGCTCCTACGGGATCACCATTCCGGCCGGCTTCCGCGTCACCCCGCTCTCGCTGGTCGATCGCGGCATGGTCTATGCCACCGCCCATATCCGGGGCGGCATGGCCAACGGCTATCAGTGGTATCTTGACGGCAAGCTGGACCAGAAGATGAACACCTTCCGCGACTTCGTCTCGGCCGGTGAAGCCCTGTCCGAGCTCGGCTATACCAGCCGCGGCCAGATTGTCGCCTATGGCGGTTCGGCCGGTGGCCTGCTCGTCGGTGCCGCGATCAACCTGCAGCCCGACCTGTTCGCCGGTGCCATCGCCGCCGTTCCCTTTGTCGATGTGATCAACACCATGTCGGATCCGGAACTGCCGCTGACCCCGCCGGAATGGCCGGAATGGGGAAACCCGATCGAGAGCGCGGAAGATTATCAGACGATGATCGCCTACTCGCCCTACGACCAGATCCAGGAAATGGCCTATCCCCACGTCCTGGCCACCGGCGGCCTGACCGATCCGCGCGTCACCTATTGGGAGCCGACCAAATTCGTCGCCCGCCTGCGCGACCGCCGGACCGATGACGGCCTGACCCTGCTGAAGATGAATATGGGTGCCGGCCATGGCGGCGCCTCGGGCCGTTTCGACAGCCTGCGCGAAACCGCCCTCAACTGGGCCTTCGCCCTGATGGCGGTCGGCCTTGCCGACAGCGAAGTTGAGGCCATCGCGGCTGAGTAGAGCTGCGGGGCAATTCCCACATTTGTCTTCCCGGATGGACGCCCCGCGCAGGCGGGGCGCAAGTCCGGGACCTAGATGTTCGAACAGTTAGGTCCCCGCCCTGCACCCCGCCTACGCGGGGTGTCCGGCGGGGATGACAAATGGGATCAGGTCTTGTTGCTTTCCCACGCCCGCATGCCCTCCGGCACGACTTCACGCGGGTCAACACCGCCCATCTCCCAGTACAGATCCCGCCAATCGGGATTGGCCGTCTCGATCAGATTGATCTTCCAGGCCCGGCGCCAGCGCTTGATCCGCTTCTCACGGGTGATGGCATTATTGATCAGCTCATGGCTCTCGAACCAGACAAGCCGATCGACGCCGTAACGCGCCGTGAACCCACCGGCCTTGCGAACCTTGTGTGAATAGACCCGCGCCAGCAATTCACGGGTGACCCCGCAATAGAGCATGCCATTCTTGTGTGTAGCAAGAAGGTATACGTGGAACGTGAATGCAATTATAAATTGTGTTTGGCATTTTGTCATCCCCGTCGGATGTCCGGCGAAGGCCGGACGCAGGGCGGGGACCTAACTGCTTGCAACCACATAGGTCCCTGACTTGCGCCCGGCCTTCGCCGGGCGTCCATCAGGGATGACAAACACCGGGAGGGGTGTCGTGGGTGGGGGCGCCCCCCACCCACGACGGGTCACCTACCCATCAAGGCGGAAGTCGAGCCGCGTCGTGGCGCCGCGGAAGAGGATGGGCTGACCATTCTCGACTTGCGGGTTGTAGCGCCAGCGGCTGACAGCGTTGAGCGTGGCCTGCTCGAAGCCGCGACTGTCACAAGCCATCGGACGGATATTCGTCGTTGTGCCCTGCGGGGTGATATCGAACATCACCGTGCAGCTGCCAGAGTTTCCGCGCGACGCCTCAATGGCCGGGTAGACCGGCTCGATCCGGACGATGGGGACCGGCGAGCGATCAATCGGGACAAGGCCTTCGGTGGTCGTGACCTCGACCGGATCGACAGGGGGCAACACATAGGTGATGCCCTCGCCGATATCCGTTGGCAATGCGGTTTCGATAACAAGACGGGCGGCCGGCGGCGGCGGCTCGACCGCCGGGATGTCGACGAGCGTGACGCGAACGTCAGGGACGATCTCCTCCGGTACGTCATTGATCACGAAGCGCGGTGTATCGACCTCCTGGACGCGCTCCACCATCGGCACGGCGATCAGGTCTCGCATCAGAAGAAACAGTCCGACAGTGATTGCGCCGGCGACCGGCAGCACTATCGGGGTACGAAGGTTTTGGACTATGGCTGTCATTGAACAGGCCTCCCCACGGGCGTGTCCTGCATGGCCTCACAGAGCGATGCCCCGCAAACCGGCCGGGAACCCGGCACCGTTCGCCGGCGCCGGGTAGGCCGGTACGGCTCAGCCTCACAACACGAGACCTCGCCGTGCCCTCAGGTTCGACGGCCGCCGGGGCAGAAGCGGGGCGCAATCGCGATCAATTGGGGCGATTGCGGGGTCTTGTGCGGGCGTTGGCCGCTCTGCTGCGGGTGCCGCTTCTGTTGCCCTTCCCGCTGCTGTCGCGCCAGCCAGTCGACAGCCAGTCGACCTCGATCAGGTCCGCTCCGGCTCCGGCAGGCGATTGCCATAGCTGTCGAACCAGGTCCGGCAGGTTGGCGGTATCGCCAGGATCCGGCGCCCGCCGCTGTCATACTCATCCGGCGAGGTCACGATCCGGCGACGGGCCCGCTCGACCTCGATCTCGCAGCCCTCGATGGAGATCAGGATCTCCAGCTGGGCCGCGGCCTCCAGGATGGCCCGCTTGGAGGCAATGAATTCCAGCCAGCCCTGCGCCCCGGCCCGGGAATACTCCCAACCTAGCGCCCGGCGAAAGGCCGAGGCCGCGCCATCGAGGTCATCCAGTTCGACCCGTGAATTGCCGATGAATGTCCAGATATCACCCGGCCTGGAAAGACCACCGCGGCTGAGCGCCTGGACAAAGACCGCCTCGGCTTCGCCAAAGCGTCCGGCTTGGTAGAGCGCCTCGCCATAGGCCTCGTAGTCAGGCCCCGCGCCCGAGCTTGTCGCGACCCGCTCGAGCACCGGCAGGGCACGCTGCCATTCGCGGGCATGGCGCCAGAGATTGGCCAGCAGCTGAAGATTGCGGGTCGAAGCCTCGACCCGGCCCGCATTCAGCTCGCGCTCAAGCATGACGGCGCCGCCCCAGGGGTAGTCATACCAGGAATAATACTGCGCCAGCCGCACCAGCTCCTCGCTCGTGTTCAGCATGCCGTTGAGATACATGATGCGGTTGACCTCGAAGGCATCGCTTTGCCGGTTCATCTGGGCCAGCAGGCTGGCATAGCTGGTCCAGTTCGATTTTTCGGCCGGCCAGCGGCTGACCATGACCTCCATCAGGGCGAGCTGATCGGGCAGGCGGTCCAACTGCTGGAAATAGTAGAGCAACAGCGAAAACAGCTGTCGGTCCGCGCCGCCCTCGGCCTCGGCCTGCTCGAAGGCGCTTTGGGCATAGGGCAGACCGCCCTCATGATCCTCCAGCCGGGCATGGGCTTGGGCGAGCCGTGTCGCGAGATCCCGGTTGAGGGGAACCCCGCGCGAGAGGGCGGCTTCGATCAGCCCGATTCCGGCACGGTATTGATCGTCGACCATCAGCAGCTGACCGGTATTGATGCGCAGCGCATTGGCATCCTCGGCCGGCAGGACGGCGAGGTCGATCACCTGGCGCCAGTCATGGATGGCACCGGCCAGGTCATCCAGCTGATAGCGGGCCTGACCGCGCTGGCGAAGCAGAACGGCGCGCTCATAGGGGCTCAGCGCCCGGCCCTCGATCATCGCGGTGTAACCGGCCTCGACCGCGACCCAGCGCCCCTCCGCTTCCAGCTCGAGCAGCTCGAGGATCCGATTGCCGATGGCCGGGGACAGGATGCCCGGAGGATCATCCGCCGCGGTCTCGGCCTGGCCCGGCGGTGTGATCGCCAGGGTCGTCAGAAGGGTGAATGTGACGGCCAGACTCGCCAGGGCAAGCGGTGACCAGCCGACCGTGAGGGCCGGGCGTGCGGTTCTGTCCATGTGCGTCTCCCCAAGTCATGACGTGAACTCCCCAGCCCAACATTACCGTCATGTCATGAAAGCTTCGGCGCAGATCGCGGCGGGACTGTGGCCATTTCGCGTTGTCTTGGTGGCGCAATACCCGGCAAACGAGCATCGCCGCGCTGACGCGGGGCCGCGTCAGCGCGGCAACGAAAAACGCCCCGGCCATAGGGGCCGGGGCGTTGATCAGCTCGTTTCGATGACGCGGCGGAAATCAGCCGGCATCGCTCGCGGCAGCCGCCGCTTCGGCCTCAGCCACGGCGCTCAATTGCTCGCCATGGACATTGTAGAGGTCGGAACAGCGCTCCGGCACATCGATCACGATGCGGCCTTCCTCATTGACGTCACCCAGCAGGGTCGCCGTCTCGAGAAGGTCGCTGATCGAGAACCGGCACTCGTCCTGGCGGACGCGTTCACGGATCTGGACACGCTCACGGGCTGCCCGCTGGCGGTTGGTGATAAAGGTCGCCCAGCCATTCGCCGTAGTCCGCGAATAGGGGTAGCGCGCGCCTTCGCGGAAGGCCGCCAGGGCGGATTCCTCGCGACCCAGTTCGGCCCGCACATTGCCGAGCAGCGTCCACGCATCACCCGGACGGTCGAGACCGCCGCGGTTGAGCGCCTCGGTGAAGGCATCCTCGGCCTCATCGAGCTCACGACGCTGCCAGAGCGACTCGGCCAGCTTGAGATAGTCATCGCCATCGCCGGTCAGTTGCGCCAGCTGGCGCAGGACCGGAATGGCCCGCTCCCACTCACGCGCCTGGCGCCACATATTGGCGAGCAGGCTGAGATTGCTGCGGTTGCGCTCGACGACACCGGCATTGAGCTCGCGCTCGAGGACGATGGCGCCGCGATAGGGATATTCGTAGTAGGAATAGTACTGGGCCAAGGCCACGATCTCACGGCTCTCGGTGAGCATGCCGTTGATATACATGATCTTGTTGGCTTCGAACGCATCCTGCTCGCGACCCGTCTGGGCCAGCAGGGACGCGTAGGACCGCCAATTGGTTTTCTCGGTCGGCCAGCGCTGAACCATTTCCTCAATGATGCGGAACTGATCCGGCACGCGCTCCAGCTGCTGGTAGAAGAACAGCATCAGCGAGTAGTCGCCGCGAACGCGGTCAGCCATCGGCTGGGCAGCCCAGAAACGTTCGGCCCAGACAACACCGTCCCGGTAGCGCTCGGCCTGGGCATAGGCCTGGGCCAGCATGCGCATGATGCGCGGGTTGAGGGCGTCGACACCGAGCTGGGCCACGGCCGCTTCGAGCGACTGGATGCCCTGCGCGTACTGCCCCTCGGAGATGTAGAGCTGACCGATATTGATGCGCAGGTCAGAGACTTCCTGCGGCAGCATGATGCCGGTGGCGATCGCCGCTTCCCAATCCTGGATGGCGCGGGAAACCTGCTCCAGCTCGTAATAGGCCCGGCCGCGCATCTGCAGCGAGATCATCCGCTCATAAGCGTTGATGCTCGACGTGCCGAGGGCCCGGTTCAGCGCCTCGATGGACTGCTGGAACTGGTCGTTGGCCTGGAATTCCTGGGCTTCCAGAACGATCTGGCCGATCTGTGCCGAGAAGACCCGCTCGGCCTGGTTCTGCTCGGAGTCTTCGTTGTTGTTATTCCGCCGGCGCTGGGCGTCGGCATCGGAAATCATCACCCCGGCCAGCGAAACGGCGAGCGCGAGGGTTGCGACGCTGCGCAGCAGGCCCGAGGTATCGAAACCGCTAAAACGGATCATCGATGGCTCCTTTGATACCAACCCAACTCCCCGGGTCGGCTTTCCAAAAACTCGCGGGACGGGAACCGGGAGGGTCCGGTCGTCATCCCAGGTGGCCAGTGAGGCGCGGCGGACCGAGCAGGCCCGCCGCGACCCGTCACTATTCAGCCAGGCGGAAGTCGAAGCGGGTCTCGACGCCACGGCGGGCGACGGGGACACCGTCCTGGACTTTCGGGTTGTAGCGCCAACGCTCGACAGCCCGGGTCGATGCGCGCTCGAAGAAGGAGCTATCGCAGCGATAGATGTCGATATTGGTCGGCGTACCGTCCGGGGTCACGTCGAATCGAACCCAGCAGCTGCCCTCAATCCCGCGCTCCGCAGCGCGAAGCGGGTATTGCGGCTCGATCCGGACCAGCGGCTGGGCGTCACGGTCAGAGACCGAGAAGCTGACGCTGTCCGAGTTGAGCTGCGGGGCCTCGAAGTCCGGAATCGCACCCATGACGGTGGCGAGACCTTCCGACGGCTGCTCCGCACGCTGCCGCTCGATCTGCGGCGGCGGGGGTGGCGGATCGACCTGCTGGACGTCCTCGATTGTGGTGTCGCGACGACGGGCTTCCACCTCGGTCACTTCATCATTGATCGAGAAGACCAGGTCTTCGGATTCGTCAGCCTGCTCGATCTCTTCGGTCTTGATGAGATCCTGCATCACATAAAACAGGAAAACCGTGATGATGGCCGCAACCGGGACGCCGATAACGAGACGAATGAAACTTCCCATTTTCTCTCCTCCCGCTACTGCAACGTCGAAATCTTCACATCGACTTCCATCTCCATGAGGAGCTCCTGGACGTCGAGGATCAGACCGATATTGGCACCTTCATCACCCTGGATCATGGCACGACCCTTGGGGTTCTCTTGCAGCAACTGCTCGATCACACCCCGAAGCTCGTTCATTTCATAGACCCGGCGGTTCACCCAGATCTCGTTGTCCGCAGTCACGGCAACCAGCATGGATGGGTTTTCGTCATCTTCGGTCACGGCGTCGGGGCGGATGGTGTCCACGCCCGGCTCCTTGATGAAGACGGAGGTCACGATGAAGAAGATGAGGAGGATGAAGACGACGTCCAGCATGGGCGTCATGTTCAGTTCGACTTCTTCTTCGTCGGTATTCACGCGGCTTGCACGTCTAGCCATTGAAACCTCCCCTATCCGTCATGTTGACGCTGGATCGAGACCGGGACGCCATTGGCCCCCATCTCGTCCCAGATCTGAACGATGATGCCGTGATGGGCTTCATCGTAGACCTCGAGGAGCACCGCGGAGTTCGGCTCTTCCGCCCGGAAGCGGTTGACGGCCGAGAGCACGCGATCGACGTCCGTGCGGACCTGGTTGACGAAGATCTCGTTATCTCCATCGACCTGGATCACGATCGGCGGCGCAGCATCCGGCGGCGGCGGCGTATCGCTGTCCGCAGGCGGACGCATGTCGATACCTTCTTCCGACAGGAAGGTGGCGGTGACGATGAAGAAGATCAGCAGGATGAACACGATGTCGAGCATCGGCGTCATGTTCACTTCAGCCTGATCGTCCTTGTGCTTTTGACGACGCCTCATGACACAGCCCCCTCACCGATTTCGAGCTCATCGGCCAGCTTCGACACGCGACGCTTGGCGAGGATCTCGATCTGGTTGGCGAAGATGAGGCCCGAAAGGGACGCCACCATGCCAGCCATGGTCGGGATTGTGGCCCGTGACACACCGGCCGACATGGCCTGGGCATCCGAGGAGCCGGAAATGGACATGACGTCAAAAACCGAGACCATGCCGGTCACTGTTCCCAACAGTCCGAAGAGCGGAGCGACAGCGACGAGGGTTTTCACCAGCTCGACATTCTGGTCGCAACGCGATTTGACCTCCGAGATGAGTTGGTCGCGGATGGCGTGGGCATACCAGCTGTACCGGTCTGCCCGCGCATTCCACTCCCTCTTCGCCTGTTTCGCAAAGCCCTCATGGGCCATGTAGAAATAGGCGAAGCGCTCGAGGATAAAGGCCCACATCACAAATGTTGTTGCCATGATGACAACCAGGACGGGGCCCCCGCGCTCGAGGAACTCCTGAAGGCCGGATTGTACGGCCTGGAAATCCATAACGCTTCCTCCGGTTAGCCTTGTGCGCGTTCTTCAGCGTGGCGGGCGATCATGCCAGCCGCCTGCTCTTCGAGCACCTGCTGAACGCCGCGCGCGAAGCTTTGCGCGAAGCTGTGGATGAACAGAAGCGGGATCGCCGCGATGAGACCCAGAACCGTGGTCATCAGGGCTTCGGAGATACCACCGGCCATGATTTTCGGGTCACCCGTACCGAACAGGGTGATCTGGGTGAAGGTCTTGATCATACCGGTCACGGTACCGAGCAGACCCAGCAGCGGTGCGATACCGGCAGCCAGCTTGAGGAAGTTGAGACCGAATTCGAGCTTCGGCGTCTCCTGCAGGATGGCTTCGTCGAGCTTGAGTTCCATCGTCTCGACGTCTTTGTCCTTGGCACCCTCGTAAGCGAGCATGACACGGCCGAGCGGGTTGCCCTTGGAGCCGGACGACTTGCGCTTCTGACCGGAGACCGCGGCCTGCGTCAGCAGGAGCGAGATCATGCGGAAGATACCGAACAGGGCGGAGATGATCAGCAGGCCGATGATGACCAGGCCGACATTGCCCGACTGCGCGATACGCTCGTTGATGTCCGGAACGTCCTTGTAGATGTTCAGCAGGGCGCCACGCGACGGGTCAACGACACCTTCGACGACTTCGCCCGGATCGGCATTGAACAGGGTCGACGCTGCGCCAAGGAAGTTGGCCGGCGGCTGGGCTGCCATGTCGGTCAGGGAGTAGGCACCGGTGTTCTCACTCTGGCTCCAGAGCGCGAAACGCTGGTTGTTGTTGTAGTTCGTGAAGGCCACGAACGGACCAACGCGGGTGATCGGAACCGCGGCGCCGTCGCCGAGGCCGGTCACGCGGCCGTTGAAGGTCACGACCTGCTGCTGCTGGATCATCTCTTCGATGACACGGCGCGGGATGAAGTCGAGTTCCGCACGGGTCGGCAGGGTCCGGCTGTTGGACAGGGTTTCCAGCGCGTCAGCACGACCCGGGAACTGGGACGAGATGACCGACTGGTCGATCATGGCCGCGAACTCGCCAGCGGACTGGCGGGCCGCACCGAACAGTTCACCGAACGCACCCTGGCGCTGGCGAAGTTCGGCGTCGAGCTCATCGATGCGAACCTGGTTGGCTTCGAAGTCAGCCGACAGCTGGGTCGCCTGGCGCTCGAGCTGGGCCAGCGTGCTGCGCGCGGTATTGAGCGTCGCCTGCTGGCTGTTGGTGGAAGCCTGGAACTCACGCAGGCGAGCAGCATTGTCAGCGCTCGCTTCACGGGCATCGGAACGCACGCGGTTGAGGAGTTCGTTGAGGGAACCGGCCGGCTGGGTCTGACCCACAGCACCGGCGGTAAGTGCCACGCCAAGCGAAACGGCGGCGGCGAGCATCTTCATGGTGGTCTTCATAACTTAACTCTCCGTTCCAAGCCGTTACTGAGCGACGTTCGGGCCAGGCAGCGGCACGAGGAAGATCGACGGGGTCGTCACTTCATCGGCGATGCGGATGGCGCGGGTCACATTGGCTTCATAGCTGCTCGGCAGGGCTTCCCAGTCAGACGAACCATTGTGGAGGATCGTCATGCTGTTGTCGGGGTATTTGCGGATCATCGCGACGCGACCGATCTGCAGGACCTTGACCTGAACCGGAATGCCGCCTTCGAGGACTTCCTCGTCATAGGCATTCACACCGCGGCCGTAGGAGGCTTCGATGTCATAGGCGTTCAGGATGACGCGATAGCGTTCAGCCGGGGAGATGTTCGGATCATCGATCAGCTCGTAAAGGCGCTCGATGCGGGCCCGACGGCCGGCTTCGCCTTCAAGGCGGAAAGGCAGGTCGAGGTTCACGAACTCTTCGAGGAGAACGACCATTTCCCGCATCATCGGCGCGAGGTCGCGCTCGATGTTGTCGACGCGGCCGATCTGCTGCTCGAGCGACGCGATCTCGTTCTCCTGCGAGCGGAGGAAGACCTGCTGCTGCTCGACGAACAGGCGCTGCGACTCGATCTGCTCGAGCAAGGCCCGGTATTCCAGTTCGATGTCGGTCCGCTGATCATCCAGCTGTTCGATGCGCGACTGGGTCTGAGCCCCATTCGCCGTGTCACCACGCGCGACTTCGAGCGTTTGGTTCAGCTGCGCAACGGCAGCCCCCCCAAAGGCGCCCGCCGCCACTGTCGCCATAAGCGACGCGCGAACCAAATTCTTCAAGTTCACCATTTCTCGCCTCACAATGGTCAATGCGGGTCCGTCCCGAAAGACTCCCCGCCCCAAAAAAACTTCGATGCTGAGCCAGCAAAACCTGCTGACCTGGCCCCCTACCCTGTGTTCAAGCGGCCGAGCCTAACCACCGATACCAATGGCTTAGCCTTCCAAGTCTGCATGAGTGGTTACCAGAACTGTGGTCCACCCGGTCCGTGACGGTTACCCCGTCATCTCGTCAGCGCACGCGCGCCGCTTGAAAATCCATTGAACGCTAACACCAGCGTTACACTACGATCAATACATCTTTGTGGCTGGAATGCGGCCTGAACTGCGCACAATAAGGCAGGATTCGCGTCTCAGGATCATTCGCGAACCGCAGTTCGCGCCAGGATAGCAGCGCCGAGACCATCCGGTTGCGTGCCCGAACCCATGGCAGGGAGACCGCCGGGTCGGGGCATACTCACAATTCAGTGATGAGGATGGCGCGCACTGTCGGAAGGGCCCACAGGCCGCGATCAGGCGCGACGGATCCGATACCGGCCCTGCGACCGGGGTCACGGCATGGCGCATCGCTGACCGGTCCGGACCGCGGGGCGGACCAACCCGCACGGGTGGCCCGGTGGACGGGATATCAGGAGAGTTTGGAAAAGGATGGCTGGGGCGCCAGGATTCGAACCTGGGAATGCCGGTACCAAAAACCGGTGCCTTACCACTTGGCGACGCCCCAACCGGAGCCGTCTGTGAAGACGGAGCGCGGTAAATACATAACCGCTGAGGGGGATGCAACGGCCCAGTGCGGTTCGTCTGAGCTGGTTGAGCAGATTTTGCAGTTGCCGCCCTGTGATCACGGCAAAACAGGGGACCACTGCAGGTCGTTGTGAAACTCTGTCTTTGCCGCGTTGCACGGGGCAGAAGAGTTGGCTATAAGCCGCGCCTCGGTTCGGAGTATAGCTCAGCCTGGTAGAGCACCGTCTTCGGGAGGCGGGGGTCGCAAGTTCGAATCTTGCTACTCCGACCATTACTTTCCCGCCTCGTTCATACAGCCTGTTTCAGATACAGCCACAGCCCTCCGGGCGGGTGGCGGCGTGTGTCGGCGTGCCGTGTCGCGCCGCAGGCGGGACCGCGCGACTGCGCTTCCCTCGACCCATTCGCATTCCAAGCCTACATACTGTGCTGAACCGGACTGCATCTTGCAGGATCGGGCACATGTCTGGGTGAAGCGGGGCGAAAGGGCTCTTATGAAACAGTTCTGGATTACATTCTTCGGATCGATCGTCGGCGTGGTGGTCGGGTCCGTGGTCACCGTCCTGCTTGGCGTCTTCCTGATAGGCGCCCTGATTGGTTCGGTCGTTGAAGGCGCGCGGACCGAGAACGCCCTGCCCCAGACGGCAATGGTCCTTGAACTGGATCTGCGCGAAGCCCGCCTCGACAGTCCGGCGCGCTCGCCCTTCGGCTTCGCCTCGCCGCTGTCCGTCGTCGATGTCGTTCGCACCCTCGAGCGGGCCGAAACGGACAGCCGCGTCGCCGGCCTGTTCATCCGGGCCAACGAGTTCGGCATGTCGCCCGGTGTCGCGGAAGAACTGCGCGGCGCGATCGAGGATTTCCGTGCCGCCGGCAAGTTCGTGGTCACCCACGCCCAGGGCTTTGAAGGCACCAGCGTGACCGGGTATTTCGCGGTCT
Organism: Maricaulis maris; assembly: GCF_036322705.1. Lineage (NCBI taxonomy): Bacteria > Pseudomonadati > Pseudomonadota > Alphaproteobacteria > Maricaulales > Maricaulaceae > Maricaulis > Maricaulis maris. The sequence continues at coordinate 1,895,745 of NZ_AP027270.1, forward strand.
CGGGCTCGGACCAGATCTGGCTCCAGGACACGGCCAACTTCACCCCGGCCGGAATGGCCTCCGAAACCACCTTCCTCGGCGGCCTGTTCGAGCATTTCGGCGCGGTCCCGCAATTCGAGCAGTTCCACGAATACAAGAACGCCGCCAACACCTACACCCAGACCGACTTCACCGACGCTCACCGTGAAGCGACCGAATCCTATCTCGGCTCGATCTACGACACCGCGGTGCGTCACATCGCGACCGATCGCGGCCTCGAGGAAAGCGCCGTGCGCGCGGTCTTCGAATCGGCCCCGCATACCGCCGAGAGCGCCACCGAGCTCGGCCTGATCGACAATCTCGGCCATGTCATTGAAGCGCGCGAAGCCACCCTCGCCCGCGTCGGCGGCTCCGGCAGCTTTGTCGACATCGCCCAGTACAACCAGCAGGCCACTCCGGCCTGGAGCAATGGTCCGATCATCGCCCTGATCGAAGGCCAGGGCGCCATCGTCACCGGCAATCCGGGCGTCAGCCCGTTCGGCGGTGAAGAGACCATCGGCGGCGACTTCATGTCGGAAGCCATTCTCGATGCGGCCAACAATGATTCGGTGCGCGCCATCGTGATCCGGGTTGATTCGCCCGGCGGCTCGGCGATCGCCTCCGACCAGGTCTGGCACGCCATCACCCGGGCCCGCGAGGCCGGCAAGCCGGTCATCGTCTCGATGGCATCGCTGGCCGCTTCGGGCGGTTACTACATTGCCGCCCCGGCTGATTATGTGCTGGCCCACGAGACCACGCTGACCGGCTCGATTGGCGTGCTCGGCGGCAAGGTCGTGCTCGAAGGCACGTTCGACATGGTCGGCCTGAATGCCGAGACCATCTCGGTCGGCGGCGAGTACGCGACCGCCTTCTCGGCCCAGCAGGAATGGACCGACAGCCAGCGCGCCGCCTATCGCGCCCAGATGGCCGACACCTATGCCGACTTCACGCAGCGGGTCGCCGACGGGCGCGGCCTGCCCCTGGAGCGGGTTCTGGAAATCGCCCGCGGCCGGGTCTGGACCGGCGCCCAGGCGCTGGACCTGGGCCTGGTGGACGAAATCGGTGGCTTCCGCGACGCGGTCGAGGCTGCCCGCCAGCTGGCCGGTATTGATCCCGACCAGGCGATCCGCCTGCGCCGCTTCCCGGCTGAGTCGACGCCCCTGGAGGCTTTCCAGCGGATGTTCGGTGTCTCTGCCGACACCGCCGAGACCGCCGCCCGGCTCAACGCGCTGATGGAGCTGCCGGAAGTCCGCGCCGCTCTCGAGGCCCGTCAGGAAATGGGCCAGACCGGTGTCCAGCTGCGCACCCGCACCGCGGTGCCCAACTAGGCCCGCCGAACCCCGACAACAAAAGGGCCCGCGCTTGCGGGCCCTTTTTTTTTTGTGCGTCGTACCCGCGGGCGGTCACCGGCCTCAGGACGTCATGACCCCGACAATGAACAGGCCGAGCAGCGCGAAACTGAGGAAGATCGCATAGACGAAATCCAGCAACATCACCCGCAGCAGGGATGAGAAACGTCCGTGCGAATAGACCGTGCGATGGAGCCTGTAGAGATACCAGTTCGACCACAAAAGCCCGAACAGGACCGCATAGCCTGTCGCCGCCGGAACCACATAGGCGATCAGCGACAGACCGGTGATCAGCAGCAGCATGAAGGCGTGGAAATGCAGCGACACGACGAGGTGGTCGTAGAAAAAATAGCCGCGCTTGTAGAAATGCGTCACCGCCAGCATCAGCGCATAGAGCGGCAACATGAAGAACATCATGGTCGGCGCCCAGCGCTGCATCGAGGCCGCCAGCGTCGCCCCGCCACTGTCAATGATCCGGTCGATGCGCTCCGACATCTCCTGACGGACCTCGAGCGGCAATTCGCTCAGCCCGGTTACCGTGACATTGAGGTCCTCATCGACCCCGCCGTCCAGTCCCGGTTCCGGATCCTCGCCATAGACCTCGGGAAGCAGGATTTGCCGGAACTCCTGCTTCATCGAGTCACGATCTTCGCGGCGCTGCTGCGCACGTTGTTCCGGCGTCATTGTCGACTGGCTGAGCACCTGCGCGACGCCCGCCTGCGCGGTCCGGGCCAGCGCCTCCCGCTCGCTCTCCGGTATCCCCGCCTCGGCGAGGCGTTCATCGAGCGTTTCCAGATTGGCCGCCGCGACCGGCGCTTCCGGCGTCGGCACGGTGCCGCTGACCTCGTCGCCACCAAATCCGTCGAAGGCGAAAATCAGCAGGAAGAAAACAACGCTGACCGTCAGGTAGAGCCGGAACGGCATGACATAGCGGGCGCGAACGCCGCTGAGGTAATTCTGGGTGATATGGCCGGGCCGCAGCATCAGCGGCGGGATGGTCCGCCACAGTCGACCCTCGAGACCGAACAGGCCGTCGAGAATGTCGACGAGCAGGTCCCAGATCGGCCGGTGGAAGGTATCGGCGGTCTGGCCACAGCTGTGACAGACCAGGCCCGAGAGCTCGGTCGAGCAGTTCGAGCACTGGTCCGGTGGGTTCGGCGCTTCAAAGGCCGAAAAACGGTCGCGCTTGGCCCGCTTGGACGCATTGATCGAATCGCCCAGCTCACCGCTGGCACTACCCGCAATTATCGCGTCGCTGATGGGATCACTTCCGGTCATGAAAAAGCCCTGCCCCTGGCCATGTGAGAACACAGGCTAGGTCGGCAGGGCCTCCTCTGACAAGCTTGCGACGGTTACTCGTCCGTCGCAGCCGTCTCTTCCAGATCCGAGAAGCACAGATAGCGTGTGCGGTGGATGTTGGTGAGATTGTCTTCCCAGCCGGTGACCCGCGGGTTCACCAGGCTCTTGTTGACGTAGAAGACGATCGGGATGATCGGCATGTCGTCGATCATCATCTGTTCGGCACGGGCCATCATTTCACCGCGCAGTTCCAGGTTCAGCTCGCGATTGGCCTCGGTGACCAGGCTGTCGAACGCCGGATTGTTGTAGCGGGCATAATTCATCGGCACCGAGCGGTATTCGCCGAGGAAGAGGAAGTTGTAGGGATCGTTATAGTCCGCGATCCAGCCGCCATCGGCGACCTGGAAGTCGGAGGCGCGCAGATTGTCGTAGTGGATCTGGGTGTCGTTGACGATCAGCTCCGGCTCGACCCAGTCGGCAATTGCCGACCAGTCATTCTGGACCACCGGCGCGATCCGCGGATTATCGCCGGTCGCGCGATAGGTGTATTCGAAGCGGAACGGGTTGTCGGGACCATAGCCGGCCCCTTCGAGCAGGGCGCGCGCCATTTCACGGCGCTGTTCGACCGGCGTGTCGGCCCAGCTCGATTCGACGCCACCGGGATAGTTCGCCACACCCGGCGGGATCATGGCGTAGGCCGGAACCTGACCGGCGCGCAGGATCTCGTTGGCGATGAAGTCGCGGTCGATCGCCATGCCGAGCGCGTTGCGCACATCGGGATTGTCGAACTGTTCCAGCGTCGTGTTCACGGAAAAATAGATCGTGCCCATGAAGGGGTGGACGCGGACATAGTCGGGGATTTCACGGCGCAGGAATTCCATCTGCTGGCCGGGGAATTCCATGTTCAGGTCAAGCTCGCCATTGCGAACCCGGCGACCGGCCGCCGAATTGTCCACCGTCGGATAGAAATAGACATCGTCGATGCAGACATTGGCGTTGTCGTAGAAGTTCTCGTTGCGCTGCAGGTGGACGTAATTATTGGTCCGCCAGTCTTCCAGCGTATAGGCGCCGTTGGACACCATATTGCCCGGGCGCACCCACTCATCGCCATAAACCTCGACCACGTGCTGCGGCAGCGGGAAGGTCGTGTAGTGGGTCAAAAGGCCCGGCAGGTAGGGCGCCGGATTGACCAGCTGGACTTCCAGCGTGCGGTCATCAATGGCGCGGACACCGATTGCGGACGGATCGGCCGCACCGGTCGAGGCTTCTTCCATACCCGCGATCGGATACAGCAGGGAGACGTATTGCGCGCCCGTCGTCGGGGTCGCGATGCGCTGCCAGGCAAAGACGAAATCGCCAGCCGTCACCGGCACGCCATCCGACCAGACAGCCTCGCGCAGGGTGAAGGTCCAGGTCAGGCCGTCCTCGGACACTTCCCAGCTCTCGGCCATGCCCGGGATCGGCGCGCCATCCGGATCATCCGTGAACAGACCCAGGAACATGTCGCCGATAATGTTGTTTTCCCAGGTGCCGGACGCCTTGTGCGGATCAAGCGAAAGCGGCTCCGCATTATTGCCCCGATGCAGCACGACAGCTGACGAGTCCGTACTGTTATTGCCGCCGCAGCTGGCCAGAGCCAGCGCCGAGGCTGTCACAAGGATGGTCTTCAAGATGTTTGCGCGGATCACGATTTCGGTCTCCCCTCCGAAGCAGCACATTAAGTCACTGGGCGATGTTCTAGCCCAACATGATCGACCGGTCGACAGTCACCGACCGGTCGCGCATAGTCGGGGCTGAAGCCAGAATTACACGAGTGACCATGAACGCGCGATTACTGATTCTTTTACCGGCGACCCTGATGGCCGCCCCTGCCGCCGCGCAGGCCGGTTCATCGCCGCTGGACCCGCTTTTCACCTGCCGGGACATCGTCGACGACGTCGCCCGGCTGAGCTGTCTGGACGCGGCCGTCGACGTGCTGCGCGGGGAAACCGAGAGCGGTGAGGTTGTCGCCGTCGACCGCGAGCAGATCGAGGCCGCCGAAGAGGCGACCTATGGCCTCTCCATCCCGCAATTGCGCCTGCCGGGCCTGTCCCTGCCGGGCGGCGGCGAGGATGCGGAGCTGGCCGAGCTCGAATCGGCCACAGCCTCCCCGGCACGCGTTGTGGTCCGCGACAGCAATGGCCAGATCGAGAGCATTGAAGGCCTGGTCGTCGTCGACATCTCGGAAAACCGCTCCGGCGAAAAGGTCATCCGCCTGGCCAATGGCCAGGTTTGGCGCCAGACCGATGATACCTATGTCCAGCTGTCGCGCCGCCGCGCCGACAACGAGTATACGGTCACCATCTCCAACGGGGCCCTGGGCTCCCATTTCATGCGCCTGGACAATGGCGGTCGCCGTTTCCGGGTCGAACGTGTCGAGTAACCAATCGAGGGTCTCATGACAGTCTCACGTCACGCGGTCATTGCCGCGCTTCTTCTATCCACTGCCCTGCCCGCAGGTGTTTTCGCCCAGGCCGGCGATGATGCCGTCGACGGCATCCTGTCCTGTCGCGGCATCGCCGAGACCGCGGCCCGCCTCGCCTGCTTCGACTCCGCCGCCGCGCGCCTGGCCGGTGATCGCGACAGCGGCGAGCTGATGACCGTGACCCGCAGCGATGTGGCCGCGGTGGAAGGCGACAGCTTCGGGTTCTCGATGCCGTCCCTGCCCCGCCTGCGCATGCCGCGGCTGGCCATCGCCGCAGCCGACCGCCAGCACGACGCCCTCGCCGGTGCCAACACGGTCGACATGACGGGTGACGCGCCCGCCGTGGTCGCCGATGCGACACCGCCACAGCCGGCTGCCGTACCGACGCCGGGATCGACGCCGACACCGGCTCAGGCCCCTGCACAGGCCCCTGCACAGGCACAGGCACAGGCTTCCGCCCAGGCCAGTGCAGCGGCAGGCAGCGCCGCCGCCGAAGCGGCGGCCGAGACCTCGGTCGCGATTCTCGAGCGGACCGATGACGGCGATGTGTTCCGGGTCGAGATGGAGATCGAGCGCACCCGCACGGTCGGCTACGACACCACGATCTTCTACATGACCAATGGCCAGGTCTGGCGTCAGACCGACAATGGCAGCGTGCGCATCCCGCGCAACGGTCCCAACACCGCCGAGATCCGTCGCGGCGCGATGACCAGCTACCTGCTTCGCGTCAACGGCCGGGGCCGCGCGATCCGCGTCGAACGCCAGCAATAGGCGCCGCGCCACCTGCAAGGACAAAGGGCCGCCGGATCAGCTCCGGCGGCCCTTGTTGTTCCTAACGCTGCCCGACCCGCTACCGATCCTTCGGATCGATCGCGTCGCGCAGCCCGTCACCGATGAAGTTGAGACAGAACAGGGTGACCATCATCGTCACCGCCGGGCCGATTAGGGTCCAGGGTGCCGGCTCCATGTCCTGCGCACCAGCCGAAATGAGGCGGCCGAGCGAGGTCAGCGGTTCCTGCACACCCAGTCCGAGGAAGGACAGGAAGCTCTCGGCGAGGATCACCACCGGGATCATCAGGGTGACATAGACCACGACCGGGCCGAGTACGTTCGGGATGATGTGGCGCTGGATGATCTTCGGACGCGAAACCCCGGCGGCATGGGCGGCCTCGACGAATTCCATGCCCTTGAGGGCGATCGTCTGACCGCGCACGATCCGGGCCATGGTCAGCCATTCGACAGCACCAATGGCCACAAAAATGAGGACGATGTTCCGGCCGAAGGTCACCATCAGGATGATGACGAAGAAAATGAAGGGCAGCGAATAGAGGATGTCGACGAAGCGCATCATCAGCTGATCGACCTTGCCGCCGATAAAGCCGGCGGTCGCGCCCCAGGTCACCCCGATCACCAGCGACACGAAGGTCGCCACGATGCCGACCATCAGCGAGACGCCAAGACCGACCAGGATGCGGGCAACCATGTCACGGCCCTGGGCGTCGGTGCCCAGCAGGTGCCAGTGCTCCAGCGTCGGGGCGATCCACACCCGGTCGCGATAGATGGTGTCGTAGTCATGCACCCAGAGCAGCTGGCCGATCGTGGCCAGGAAGACGAGGATGGCGAGGATGATCATCGAGGTCACGGCGGCCCGGTTGCGCATCAGTCGCGCACGGGCATCGTCCCAGAGGGAGCGACCCTGGACGGCCGCCTTTTCAAGCAGCTCGGTTTTTTCCTGCGGTGTGCTGAGCAGCGTCATGACTCGTACTTCACCTTCGGATTGAGAACGCCATAGAGGAGGTCAGCGAGCAGGTTGAGGACGATGATCAGCGTCGCGTAGACGATGACCACACCCATCACCACCGTATAATCCCGCTGCAGGGCGGCATCGACGAAATGCTTGCCGATACCCGGCAGCTGGAAGACCCGCTCGATGACCAGCGAGCCGGAGATCACCGCCGCCGAAGCCGGTCCGAGATAGGACACCAGCGGCAGGATGGCCGAACGCAGGGCATGGCGGATGATCACCGCCGGAGCCGACAGCCCCTTGGCCCGCGCGGTGCGGATATAGTTGGAGCGCACGACCTCGATCATCGAGGCGCGCATCAGGCGGGCAATGATGGCGATCTGCGGCAGGGCAAGCGTGATCACCGGCAGGATCAGGCGATCCGGCGTCATGCCATAGCGTGGATCGAGCCCCCCGGTCGGCACGAGTCCCAGATAGAGACCGAAAACCAGCGCCAGAATGGGACCCATCACAAAGGGCGGAATGGAAATGCCGACCATGGCGAAGGTCATGACCGAGAAATCGGTGCCGGTATTCTGCCGCAGGGCCGCGACCGAGCCGAGCAGGGTCCCGAGCCCGATGGCCAGCAGCATCGAACACAGGCCGATCGTGGCCGAGACCGGGAAGCCTTCCGCGATGATCTCGGCAACATTCTTGTCGCGCAATTTCAGCGACGGGCCGAGATCCCCCTGGAAGAGGTTCCCCATATAATCGAAATACTGATAAATCAGTGGCTTATCGAGACCATAGCTTTCCAGGATGACCTGACGCGTCTCTTCCGGCATCGGTCGTTCGAGATCGAACGGCCCGCCCGGCGCGACGCGCATCATGAAAAAGGCGACCGTGATGATCACCAGAATGGTCGGGACAGCGACACTGAAGCGTCTAAGTACAAATCCAAGCATGAATGGTTCGGCCCAGTCCAAGGAGGCCGCAGTTTCTATGCGGCACGGCTGATGTCAATGAAGCCCCTGTTGCTGTAATGCAGCATCCTGCACGACCAAGGGGGGTAACGGGGCTGTCCGGGACAGTGTAGGCTTGGGTGTCGCCTCACTGACAAAAAACTGGATCATCATCAGCGCCAGGATGAGCCAGCCCAGCCGCAAGATGCGCTTGCCTAGAAATCGACCGGCGTTCACATTCCCCTCCCGTGATCAAGACGACACAGCCGATCACGCAAAAAACGCGCCGCCGGTGATCCGGAGTGAATTGCAAGTGTCCGGCGAACGCCCAGGATACGGCAATGCCTGTTATACGGACGGTCGCGACTGAGAAAGGCCAATCCATGCACAGTGCGCTGTGGTGGCGAGATTTCGAGTTCCAGGACGGCATTGTAACCGTCAAGAAGACGGGCGCCCGTCTTCCGCTCAAGCTGGGACTGATTGGCGAAGTCCTGTCCTGGTTCCCCTTCTATTTCGTGGTTGAAGGCTGGCGGATCAAGTCGGCGTTCCGGGCCGGCCCGAAGATCTGGTTCGCACCGGACCGGCCGCGTCCCTGGTATCTGATCTGGTCCGTGCTGCACGCGGCCGGCGCGCGCATCGCGCCGCACCCGGGCGAGGCCGACGCCGTTTTCGTGTTCGACGACTCGACCACCTGCCAGCCCTGCAATGTCCCGCCCGATGCCCGCGTCATCAATCGTGACTGCCAGAGCATCGAGAAAAGTCACGTCGCTGCGGTGTTCGAGCAATCCTTTGGCTACTCGCTGGCCGTCGACCCGACGACCTGGACCGGTCCGATGGTGGAGAAGTCCGAGCTCAATGGCGCCCATGACGGCCGCGTCGTCCAGGGCCCGCTCGACGCGATCCGGCCCGGCCGCGTCTATCAGCGCGTGATCGACAATACCGTGCCGGGCGACATGGTCGAGGACCTGCGCTGTCCGACCATGGATGGTCATATCCCGCTGGTGATCCGCAAGCGCCGCAAGATCAACACCCGCTTTTCCAACTCCAATGACGAGGTCGAGTGCGCCGAAACCGACGACGTCTTCAGCGCCGAGGAAAAGGCCCAGCTGGCCGCCTTCACCCGCGCCATGGGGCTCGACTGGGGTGGCCTTGATGTGCTGCGCAATCGCGAGGATGGCCGGCTTTATGTCGTCGATGTGAACAAAACTGATATGGGTCCGCCGGTCGCCATGGAGTTGGATGACAAGATCAAAGTCACCAGACTGCTGGCCGCGGCATTCCTCGAATTCCTCGGCCACCCGAAACCGGAACCGGCCAAGAACCCATCATGACGTCTATCCCCTTTGTACGTGAGTTCGACTTCGAATACGGGCGTTGCGACACGCTCTCCCCGCTGATCCGGCGCGTCATTGCGCCCAATCCCGGGCCTTTCACCTTCACCGGGACCGGTGTCTACATCATCGGCCACGGCTCGGTGGCGGTGATCGATCCCGGCCCGGTCGACCCGGCTCATATCGCGGCGATCGACACGGCGCTTGAGGGCGAGACGGTCAGCCATGTCTTCGTCACCCACCACCATCTCGACCATTCGCCCCTCGCCCACCCGCTGGCCGAGAAGCATGGCGCCAGGGTCTATGGCTTCGGTCCGCCGCAGATTGCGCCGGCCGGCGGAGAAGTCCGTCTCGAAGCCGGCGATGATGTCGGCTTCCAGCCGGACGTCCAGATCGAGGATGAGGAAATCTTCCCCGGCGCGGGCTGGACACTCCAGGCGCTGCACACGCCCGGGCACACCTCCAACCATGTCTGCTACGCGCTGATCGAGGAGAACACGCTCTTCTCCGGCGACCATGTCATGGGCTGGTCGACCAGCGTTATCAGCCCGCCGGACGGGCATATGGGTGACTATCTTTTCCAGCTGGCGCGGATGCGCGACCGGGACTTCACCCGCCTCTGGCCGACCCACGGCCCCGCTGTCGAGAGCCCGAGCCCCTTTATCCAGGCCTATATCGACCACCGCCTCGCCCGCGAGGACCAGATCCTCGCCTGCCTCGCCGACGGTCATGAGACAATCCGCGACATGGTCGCTGTGATGTATGCCGATGTCGACAAACGCCTCCACCCGGCCGCCGCTCACAGCGCCCTGGCGCACGTGATCCACCTCATCGAACTGGGCAAGGTCGCCAGCGACACCGCGCTCGACCAGATTGATCTGAACGCGACATTCCGCCTCGCAGAAACGGTCTGAGCCTGGGCAAAATGGAGACAGTGACAATTAACGCGTCACGCCAATTGTCCCGGTCCCCATTCGTCGCCCCTGTTCGCCGCCCCCGTTAGTCTTCGGCCTCGCCGCTCATCGCCGCCAGAAAGCGCTCGACGCGGCGCGCATTGCGGCCAAGATCGTGAACCGGCTGGCGGGCGAGCGAGCGGATGTCGACCTGGGACCGGCCATCCTCGAGCGCCATCACCCGCACCGCAATGTCATCGCGGAAACCGAACATCAGGCTTTCCGCCCCGGCTTCGAACATGCCGGCGGAGTCCGAGGCCGTGCCGATGCGCCAGCCCTGTTCGCGGGCATAGTGCAGCGCGTCACGGAAGACCTGGCGGGCGTCGCGTTCAACGACCAGGCTGGTGATATCGGGATAGGCCTCGGCCTGGGCCGCCATGCCGGTCGGGTCGAAGTCCAGCGAGCGCTCGGCAGCGCCACGCCGGGCAGCGTAGGCGGGCGTGAAGTGCGGCGGGTCCTCGGCATCGGTTGTGATATCGAAAATCACCGGACGGCTGGCGGCGAGCCCGTCATAGACATAGCGCCCGCCATAGCCGCCGGCAGCAACCAGCAGGGCCATGATCGGCACACTCACAACGCCGAAGGACCGCTTGGCGATGACGCGGTAGAGGATCAGCAGGATGGCCATGCTGCCACCGGCGATCAGGCAGGCGAGGATCAGCTTGGGACCGATATCGAGTGTCATCCGGACCAGACCGAAGGGCCAGTCCCAGAATCCCAGCTTTGTGCCGAGCGCGGCAATGAGGAACCAGACCGGTGTGACCAGCGCCAACAGGGCTGTGATCCACCCCAGCGGCTGGATGATCAGGCGCAATATTGCAATCAGACGGTCCACATCAGCCCCCTCAGGCGTCAGCGTCAGGGGTATAACCGGCTCACCGTCCAAGTCGACCCCAAATCCGGCCTGTCAAAAAACATTCTATCATGAAGACGGAAGGGCCGATCACGCCAGAATTCCATTTTCAGCGGGCGAATGCGAAAGCCCGACCAGTGCGGCGGACGCGGGACTTCGCCGAGACCGAAACGGGCGGCCTCGCGAGCGACGGCCTTTTCCAGCGCGAACTTGCTTTCCAGCGGGCGCGACTGTTTGGAGGCCCAGGCGCCGATCCGGCTGTCGCGGGCGCGGGAGGCGAAATAGGCGTCGGCCTCGGCCTCGCTGACCGCCTCGACCTGGCCCCGCACCCGGATCTGGCGACGCAGCGACTTCCAGTGGAAACACAGCGCGGCCTGGGCATTCTGCGCCAGCTGGCCGCCCTTGCCGCTCTCCAGATTGGTGTAGAAGACGAACCCCGTCTGATCGAGGTCCTTCAGGAGCACCATGCGGACATCGGGCAGGCCGGAGGCGTCCGCCGTGGCCAGCGCCATGGCGTTCGGGTCGTTGGGCTCCGACTTCTTCGCCTCGGTCAGCCACTCGGCAAACAGGGCAAACGGGTCCTCGCGATCAAAGATCTCCGCCGCATTGGCGTCCGTGGTTTTGGCATAGGCCTCGGCGTCGGGGCTGGGCGGAATGAGTTTGTCGTCGGACATCGGCGTACTCCCTGAGTGTGAGCGCCTAGGTACGCCGATCGAAACCGGCGTCAACCTTTCAGGAATCTTCTCGCGCTAGAACAGGCGGATGACATCGCGTGTTGAGAGTATGGATGCCGCTTATGCCGTGCTGGGCCTCGCCCCGCCGGACGGCATCGAGGCTGCGCGCGCGGCCTTCCGGGGCCGCGTGAAGCGGCTGCACCCCGATGTCACCCCCCCGACCCAGGCGACCCTGTCGGAACTCGCCCGCATCGTCGCGGCAATGGATTTCATCCGCGCTCATGCGCCAGTCTGTCTCGAGATCGAGATCACGACCGATCAGGCGGCTCGCGGACTGACCCGGACGCTGCGCCATGGCGACAAGCCGGTGCTCGTGCGCATTCCAGCCGGCACCCGCGACGGCACCAGCCTGCCCGCAATCGGCGAGCCCGGCATACAGGTTACCATCCGGCTGCGCATTGGCGCAGGGATGACGGACACGCCGCAACCCGATTTCCCCGACGCCGCCGATCTTGATGCCTTCATGCACGAATTCTCGCGCCCGTCGGTCAATGCCCGCCTCGCCCGCTGGATCCGCAAAGCGCAGTCGGCGGCGTGACGTGACGGCAAGCTGTGTCTAATCTGCCCGCATAGCAGGCGGATACACCATGTCTCACAACACCTTCGGACACCTCTTCCGGGTCACCACCTGGGGCGAAAGTCATGGCCCTTCGATCGGCGCCGTCGTCGATGGCTGCCCGGCCGGCATTCCGCTGAGCGAGGCCGACCTCCAGCCCTTCCTCGACCTGCGCCGTCCCGGCACCTCGCGCCATGTCACGCCGCGCCAGGAGCCCGACCAGGTCCGCATTCTCTCCGGCACCTTCGAGGATGACCGCACCGACGGGCCGGTGACCACCGGTACGCCGATCAGCCTCATCATCGAGAATGTCGACCAGCGCTCGAAGGATTATGGCGCCATCCGCGACAAGTGGCGGCCGGGCCATGCCGACTACACCTATGACATGAAGTACGGCATCCGCGATTATCGCGGCGGCGGACGCTCCTCGGCCCGCGAAACCGCGATGCGGGTCGCGGCCGGCGGTATTGCCCGCAAGGTGCTCGGCGACGGCATCTCGATCCGCGCCGCCATGGTCCAGATGGGCGAACGCGCCATCGACCGCTCGCGCTGGGACTGGGACGCGGTGCACGACAACCCCTTCTTCTGTCCGGACGCGGAAACGGCAGCGCTTTGGGAGGCCGACATGGACGCCCTGCGCCGCGCCGGCTCCTCGACCGGCGCCATCATCGAGGTCGTCGTTTCCGGTGTTCCGGCCGGCTGGGGCGCCCCGGTCTACGCCAAGCTCGACAGCGAGCTCGCCGCCGCCATGATGACCATCAATGCCGTGAAGGGCGTCGAGATCGGCGCCGGCTTCGCCTCGGCGGCAATGCGCGGCGAGGATGCCGCCGACGAGATGCGCATGGGCGAGGATGGCCCGGTCTTCCTGTCCAACCATAATGGCGGCGTGCTGGGCGGGATATCGACCGGCCAGGACCTGACCATCCGCTTCGCCATCAAGCCGACCTCCTCGATCATGGTCGAGCGCCGCACGCTGGATCGCGATTTCGAGGAGACCGTGATCGAGACCCGGGGGCGCCACGATCCCTGCGTCGGCATCCGCGCCGTCCCGGTCGGCGAAGCCATGGCCGCGCTGGTTCTGGCTGACCAGAAGCTGCGGCACGCCGGCCAATCCGCCTACTGATCAGCGTCCGGATCGCGCCTCACCACAAAGGTGAACCCCGCGTTCATCTTCGGCTCATACGCGAATCTCTACGGTCGGGGCAGATTGGCCGGGTCTGTCCGGCGATACCCCATGGAGGATACCCGTATGAAGCAGCTCAAGCGCAAATGGCTTGGCGCCTCGCTCGCGTCGCTCATCCTGGTTCCCGCCCTGATGACACTGGCCCCGGCCGATGCCCAAAGGCGCGGTGGCGGCGATGAGTATCAACGCGACGGTGGCAATGAGACCGGACGCGGCGCCCGCCGTGGCCCGGATCGCGAACGCCGCAGCGACGCCACGCCAAACCGTCCGCAACGCGAAGCCCGGGTAGACCGGCCGCGCCGCGACTCCGGCCCGGCGACACGACCGACATCGCAGCCCGGTCCCGACCGCGGCCCCCGTCCTGATACCCGCCCCGGCGGACGCGGCCCTGATACCCGCCCCGGCGGCGGACGCGGTCCGCAAACCGGCAATCCCGGCCGTCGCCCGGATACGCGTCCTGACCGGCCGCGCCGTCCCGATACCCGCCCGGGTGGACGTGGTCCCGATGTCGGCAATCCCGGCCGTCGACCGGATACGCGTCCTGACCGGCCACGCCGTCCAGACAGCCGCCCGGGTGGGCGTGGCCCTGATGTCGGCAATCCCGGCCGTCGCCCCGATACGCGTCCTGACCGGCCGCGCCGTCCCGATACCCGCCCGGGTGGTCGCCGGCCTGATGTCGGCAATCCGGGCCGTCGCCCCGATTATCGTCGCCCCGGCGACCGTCGGCCGGATGCACGAGGACCGGGTGGCTATCGTCCGGACACACGTCCGAACCGCCCCAATCGTCCCGGTGCCCATCGTCCCTGGCGCTCCGACCGGCCTTTCGCCGGTCATAATCCGCGCCGCTGGGACTATGCCGGGCGTCGCCATAATTTCTATCATGACCAGCGCCGCCACGAGTCCAACCGGCGCTGGATCCGGCATCTGAACCATGGCTGGTCGAATGCCCGCTATTATGGCCGCTGGGGTCCGTCGAGCCGCTGGCGCTATGACACCCGCTATTACGACCATGGCTATTCCAACCGCCAGTTCGCCTATTATGACGGCATCTGCCGCTATAACAGCAATGGTGACGGCGCCGTGGTCGGCGCCCTGCTGGGCGCCCTGATCGGCGGTTACGCGGCCAGCGATGACAGTGTCGGTGCCGGCATCCTGCTCGGCGCAGGCTTCGGCGCCGTGCTCGGCAACAGCATCGACCGTTTCGATGATTGTGATCGCGCCCAGTATCAGTACGCGATGAATTACGCCTTCGAATACGGTCAGCCCTATTACTGGGGCAACCCCTATTCCGGCGTCCGCGGCACGGTGATCATCCGCGAGACCTACTACAATGCCGGCGTCGAGTGTCGCTGGGGTGATGCGGAAATCTACATGCCGGACGGGACGTACAATTACGACCGCGTGCGCATGTGCCGCGACCCCTATGGTGACTGGCAGGTCGCGTCCTACCAGTAGGCGCAGGCCGGGGATCCGCGCGCCCGTGTTCGTGGGTGCGCATCGGAGAAAGGCCGACCATCACAGGTCGGCCTTTTTCTTGCGTGATGTTCATGGAACTGTTCATCCCCGGCTCATCGACGAGACGCTAGAACGGGATCAACACCGGCGATGATTGGCCGGACAGATCCGAATTGGAGGTAGAGATGAAACTGCTGACCCCAACGCTTCTTGCCGCGACGGCCCTGAGTCTCACTCTGCCGTCCCTTGCCGAAGCCCAGAACTACCGCAATGCGCAGGATTGCGAATCCGACCGCCAGGGCCGTCAGGTCGCCGGCGCCCTGATCGGCGGCATTCTCGGCGCGGTGATCGGCAATGAACTCGCCGATGACAGCAATAACAACCGTCACAGCCGGGACAGCCATTACGGTCGTGGCGGCCGCGGCGGTCATGACCGCTGGGGTCGCGGGCGGGGCGCCCGCTACCAGCACCGCGATCGCGGCAATGCCGAGGAAGTCGGCACGATTGCCGGCGCCGGTGTCGGTGCCCTGATCGGTGCCGGGATTGCCGGCGGCGATGATTGCAACCGCACGCGCCAGGCGCCGCGAAATGCCTATCCGGGCAAGCCGAACGGCTATTACCAGGACAGCGGCTACGCCGGTGGCGGCTATGAGGACGGCTATTATGACAACCCGTCCCGGGACGGGTATGGCAGCAATGACGCCTATTATGACGACGCCTACGCCAACGGTTACGACTATGGATCGTCCGGCGAGCTGCTCGGCGGCCCGCAGCGGGCCGAGCCGGCGCGGACCTACAACACCTCGTCCTATGACGCCTCGTCCTATGACGCCTCGTCCTACAACGCGTCCTCCTACAACGTGAACAGCGCAACCGGCGCCTGCCACTGGTCGCAGACGCGGCGGATGGATGCCTACGGGCAGGCCGTCACCGACCAGGTCTACATGTGTCAGGGGTCCGACGGCATCTGGCGTCCGGCCGACACATACGGTCAGTAATCACAGGCCAGACCGGCTTTCAGCCTTGGTCAGGGCGGGCGGCGGCAATAAGGTATTCCCGATTGCCGTCGCCCCCTTCGATTGGACTGTCCATGACCGTGCGTACCGAAAAGCCTTCCAGCCCGTCCAGAGCCGCTCGCACGGTCGCGACCGCGTCGTCACGCGCCTTTTCGCTTTTCACCAGACCCCCCTTGCCGATCAAGGCCTTGCCGACCTCGAACTGGGGTTTGATGAGCGCGATCAAATCCGCCGTCGGCGCCGCCAAAGCCAGGGGCCGGGCGATCACTTTCAGCAAGGAAATGAAGCTGGCATCGCAGACCACCAGCGAGGGCGGCTCGGAAAACAGCTCCGCCGCCAATGACCTGGCATCGGTCGCCTCCAGGGACGTGACCCGCCGGTCGGCCTGAAGCGAGGGGTGCAACTGCCCCCGCCCGACATCCACCGCATAGACATGCCGCGCCCCGCGCGACAACAGCACCTCGGTGAACCCGCCGGTCGAGGACCCGACATCGAGGCAGACCCGATCCGCCGGATCCACCCCGAACCCGTCCAGCCCGGCCACCAGCTTGAGCGCCGCCCGCGACACCCAGGGATGCGCGGCCTCGGCGACAATTTCGGCCCCGTCCGCAATCTTCTGAGACGGCTTGGTCAGCTTGACCCCGTTCGCCGACACCTTCCCCGCCGCGATCGCCGCCTGGGCCCGCGCGCGGGTGTCGAAATGACCGTGTTCAACGAGATAGAGATCGGCGCGCATGGGCGGGGTCCGGGGCGGGGTTGGATAGGGGGACAGTTTAGCGGGGCCTGCGTGGTGGGCCAGACGGTCGCGCAGGTGGAGCGCCGGGATGACAAACCCCGTCCTGTTATCTCCCGATGCTTCCCAACCTCCGTCATCCCACGGCTTGTCCGGGGGACCTCAGCTCACCTGCCAGCTGGCTGGCTGAGGTCCCCCGGATGCCCGCCTCGCGGTCACCGGGGGATGACGGTAGGGGTGCGGATCAATATCTTGGAAACAAGGCGCCCGGCGCACACCCTGCCATCAACTCCTTGACGGGAGTTCGCCGTATCGGGTTTTTGAGCGCGAGGGTGAAACCGCGAAGCGGCGGCTTTGCCGCCCTTGACCTGAAGACCCGGATACGGCGCGATCTCGGCAAGGGGAATATGGTGGGGTGAGCACCGCGGGCGCTGTCCAGGACACGCTGATTACTGTGTCAGTCACGGTTTTGCGCGGCTTCTCGGACGTCTCAAGCTGGCCTGAGAGCCGTTCCGTTTTCCCCATCCCAATACCGATCAAGGACATTCTCCAGATATTCTCCGCAGGACGATTTCAGGCCGCCGGCCACGTAGGGAGGTCGTTTCAAGAACAGCAAGTAGCTCCGGTCGTATATCTGATGTTTTTTCGTATGAAATATCAGAGAATTGTCAGACATATCTAAGACGACTTGATCGAGGTCATCCCAAGGCAGGAATTGTCGACGCGACCTGCCTGGCCAGAACGTGATACCCGACGCGCTCAACTCACAGGCGGGGCCATGCCATGATCTCGGCCATCCTCGGCGCCATTCAAGCCACACGCCACCGCCCAGAACCACAGTAGACGCAAACAGCAACGCCAATGAGCTTTCGCCAGAATTCTGTATCGCCGCATAGAGCAGTGCAAATGTGACTATCGCGAAGAACGCGATTGGCAGGGCCCGTTTCAATTCGATCGAAGCGTAAAATCGAAGCGTGCCTTGCCGCTTTTCAGATTCTGGGGTCTGCGCATCCATATTTTTGTGAATACCGAGCAGCTGGCGCCGTAGCAACTCTTATAAAAACCACGACAGGCACCATTCAGCCCGGCTCTCCCATCGGATAACCCGGCCCGTGAAAATGACCCGTCCGGACTGGGGCCGGTTGATGGGGCCCGCCCCTAACCCGCGATCAGCGCCGCCGCCACGCGCTCGGCCGCGGCATCGTCCTTGCCCATGGCTTCCAGCGCCTTGGCGGCGATGTGGCGGGCGTTGAGGCCGGCGGTGTCATACATGTCGAAGGGGGATTCCTGGTCCTGGAAGACATCCGGCAGGGTCAGGGTGCGGATGCGCAGGCCACGGTCGAGCGCGCCCTTCTCGGCCAGCAGGTGCAGCACGAAGGCGCCGAAGCCGCCCATGGCGCCCTCTTCCACCGTGATCAGGACTTCATGCTCGCGCGCCAGGCGCAGGATGAGGTCCTCGTCCAGCGGCTTGGCGAAACGGGCATCGGCGACCGTGGTCGAGAAGCCCTGCGCGGCGAGCGCGTCGGCGGCCTTGAGGCTTTCCTCGAGACGGGTGCCGAGCGACAGGATGGCGATGCGCGAGCCCTCGCGGACGATGCGGCCCTTGCCGATCTCCAGCGGCTCGATCACGTCCGGGATGGCGATGCCGGTGCCATTGCCGCGCGGATAGCGGAAGGCGGACGGGGCATCGTCGATCAGGGCGGCGGTCTTGACCATGCGCGAAAGTTCGAGCTCGTCGGCGGCGGCCATCAGCACCATGCCCGGCAGGGCGCCGAGATAGCCAATGTCGAAACTGCCGGCATGGGTCGCCCCGTCAGCACCGACAAGGCCGGCGCGGTCGATGGCAAAGCGGACGGGCAGTTTCTGGATCGCCACATCGTGGACGACCTGGTCATAGCCGCGCTGCAGGAAGGTCGAGTAGATCGCAGCAAAGGGCTTCATGCCGTCGGCAGCGAGGCCGGCGGCGAAGGTCACGGCGTGCTGCTCAGCAATACCGACATCAAACATCCGGTCCGGGAAACGGTCCCCGAACAGGTCGAGCCCGGTGCCGCCCGGCATCGCGGCGGTGACGCCGACGACGCGGCTGTCGGCCTCGGCCTCGCGGATCAGCTGTTGCGCGAAAACCTTGGTGTAGGACGGGGCTGCCGCCTTGGATTTTTGCTGCTCGCCGGTGATGACATTGAACTTGGCGACGCCGTGATACTTGTCGTCGGCCGCTTCGGCGGGGGCATAGCCCTTGCCCTTCTGGGTCACCACATGGATCAGGACCGGGGCGCTGTCACCGTCGCGCACATTGCGCAGCACCGGGACAAGCTGGTCGAGGTCATGGCCATCAATCGGGCCGACATAGCGAAAGCCCATCTCCTCGAACAGCGTGCCGCCCATCGCCATGCCGCGCATGTATTCCTCGGCCCGGCGCGCCGCCTCCTCGACCCGAAACGCCTTGGCGACGCCCTTGCCGAGCTTGCGGATCGAGCGATAGCCCTGCGAGGAGACGAGGCGGGCGAAATAATGGCTCATCGCGCCGACCGGCGGGGCGATGGACATGTCATTGTCGTTGAGGATGACGATCAGGCGGCCGCCGATATGGCCGGCATTGTTCATCGCCTCATAAGCCATGCCGGCCGACATCGAGCCGTCGCCGATGACGGCAATCACATTGCGCTGCTCGCCCTTGAGATCGCGGCCGACGGCAAAGCCGAGCGCAGCCGAGATCGAAGTCGAAGCGTGGGCGGCGCCGAACGGGTCGTACGCGCTCTCCGAGCGTTTGGTGAAGCCGGACAGGCCGCCAGGCTGGCGCAGGGTGCGGATGCGGTCGCGACGACCGGTCAGGATCTTGTGCGGGTAGCACTGGTGGCCGACATCCCAGATCAGCGTATCGGTCGGCGTGTCGAAGACATGGTGCAAGGCGGTGGTCAGTTCGACCACGCCGAGGCCGGCCCCGAGATGGCCACCGGTCACCGACACCGCATCAATCGTCTCCGCCCGCAGTTCGTCGGCCAGCGTCTTGAGCCGATCGAGCGGCAGATTCTTGAGATCGGCCGGGGACGAGATGGTGTCGAGAATGGGGGTTTTCGGTGCCATGGACATGCGGCCTTTCACGAGCGCCGGGCGAGGATGAAGTCGACCGCGTCTCTCAAAACATCTGCGCGTGCACCGAAAGGTTCAAGGTGGTCCTTGGCCTGTGCGGCCAAGTGCCGCGAACGGTCCTGCGCGCCTTCGATACCCAGAATGGTGACGAAGGTGGCTTTTCCTTGACCGGCATCCTTGCCGACCGCCTTGCCCGCCTCACCGGCATCACCCGTCGCATCCAGAAGATCGTCGGTTATCTGATAGGCCAAGCCGAGATCATGGGCAAACCCCTCAAGCGCCCGCCGCACCGGGTCATCGACCTCCTTGAGGATGGTCGCGCTCTCGACCGCATAAGAGATCAGCGCGCCGGTCTTCATGCGGTGCATGCGGGTGACCACAGAAATGTCGAACTGCTCGGTCTCGGCACGGATATCGATCATCTGCCCGCCGACCATGCCATACGGGCCGGACGCCCTGGACAGGCGCTCGACCAGGCGCGCGCGCACACCCCCGCGGGGATGGGTGTCGGGATGGGCGATAATCTCATAGGCCATCGCCTGCAGGCCGTCGCCGGCCAGAACAGCGGTGGCTTCGTCATAGGCCTTGTGGACGGTCGGACGACCGCGCCGCATGTCATCATCATCCATGCACGGCAGATCGTCATGGATCAGGGAATAGGCGTGGATGCATTCCAGCGCGCAGGCCGCGCGCAACACGCCGCGCTCGTCGGCATGAACCAGATTGCCCGCCTCGATGGCCAGAAAGGGCCTCAGACGCTTGCCCGGCCCGAGGGCGGCATAGCGCATCGCCGAATTGAGGTGGGCTTCAGGCCCTTCGGCGCGTGGCAGAAGCGCATCAAGCGCGACCGTCACCCGATCGGCATGCTCATTGAGACGCTGTTCGAAATCTTTCATCGAGCCTGCCTGTCTGTCCCGCCTGCCCGGGTCTGCCGGTGAACGGGTCTGCCTGTTCTGTCTAGTGCAATCGCGACCCGTTGGGCACGGACTGGTCCGGCGCCATCAGCACGATCTCTCCCTTGCCATCAGAAACGCCGAGAGTCAGCACTTCCGACAGCATCGGCCCGATCTGGCGCGGTGGAAAATTCACTACCGCCAACACCTGCTTGCCGACCAGGGCGGCCGGCGAGTAGTGCGCCGTGATCTGGGCCGAGGACTTCTTCTCGCCGAGCTCGCCGCCGAAATCGATCCAGAGCCGGATGGCCGGCTTGCGCGCCTGCGGAAAGGGCTCGGCGCGGACCACGGTTCCGATGCGGATGTCGAGCTTGAGAAAGTCCTCGATCGAGACTGTGTCGGGGGTCGCCTGCGGCATGGCTAGTCGAAACCGGCCGGCTCGGTGGCCGGCTGACCGTCCTCACCGCGCACGATTTTCTCGACCTTCAGTTCGGCCGCCTTGAGCTTGCTGTCACAATGCGCCCGCAGCGCGGCGCCGCGCTCATAGATCTCGATCGAGCGTTCGAGTTCGACTTCACCGGACTCCAGCTGGCGGACAATGCCTTCCAGCTCGGCCAGCGCTTTCTCGAAGCTCAAGGTCGCAATGTCGGCATGGGGCTCAGCGTTCATCACGTCTCTCCGTTGTCGGTTTGAACCGGAATTCGGGCCAGCATAGGAAGCCCGTCGCGGCGCGGCAATCAGTCCGTCAGTCGCCACGATACTCATAGCGGCGCCAGGACCAGTAGCTGTCGCCACCATCGCGGACGCAGACCCATCCGGCGGCTTTCAGGTGCGGCCGCATCATGCGGTTGAACCAGCCATGGGCGCAGCACACCACCGGTCCGTCCTCGGCCGCGGCGATCAGGCGGGCAACCGCCCGTGCGGCACGCGCGTCGGCCTCGACGCGGCTTTCGCGGCCGCGCGACTGGCCCAGCCACCAGGTGCAGCGCGCGAACACGCCCCAGGTCTTGGCCATGAAACGGCCCGGCCAGGGCGGCGGCGGCAGCTCGGCCTCGACGAAATCGTCCTCGATGACCAGCTCGCGGCCTGGCGCGACCGCCTGGGCGGTCTCGATGGCGCGGCGCAGGGTGGAGGCAAAGATGGTCCGCGCGTCGACGGCCTGTGCCTTCAACGGCTCGGGCGCGACCTGACCCTCAACCAGCGGCGCCGGCTGATAGGTATTGTCCCACCAGTCCTCATAGCCACGCCAGTCCATCATCGCCTCGCGATTGGCGAGCGGCTGGCCGTGTCGGGCAATGGTGATATAGCCGGGCCGCGCGGGCTTGGCGGTGTTCATGTCTGTCATACGGTGTCACGGTCACGCGCGGGGGCAAGCGCATCAGCCGGCGCGCCCCGTCGCAGCCTGGCAGAGAAATTCGATCAAGCCTCGGACAGCGCGCCGACAAAAGCCGCCGCCGATCGCCCCAGGGCCGGACAGTCGTAGCCACCCTCCAGCACGGAAACAAGCCGCGATTGGCTAAATTCACGGGCAATGCCAGCCAGTTGCCGCGCAGCCCAGGCATAGTCGTCGCTGTGCAGGCCCCAGCCCCCCACCGGATCATCCGCATGCGCATCAAATCCGGCCGAGACGAGGACCAGTTCCGGACGCACGCGCTGAAGGGCGGGAATCACCTGGGTCTCGAACCGCGCCCGCCATTGCGCGCCGGTGACACCGCCCGGCATCGGGCAGTTCAGCACATTGCCGTTGAGCCCGGTCTCGCCCTCGCCTCCGGTACCCGGATAGAGCGGTGCCTGGTGCAGGGAGGCGAAGAAAACACGGTCATCCTGCTCGGCCAGGCATTGCGTGCCATTGCCGTGATGGACATCGATATCGACAATGGCGACGGTTGCGAGGTCGTGCACGTCAAGCGCATGCAAAGCCGCAATGGCGATCGTGTTGAACAGGCAGAAGCCCATCGCGCGGTCCGGCTCGGCATGATGTCCGGGCGGCCGCGCCAGGACGAAGGCCGCGCCTCCGGCGTCTGCCACCACCCGGTCCACAGCTGCCACCGCACCGCCGACCGCGCCCAGCGCGGCGGCCGCCGAGCGGTCACAGACCAGCGTGTCCGGATCAAGCCCCACCCAGTCTCCCGGCCGGGCCGCCGCACAGGCGCTCAGCACCCGGTCAACATGTTCGGCGGTGTGAAAGCGCGCCACATCCGGCATGCCGCCCGCAGGCGCCTCGACCCAGTCACAGCCGGGCAGGCCAAGCAGCGCCTCACGCACCGCCTCATAGCGACCGGCATGTTCGGGGTGACCGGGCGGGACCGCGTGGAGGCGGCTGGAGGGACTGTCATGGATCGTGGTTTTCATGGTTCCAATGTGAAGCCTTCATGCCGCGCTTTCCAGCCCGCGTGTGTGCCCGGCCCGGCCGCGTCAGGCCGGCATCGCGGCGCCATTGTGGTGGACCGGCGTCGGCAGCAGCACGACGTCTTCCATGAACTGGCTGTAGTCGCAGAGGATTTCCTCGCCCGGATGGATGTCCCGACGGGCCTCGCCATTGCCATCGGCGCGAAAATCGAGGTTCGGCTCGCCGCTATGATTGAGGAAGCGGGCATGGTCGCCATCGAGCAGATAACCGTTCAGCCCGCGATCGAAATAGGCATAGCGCTGCATGTACTGGCGATAGACTTGCGGGCGCTCGACCAGCTGGGCTTCGGTGAGGATGAGGTCGACCGCCGGGTCGAGGACCCAGACCAGCGTCCCCGCCGGGATGAATTCGGACGCAAAAACGCCCAGCCCTTCCAGCGGGCTGGGGGCAAGATAGGTGTCCACGAGAAGCATGGATCTGTCACTCCGACCGGCCGCGTCGACGGCTGGCGATGGATCAGCGGCGGACCCCGAGACAGGCCGACCGCGGAGTGCGACGCTCCAGACTCCATATTGGGGATTTGTGAAAAAGCGCAAGCGGGATTCTGGCTTCGGCGGGCGCTATTCTACCTGCCCCGACAAGCCGTTCCGCGTGCTCAGAGCACACCGCTCTGGATCCAGGCAATGGCAAAGCCGACCGCGAGTCCGGCGATAACGAGCACACTTACCCACCCGCTTGCCGATCCTGTCCGCCTCATGCCCACCCCCTCGTCTCGGTATGACGGGGCAGATGCTAGCTGTGAATCGGATTCAGGCAACGCCTAAGTTGTGACACGTCATGAAACGGCACCCAGGGTGCACGCGCGCGCGCGCCCGGATGCCGGCCACCGGGCCTAATGGCCCAGCGACACGTCCATGATCTTCACGCCGGGAGGGGCGGCCGGCTCTTCCGGCACGAAGAAATCCGGTAGCAGCTCGAGCGAGGGATCGTAGGAATACTGGTCGAGATCGCGCTCGCCCTCCTCCCACAGGAAGCTGTCATCAATAATGAAGTTGCCGGTGAAGTCGGCGGCCGGCTTGTTGAGGACCTTGTAGGCTGTGTCGGCGAGGATTTCCGGCTTGCGGCAATTCTTCATCGCCTCGTCATTGGCAAGAACATTGGAGATGGCGGCGGTCGCCACGGCGGTACGTGGCCAGATCGCATTGGCGCCGATCCTGCCCTTGAACTCCTCGCCCCAACCGAGGATGCACAGGCTCATCTGGTATTTCGCCGAGGTGTAGGCGACATGCGGCCCGAACCACAGGCCGCGCATGTCGAGCGGCGGGGCGAGCGCAATGATGTGCGGGTTCTCGGCCTTCATCAGATAGGGCAGGCATTTCTGCGTGGTCAGGAAGGTGCCGCGACCATTGACCTGGTGCATCAGGTCATAGCGCTTCATCGGCACATCGGCGGTCGGCCGCGGATAGATGGCGGAGGCATTGTTGATGACCGCGTCGATCCCGCCAAAGCGGTCAACCGCCGCAGCGACTGCCGCCTCGACCTGGGCCTCGTCGCGGATATCGCATTTGACCGCGAGGGCCTGACCACCGGCCTTTTCAATGGCCGCGGCCGCCGTGTGGATCGTCCCCTCGAGGCGCGGATCCACCGTGTCGGACTTGGCCGCGATCACGATATTGGCGCCATCGCGGGCACAGCGCTCACCGATCGCCAGACCGATACCGCGCGATGCGCCCGTGATGAAAATCGTCTTTCCCTTGAGGCTCATGCGCCCTCTCCCCGTTTGATGGTCGGGGCAGAGACTAGTGCGCGTCTAGAGCCCGCGCCAGACCCGGCCGCGCGGACAGTACAGACCCTGCTCCTGGCGACAGCGCTCCAGCGTGAAGAGGACGGTCTCGGCACGGCCGATCACATTCTCCAGCGGAATGAAGCCGGGACCGCCCGAGGCGCGGCTGTCACGCGAGGCGTCGCGGTTGTCGCCCATGGCGAAAACAGTACCCGGACGCACGGTGACCGGCCCGAAATCATCGAGGTCGTAATTGTCGCCGCGTTCATAGATCTCGTGTTCGCGACCACCGGGCAGGACCTCGGTGTAATGGCTGACGGTGACGGCCTGGTTGGAGCGATCCTCGCGATAGGTGCGAATGTCCTCCAGCAGGCGCGGGGCGACCTCGCCATTGATGTAGAGGCGGCCCTCACGGACCTCGATCACATCGCCGGCGACACCGACCACGCGCTTGATCAGGTTGCGCGGCGGGCTCTGGTTTTCGTCGCGGAGCACCACGACATCCCCCCGGCGCGGCTGCGACCACGCAATCCGGCCATTCCAGCTGTCCGGCAGGACATAGCCAATCCCCAGCGGCAGGGAGTGGACGGAATAGCCATAGGCCCATTTGGAGACCAGCACCCGGTCACCGACTTCCAGCGAGGGCTGCATGCTTTCGGACGGGATGTGGAAGGCGGCAAAGCCGAAGGTCACCAGACCTAGCCAGACCGCCGCAACACCGCCGATGAACCGCACGGTTTCCAGGATTTCATCGGCCGCACGGCCAGCAAGACGCTTCATCAGTGGACTCATTTCAGTTTCACAGCCGTTCCGTAGGCCAGGATTTCCGCCGCACCTTCCATGACCGAGGAGGTCGTCAGGCGCACCGTGATGATGGCATCGGCGCCCAGCTCTTCGGCATGTTTGGCCATGCGGTCGAGCGCCTGCTCGCGCGATTCAGACAGGAGGCTTGTATACTCCGGCACCTCGCCACCGACCAGGTTACGCAGGCCGGCGATGAAATCACGGCCGAAAAAGCGGGCGCGCACGACATTGCCGCGGGCGACACCGACCACGCGGTCGATCTCGCGACCGGGCACGGTGTCACTCATGGTCACGATCAGGCTCATTCTTCATTCCCTTGCAAGACAAGCTGGTCCGAACGGGCCCGCCAATACATCAACGCCACGCCCAGGGCCGGACAACCCGTCGCCGCGAGCCACAGATAGCTCTCCGGATAAGGCAGATACCAGCCGGCCAGCAAGCCGGCCGCGAGCAGGCCAAGGAAGGCCAGACCGCCACCGATCACCAGAACCGGGATCATGATATCAAGCACTCTGCCTAACATGGGCTGAACACATCCTGACCGTATCGATACGCCATTCGATACGTCGAATTCGCGCCACAACCAAGAAGCCTGCCTGTCAATGACGGTATTTTAAGGCGCCGCCGTGGCCGCAAGGACGCACGAAGACGCCGCGAGACCATTCGAGGGAGTGGGCGGGGGACTACGCGCGGACCTGTCCCGCTTGGCGAGACGGGGGCGCTCTGCCACTCTGGCCTGCAAGGAGATTTGCGACATGTCAGACACGATCATCGAACCCGGCTCGACCCAGGCCACGGACCGCGACGACAAGCTCTTCGCCGCGCTCAATTACGGCCTCTTCCTGTGATCGGCAACATCATCGGTATCACCAGCATCCTGGCCGTGATCATCGCCTATGCCCGGCGCGAGCGCGCGCCGCACTGGCTGCAGTCGCACTATACCTTCCAGATCAAGTCTTTCTGGGCCGCCCTGATCGGCATCCTGGTCTGTACCTTCATGATCATGACCATCATCCTGTCGCCCTTCGGCGCCATGGGCCTCGGTCTGATCTGGCTCTGGATGCTGGTCCGCAGCGTGGTCGGCCTCATCCGCCTGCTCGACGGCCGCGGCCACCCCGACGCCGACGCGATGTGGGTGTAGGCAGCGGGCGAAACCGAGGCGCTCGCCTTCAATTGCGATGTCGACCCGAACATCGGTCGAATGGAGCCCTCATTCGACCAACGACCTAATTGTGCGACGAACGACATCCCGCCTCCGGCGCTTCGTGCTAAACGAAGGCAATGCCTTTGACCGTACGCACGATTCCCTGGCGCAAATGGATGCGCAGCTTGCGAATCGGCTACCGGCTCGGAGGGCTGGCGCTCTATGTTGCGCTGGCCATCTGTCATTTTTCGGCCGGCTCTTATTTCCGCATCCTGATCGGCGAGCCCATCCAGCCCGAAGACGTTCGCTTTTTTCTGGTCACCAACGCCTTTCACGCTGTCACGGTCCAGATTGCCTGGGCTTACATGCGCGCCGGACATCGCAGCTGGTGGCATATCGGCCTGACGCTTCTGGCCTCGATGTTCATAACCTTCCTGATCAATGACGCGTCTTTGAACGACCTCTACATCCTGAGAGACATCCCGCTCCAACAGCGACTGGCTGTTCTGTTCTTCGAGTATGCGCGCGAGAATTTGCTGGTTCACGGGGGCTGGTATGCCGGCATGCTGATCCATGCGCAAAGGCAGTCCGTCATGCGCTCAAAGCAGGACGGGCTCGCACTGGAGAAATCACTGGCCCAGGCCCGTCTGGCGGCACTTCAGAACCAGACCAATCCGCACTTCCTGTTCAACGCCCTGAACACCGTCAATGCGCTGATCGGTGCAAATCGCTCCGACGAAGCCAGTACTGCGGTGATCAAGCTCGGCGCTTTGCTGCGCAACAGCCTCAAGGGCGATGTCAGCCCGATGGTGACTGCCCGGGAAGATGTGGAAAGCGCGCAGATCTATCTCGATCTCGAGCATTTGCGGTTCGGCGAGCGACTTGACCTGCGCTGGGATGTCGACCCGGACTGCCTCGACCGGGTCGTACCCAGTTTTACGCTCCAGCCGCTGCTGGAAAACATCGTGAAACATGCTGTCGCCTGTACTGAAAACCGGATCGAAGCGCGGATAGAGATCGCGTCGGGTCCGCATGGAAATCTGAACATAATTGTCTCAAATTCGATCGCTGGCAGCCCGGTGGCTAATCCCGCCGACCGCACAGGACTGGGACTTGCCAATCTGGGTGAGCGTCTGCGGCTGTTGTGCGGTGAGCGCGCAACGCTTGTAGCGGGCCCCGATGGCGAGACGAGGTACCGGGTCGAGATCTCCATCCCCCGCCAACCCCTGACCGAATAGCGACGACGTCATGCTCAAAGTCCTGCTTGTCGATGATGAACCCCTGGCGCTGGCAAACCTGCAACGCATCGTCGAGGGTTTCGAGGATGTCGAGGTCATCGGCAGCACCGGCTCCAGCACAACGGCGCTGCACATCGCCAAGCGGCAGCGCCCGGATGTGATCCTGGTCGACATCGAAATGCCCGGCATGAACGGCGTCAATTTTGCCCGCGAGATCAAGGCACGGATCCCCGTGCAGATCATTTTCGTGACCGCCTACAATCAATACGCCGTCGACGCCTTCGATGCCGTGGCTCTGGACTATGTCCTGAAACCGGTGGATCCGGAGCGACTGGCCGCGTCGCTCGACCGGGCCTGGACACAAGCGCTGGTCGGCCCGATCCTCGAGGCCATCGACCAGCGCGCCGCGACCCTGAAGGGTCCGCTGACTGACCGCCCTGAACCTGAGGCCGAGACGGTTTACTGGGCCCCCACCGACGGTGGGCTGGTACGGATCCTCCACGAGGATATCGACCATATCGAGGCGTGCCGCGACTATGCCTACATCCATACCCGGTCGAAGAAATACATGGTCCGCGAGACCATGACCGCACTGGAGGGCAGCTTTGCCGGATCGGCGCTGCGCCGCATTCACCGCTCGCACATCGTCAATCTCAACCGCATCCAGGCCATCCAGAGCACTGCCGGCCGGCGCGTCGTCCTGTCCTGTGGCACCGCCCTGCCCGTCGGCCGCAAATACTACGATCAGCTCCGCGCCGGGCTGGCGCCGACACCGTCCACAGCCACGCCCAGCCAATAGCCGCTCCGGCTGCGCCAACATCCGGCCACCACTCGGTTCGGCACCACCAGACACAAAAAAGGCGGGTCCGTTGGGACCCGCCTTTCCTCTGCTTGCTCTCGGGCAGGCATGTCGTCAGATCAGAAATCCCACGACAGACCCAGGCGCACGCTGCGCGGCGACTGGTAGCCGATCGGCTCGCCATAGGTATTCGTGGTCGTACCGCGGCTGTTCACATATTGCGCCGGCACGTTGAGACCATCCTCGCCGACCTCGTCAACGTCCGTCACGCCGGAATTGTCAAAGACGTTGAAGATATCCACCCGGAAGGTGGGCTCACCGCCGAACGGAAGATGCGTCGGGCGATACACGAAGTTCATGTCGAGATTGTACGTCCAGTCCGACTCCAGCTGGGAGCCACGGGGCGTCAGTGTCGAGTTGCAATACCAGGACGCCGCTCCGTACTGCTGGGCGAAGTTGTCAGTCGGGTGGTAACCGATACAGCCGAAGCTGCGCGGCGACGTCGCCTGGAAGCTGGCCCCGACTGTGAACACGTCGTTGACCTCGAAATAGCCCCAGAGCTTGAGCTTGTGAGCCCGGTGGTTCGGCAGTTGACCATCGGTCCCGTCGGTCAGGCCCGGCGTATCATAGTCGATCGTGATCCCGGCATCATCCTGACCATTGTCCGACTTCACAGGGCCCTCGTAATTGCCCTCGGAGTTGGAGATCGTCCAAGAACCGTTCAGTGCCCAGCGGTCCGCGAACGCCCGCGAGAACGTCAGCTCGAGCGCCTCATAGGTGTTGGTCGGGGTCGGATAGCCGAGATCGTCCGGAGATAGCTCGGCCCACTGGCCGCCGCCCGGCAGGTCCGGCAGATAGACCCGCATCGTCTCGCCCGGATTGGTCAGCACGTATTGGTGGAAACCGGTCCAGATCGCATCACAGCCGACAATCGCATTGTCGTTGCAATAAGCCAGGACGGCCGCATCAATTGCTCCATCCTCGATAGTCGTGACGAGCTCACGATGGGTATAGCTCAGGCCGAAGTCCCAGAGGTCATTCATCATCCAGCGGGCGCCGAGAATGAACTCATCCTTGAACATCGGATCGAGATTGGCATCGGTGACTTCGCGGGGGTCATTCAGCTGACCGTCGGCGAAGACAGAGTTCGCGAACGGCGTCGCCGCGAGACCGGTCGGACGGAAATCCGCACCGATTCCGGTGAAGGTGTACCAGTCCGAGGTATAGGACTCGCGGCCGGCCTGGCGGATATTGGTATTCGTCGCCACCGGCAGGAAGTAGCGCCCCCAGAAGCCAAAGAGCTCGAGACTGCCATCCGCAAACACATCATAGCTCGCACCGATACGCGGCGCGATCTGGTTGCTGAGCTCGACGAAGGTGTCGCCATCCAGATTGCGGTTGTCGAAGGTCTCATTGCGGATACCCAGGTTCAGCGTGAACTGGTCAGTGACCTGCCATGAGTCCTGGATGTAGAACGCGGTCTGTGTGGTCTCGAACGAACCGACATTGTTGTAGTTGATGAGACGAACGCAATCCTCGCCGGCAGGGCCACCCTGCGACTCACACACCGCCGAGCGGTAGTAGAGATAGTAGTTGCCGTCGCCGGTATAGACGCTCTCCTCGTCTGCCCGCAGCTCCTCGCGGTCCATGCCGAAGCGGATATTGTGTTCGCCATAGAAGTTCGCGAACACGTCCACATCTGCCCGGAACAGTTCACGGCGGTCTTCACCGCGCACCACGCTGAGGTTCGAATAATTGGTCAGGAAGGTCCCGTTGCGCAGATCCCGGATCGCCGTCACATTCGACGTGCTGGGTACGGTCGACTGGTTGAAGGTCTGCGTCCCGTAGGTCACCGACAGGGTCATCCAGTCAGTCAGGGCGCCGGTGTAGTTACCAATATAGACGTCGCCACCGGCCATATAGTCGGTTACGCCACTGTCCGAGGCGAAGGTGTAGTCATTGTCGGTGACGGTCACCAGATTGGTCTGGCGCGTGGTGGTCCGGCTGTCAGAGAAAGCCGTGAACTCCAGCGTATGCCCTTCGAAGAGGTTGGCATCCAGCTTGACGCCCCAGAACGGGTCATCGCTGCGGTCGATGGTCTGGGTGCCGCCTTCGCTGACATTGATGGATTCCCGGAAGCGCGGCGCGTAGAGCGTGTAGGCAAACAGCCGGTCAGGAATGACCGGACCGCTGGCCCAGACACTCATGTCCGTTGAGGTGCCCTGGTCGAAACGGTTCGCGGCGTAGACGGTGTCCGGCGCATCGGAGCGGAGCTCATCCGGCGAATAGTAGGCATTGAAGCCCCAATGGAAGTCATTGGTGCCCGACCGCGTCACCGCATTGGTGACGCCGCCGGTCGCCCGGCCAAACTCGGCCTGGAAGCCGCCCGTTTTCACTTCGACCTGCTGATAGAACTCGAACGGGACCGTCGAGGCGCCCGTGAAGTTGCGGAAATCGGAGATGTTCATGCCATTGATGTAGAACGCGTTCTCGCCCGCTGAGGAGCCAGAGATCGAGGCCCCGCCAAAGTCGCTGTCGGCTTCGACCGTTCCCGGCGCGAGCAGCGTCAGCGAGTCGAGGCTGCGACCGACCGGGATTTGCGCGAACACTTCAGCGACGTCGAGCGTGATACCCGTCTCAGCGACCTGGAAAGTATTCGCCTGCACCGCGGTGCCGGTCACGGTGATCACATCGGCCGAAGACGAACCGCGGGTCATCTGGAACCCGTACTGCGTGGTGCCACCGACATTGACCTGCACCATGCCATTGGTGATCGGCTGATATCCGTCGCGGCGGATGGTGATGGAGTATTCGCCGACCGGCAGGCGACCGACGAAGAAGCCGCCATCCGCGCCAGAGGACACGGACCGGGTGGTCCCGCGCGCCGTATTGACCATGGTGATCGTGGCGCCCGCGATGGGTTGGCCGGATTCATCCGTGATCTGGCCATTGGCGGCGCCGGTTGTGTAGGACTGGGCCTGGGCGGCCGGTGCGAGCACCGCTCCGACGCCGACGGCACCGGCAAAAGCCAGGCCGACGCACGCGGTCGATGCCAACAAAGTATGACGAACAGATTTCATGGTAGTCCCCTTGTTAGACGCATAAATTCGGGGACCCGGGCCTGACACGTGGCCCGAAGGTCGGCCGCAGCCGCCTCGGTGGACCGTGCTGCCCCCCTCTCCCCGAACCGTTCTCTCGGCGTTCGAAGACCCGGAACGGAATGGAGGTCCTAGGGGCGCGGGATGACCGGGGCCACGCGCCTTGCAATCAGACCATCCCGATTTGCGATGAAGCGTCGGCGGTCGCGACGAATGATCGCTGGACGAGACGAAATGAGAGGTCGTCTTGCTGCGCCGGTCGTTGAACGCCCGGCCACGGCTCCGATGCCTGCGCCTCGCGACACACGCTTCAGACCGGGCTCTGTGGGACGGTTCAGGAAACAAGCTGCCAGCCAAGCCTGGCCGGGCGGCCCCTCGTCTGTGGCGAAACCGGAACGCAAACAGCGCCGCGGCCCCACTCCGACTGCGAGGCGTCTCAAAAGGCGGACCGAGTGAGAACAGTCCGCCTAATGAGACTCGCCTCGCGGTGAGCACTCGGAGGGTGCGATGGGCACGCGGCCCAACGCCCCCTCTTGCTAGGGGCGGATTTTCCAGCAGCCAATAACTGTTCGACCGATGCCGCAGACTTCACGACGAAGGCCTGTCGCCCGCGACCAACGGCGACATTCAGGCGAACGGGCAGGCGCGCTCAGCCCGCGGCAGGCTGTGACGCTCCGGCGTGCGGGGGCAGAAGGTCTTCGAGGAAGAAGGCCGATAATTCGCTGCGGCCGGACAGGTCGGCCTTGGCGTAGACCGACCGGGCCTGCTCACGGGCAGTGCGCTCGCTGGTGCCGCGGACCTCGGCAATCTCCTTGTGACTGAGCCCCTTGAGCAGGAGAAAGCCGATCTCGGCCTCGGCCTGGGTAAAGCGCCAGTCATCGAACTGGCTGCGAATGGCGGCGCTCAATCCCTGAAGCAGGGATTGATGCTCGCGGCGCCAGCGTTCGGCATCGTCACGCGCGCGGGCCAGATCGGTGGAGACGCGACCAAAGCGCCGAAGCATGGTCACCATGCCGGTCAAAGCCGCGATCAGCACACTGCCTTCCAGAGCGATGTGGAGCGCTCCGACACCGTCCCGGCTGTCCAACAACAGATCGAGTCCGATCAGGACCGCGATCAGTCCGAAGATCGCGGCGGACACGATGCGGGCCAGTTTCTGTCCTGCCTCATCTGACATCAAAGCGTCTCCTGTCGTGGATTTCACCGGACCTGTCGTTTGACGCATGGCGCCTGCGCCGCGTTTGGCCGATCAGATCGATCACAGATTTCACGAGGTTCAACTATGAACGCCACGCCAAAACAAGCAGAAACCGTCCGCGTCTGGGATCCGATCGTGCGCATCGGGCACTGGGTGATCGTGATCGGCTTTTTCACCGCCTATTTCAGTGGTGACGAGTTGCCCGGCATCCATACCTGGGCCGGCTATGTCGTCGCCGGAACGGTTCTGGTGCGCGTGATCTGGGGCCTGGTGGGCACCCGGCATGCCCGCTTCGCCTCCTTTGTCACCGGACCGCGCGGTTTCATTCGCTACATGAAGGGCCTGTTCGCAAAGAAGGCCGACCGTCACCTCGGGCACAACCCGGCCGGCGCCGCGATGATCATCGCACTGCTGATCGCGCTGACCGGAACCACCGTGTCGGGGATGGCCCTCCTTGCCGCTGAGGACGGCCGCGGCCCGCTGGCCGGCGTCATCGCCTCGCAGGACAGCGGCGCCACCGTGCAACCGGGTGTCCCGGGCGGAGGCGAGGCCTATGGCGACCGCGATGAGCGTCGTGGAGGCCGCTATGAAGAGGATGATGATGAGGGGCATGAAGGCGGCCATGAAGGTGGTTCAGGCGAGACGCTGGAGACCATCCACTCGGCCTTCACCTATCTCACGCTCGCCCTCGTCGCCCTGCACATTCTCGGCGTCATCGCATCGAGCCTGATCCATCGCGAGAATCTGGTTCGCGCCATGGTCACCGGTCGCAAGCGCAAGTCCGACTGACGACCCGCGTTTCGGCAGGGTGACGAACCGCCTCCTCCGGCCCGCGCCGGAGGAGGCGGATTGTCGGAAGCGCCTACAGCCCGAAGCCGACCTCGTCGATCATGTCGGCGCCCATGGTGATGTCGTCGACGCGCGAATGAGCCAGCGTCATCACGGCCTCGGCGTAGAAATTGGCCAGCGCGATCCGCTGTGCCGCAAAGGCCGGATCGCCGACATTTTCCTTCTGGCGGCGACGGGCCGCGACGGCCCCGACGCAAAGCAGCCAGCCGCCAACCGTTTCACCGGCCAGGGTCAGGAAGGGCGTGGCCCCGGCGAGGCGGTCGGCCATCTCGGCTTCGGCCAGCCAGTCGGCGGCCTCCTGCAGCGCTTCCAGACTGTCGCGCAGACGCTCGCCGAGCGGCGGCAGGTCCGGATGCGAGGAGGTCAGGCAGCTTTCGATGGTCTGGTCGATATCGGCATAGAGCTCGTCAAACGCCGCGCCGCCGGCCATTGACAGCTTGCGGCCGACCAGGTCGATGGCCTGGATCGCATTGGTGCCTTCATAGATCGGCGTGATACGGGCATCGCGGAGATGCTGGGCGGCACCGGTTTCCTCGATATAGCCCATGCCGCCATGGACCTGGATGCCGGCCGAAGCGACTTCGACGCCGATATCGGTCGACCAGGCCTTGGCGATCGGGGTGAGGAGTTCCTCACGGCGCTTGGCGGCGGCGCTTTCCTCGGCATCGTCGGAATAATGGGCAAGGTCGGCGGCCACGGCACAGGACACACAGATCGCGCGAGAAGCGGCGATCTTGGCTTTCATCAGTGACAGGGTCCGCTTGATATCCGGGTGATGGATGATCGCGTGCGGACCGGGACCCTCAGCGCCGATCGCCTTGCCCTGCTTGCGGTCCATCGCATAGGCCAGGGCCTGCTGATAGGCCCGCTCGGCGATGCCGACACCCTGCACACCGACATTCAGGCGGGCCGAGTTCATCATCGTGAACATGCAGCGCATGCCGGCGTTTTCCTCGCCGATCAGCCAGCCGGTCGCGCCGGCATATTCCATCGTGCAGGTCGGCGAGCCGTGAATGCCCAGCTTGTGCTCGAGCCCGATCGCCTTGAGCGAATTGGCCGAGCCGTCGGGCAGGATTTTCGGAACCAGGAAGAGCGAGATGCCCTTGGTTCCCTCCGGCGAACCGGGCGTGCGGGCGAGGACCAGGTGCACGATATTCTCGGCACAGTCATGATCGCCCCAGGTGATGTAGATCTTCTGGCCGGAGACCGCCCAGCTGCCATCGGCATTCGGCTCGGCCTTCGAGCGCAGCGCGCCGACATCGGAGCCGGCCGACGGCTCGGTCAGATTCATCGTGCCCGACCATTCGCCGGTGATCAGCTTGGGCAGATACAGGGCCTTCTGCTCGTCCGTGCCGTGCTCGATCAGCGCCTCGATGGCGCCATAGGTCAGCATCGGGCCGAGACCGAAGGCGAGATTGGCACCCTGGATCATTTCCAGCACCGCCACACCGAGCGCCCGCGGCAGGCCCATCCCTCCGACATCGCTGGGGAATTGCAGGCCCTGCCAGCCACCTTCGACGAATTGGGCATAGGCTTGCGGAAAGCCGGTCGGCGTGGTCACCGCATCATTGGCCAGCTTGCAATGTTCGGCATCGCCAACCTTGTTGAGCGGCGCAAGCACGCCCTCGGCGAGCTTGGCGGCTTCCTCAAGAATGGCCCCGGTCAGGTCGGACGAGAAATCGGGAAAGGCACCAGTGGCCTTCAGCCCTTCGACGGCCGCCACTTCTTCCAGCGTGAAACGCATCTCGTCGACGGGCGCGCGATAGGACATGACCAACCTCCTGCTTGTTTGCCTGACTGGCATTTCATGTGTCGGCGAACATAGCCTCAACGCCGTGTGAAGCGAATCCGGAAACAGTGTTTTCTCCATCGCGACGAAAGGTGTGGCTTTATCGCGACGCCGGAACGCCCCATAGTCGACGGCATGATCACACGCACCGCCCTTCTGGCGCTTTCGGCCTGCGCCCTGGCCCTGACCTCCTGCGCGACCCCGACCACCGACCCCCGACAATTGCCGTCCGGCGACTGGTCGCTCGATGAGGCCCATGCCAGCGTAACCTGGCAGGTCCAGCACATGGGGCTGAGCTGGTATACCGGCCGCTTCGATACGCTCGACGCCACCCTTACCTTCGATCCTCAACGCCCCGGCGAGTCCGAAGTCACCGCAATCATCGACGCAATGTCGATCTCGACCGGCGATCCGGACTTCGACGCCGAGCTGGCCGATGGCTGGTTTCACGCCGACCGGCATCCGCAGATCGTCTTCCAGAGCACCGCGCTGACGGTGACCGGAGCCAACACGGGCGAGCTGTCCGGGGAGCTGAGCCTCAATGGCGTGACCGCTC
This sequence comes from Maricaulis maris, assembly GCF_036322705.1. Lineage (NCBI taxonomy): Bacteria > Pseudomonadati > Pseudomonadota > Alphaproteobacteria > Maricaulales > Maricaulaceae > Maricaulis > Maricaulis maris. Next base: position 1,931,965 of record NZ_AP027270.1, read on the forward strand.
CGGTGACGCTCGACGTGACCTTCAATGGCGGCCTGACCAATCTGCTCGAGGGCCGCCCGGCCGTCGGTTTCAGCGCGACCGGGACACTCGATCGCGACACCTTCAATATCGGCAATTTGCCGCACAGCCTTGTCGGCCCGACCGTGCGTATCCTGATCGAGGCTGAATTCCTGAGAGAGGGAGACTGAGATGTCCCAACCGAAAACCTACACCGGGGTGGCCATCGCGCTGCACTGGATCATCGCGGTCCTTCTGGTCGGCATGGTCTTCTATGCCTGGAACATGGAAGAGCTGAAGGAGACGCTGTTCGCCGGAGGTGATGTGACGCTTGGCGAGGTGCAGTTCGCGTATAACGCGCACAAGACGGTGGGGCTGCTCATCCTGGTGCTCTCGCTCGGCCGCTTGGCCTGGCGCTTTACCCATCCGGTCCCCGCCCTGCCTGATGGCATGGCCGGCTGGGAGCGTTTTGCCGCGACCGCCACACATTGGGCGTTTTACGCCATCATGATCGGGATGCCGATTGGCGGCATGATCGCCGCCTCGGCAGCCGAACCGCCGACCCTGTTGTTCAACAATCCCGATTTCGTTCTGCCGAAACTGCCGGTCCCGCAGACCGAGGCTTTCCAGGAGTTTTCGGGCAGCGTGCACGGAGCCGGTGGCTGGGCCATTCTCGGCCTGCTCGGCCTGCACGTCGCCGCGGCCCTCAAGCACCAGTTCATCAACAAGGATGGATTGATCGGCCGCATGATCCCGGTCCTGAAAGGATAACTGCCATGTTGCGTACCCCCCTCGTCGCCCTGTCCCCGCTCGTTGCGCTTGCAGCCCTCACGGCGCCGGCGCTGGCGCAGGACTGGACGGTCGATCATGACGCCTCCTCGGTCGGCTTCGAGACGACGGTCTCCGGCGGCGCCGTGAGCGGCGGCTTCGAGACCTGGACGGCAGACATCACGCTCGATCCGGACAATCTGGAGGCCGCCTCCATCGACGCCGCGGTCACCACCGCCAGCGGCTCGACCGGCAATCGCCAGATGGATGACAGCATGCTGTCCAATGCCGGCCTCAACCCGACGGATTTCGAGACGGCGCGCTTCGTTTCCGACGATATCCGCGCCACCGAAACCGGCTATGAGGCACACGGCACAATGACCATGCGCGGGAGCGAGCAGCCGGTGGTGATGCCCTTCACCCTGGCAATTGCCGATGGCCGCGCCGTCGCCGACAGCCGCTTCGTCATCGCCCGCGCCGATTTCGGTGTCGGCGGATCAAGCTGGGGCTCGGCAGCCGCCGAGGTGACCCTGGTCCTGCACATCGAAGCCGATGCGGCGCCATAGCTTGCGCGACGCGCTTGCATGACCGGCCACTCCGGGTCTAGCTCATCGCCATGAGCGCACCTGTCAAACCTGCCAATGATCCGGCCGTGATCGATGAAGCCGTCGCCCTTCTCAAGGCGGGCGGCCTCGTCGCCATGCCGACCGAGACGGTCTACGGCCTCGCCGCCGATGCCGGCAATGCCGATGCGGTCGCGCGTCTCTATGCCGCCAAGGGCCGGCCGCGCTTCAATCCGCTGATCGCCCATGTCGCCGGGCCGAGCATGGCCTGGCGGCTGGCCGGCTGGCCCGACCTGGCCGAACAGCTCGCCGAAGCTTTCTGGCCAGGCCCGCTGACCCTGGTCCTGCCCAAGCGACCCGATGCGCCGATCGCCGATATCGCCAATGCAGGTCTCGACTCGATTGCCTTGCGTGCGCCGCGCCACACCGCGGCCCAGAGCCTGATCCGGGCCTTTGACGGCCCGCTGGTCGCCCCCAGCGCCAACCCGTCTGGCGGGATCAGCCCGACCACGGCCCAGCATGTCGCGGACGGCCTCGGCGACCGGATCGATCTCATTCTCGATGGCGGGGCCTGCCCGGTTGGACTGGAATCCACCGTGATCGCCCTGCTCGGCGGCTTGCCGACCCTGCTGCGCCCGGGCGGTCTTCCCCGGCGCCAGATCGAGGCGATCACCGGCCGCCTCGAGGAGCCGGGCTCCAGCGAGACCCTGCTCGCACCCGGCATGATGAAAAGCCATTACGCCCCCAATGCCGCCATGCGCCTCAATGCCGAGACAGCCGAGGCCGGCGAAGTCCTGCTCGGTTTCGGGGCGATCGACGGCGATCTCAACCTGTCCGCCGCCGGTGATCTCGCCGAGGCTGCGACCGGGCTTTTCGCGGCCCTGCGCGCACTCGATGCCCGCGGCGCGGCGCGGATTGCGGTTGCACCGATCCCCAATGAGGGTTTGGGTGAAGCGATCAATGACCGCCTGCAACGCGCCGCCGCCCCCAAAGACGACCTGACCTGAGCTGAGCTGATTTCCGAACACCGACCGGACCTGCCATGACCGTGACCGATACGCCCGCCGCCCCCGCCACCAGCCCCCTGCCGGAAGGTCTTGCCGACGCACTCAAAGCCGTGCTCGGCCCGAAGGGCTGGTCGGACGATGCACACGAGATGGCGCCACATATCGCCGACTGGCGCGGCCGCTATCAGGGCTCGACCCCGATCCTGCTCAAGCCGGCCAGCACGGACGAGGTCGCTGCCTGCGTCCGTTTGTGCCACGAGGCCGGTATCGCGATCACTCCGCAAGGCGGCAATACCTCGCTGTGCGGTGCGGCCACACCAATGGGCGAGGTGCTGCTGACGCTCAAGCGCATGACCGCGATCCGCGAGGTCGATATCGACAATGACTCGATGACGGTCGAGGCCGGCTGCGTGCTGGAAAACCTGCAAAACCTCGCCGCCGAGAATAATCGCCTCTTCCCGCTCTCGCTGGGATCGCAGGGCTCGGCGATGATTGGCGGGCTGATCTCGACCAATGCCGGCGGCGTGCATGTGCTGCGCTATGGCATGACGCGCGAACTCGTCCTGGGCCTCGAGGCCGTGCTGCCGGACGGGACGATCTGGTCCGGCCTGACGGGCCTCCGCAAGGACAATACCGGGTATGATCTCAAGCAAATGCTGATCGGCGCCGAGGGCACGCTGGGCATCATCACCGCCGCGACCCTGAAACTCTTCCCGCGCCCGGCGCGGATGGAAGTCGCCTTTTGCGGCCTGGCCAGCCCCGACGATGCCGTGAAATTCCTCGGCCTCGCCAAACAGGTCTCCGGCGGCGCGGTCACGGCCTTCGAGCTGATGCCGCGCATGGCATTGGAGATGGTGCTGGAGCATGTCCCCGGTACGCGCGATCCGCTGACCGGAGAACACGCTTGGTATGTGGTCTGTGAAATGAGTTTCGGCCGCGCCGACGGGGCCCGCGAAACAATGGAGGACGCGCTTGGCCAGGGCTTTGAGGCAGCGCTGATCGAGGATGCCGCGATCGCCGAGAATGACAGCCAGATCCATGACTTCTGGCGCCTGCGCGAGACCATTGCCGAGGCCGAACGCGCCCATGGCAAGGCGGTCAAGCACGACGTATCCATCCCGGTCTCCAAGATGCCGGCCTTCCTCAGCCAGGCGACCGCGGCCGTGGAAGCGGCCTTCCCCGGCGCGCTGGTGGTCGCCTTCGGCCATGTCGGCGATGGCAATGTCCACTTCAACGTCGCCGCCCGCGAAGCCGGCGCCGATGACGGCTTCATCGCCGAAGCCGCCCCGCTCTCACGTCTGGTCTACGACCTGGTCGACAGCTTCGGCGGTTCGATCTCGGCCGAGCATGGCATCGGCATATTGAAACGCGCCGAACTGGCCAGCCGCAAACCGGTCGATGTGGCGGTGATGCGGGCGATCAAGTCGGCGCTGGACCCCAGGAGCATCATGAATCCGCGGGTTTTGCTGTAACGACGGATGCAGGGCGGGCCGACCCGCAGGTCGAAATTTACGCCGGCGCGTCTTCGCAGGGCGAGTCATAAATCGCTTGTCAGCCAGCAGGCCGTCTCCGGTTCTTCAGGTCAAGGGTGAAACCGCGAAGCGGCGGCTTTGCCGCCCTTGACCTGAAGAACCGGAGACGGCGATCTCTCGGCAAGCGGTGTATGGAATGGTGTGCGCGCGGCGCGGAGGACCACAAAGCTTTGGGGGCCTTGCCTCTTCATAGCTACCCTCTATCCCAGCCATGAATCATTTCAGCCCACAGCACCGCGTCCGCGTCTGGAAACCGGCGGGCGCACTCCCTATCCTTTGGGACTAGGAGATTGCCCATGCTGATTCTGCTCTCGCCCGCCAAGAACATGAATTTTGACGCCGTCGATCGCGACCTGCCGGCGACCACGCCGGACCTGATCGACGAGACGCGGATCCTGTCAAAGACGACGCGGCAGCTTTCGGCGGCGAAGATCCAGTCGATGATGAAGATCAATGATGATCTCGCCCGTCTCAATCGCGAGCGCTTCCAGGCCTTTGACGCCGACCAACCGGGCGAGAAGCAGGCCGCCTTCGCGTTCAATGGCGAGGTCTATCGCGGTCTCGAGGCCGAAACCCTGTCCGCCGAGGACCTGGCCTGGGCCCAGGACCATTTGCGCATCCTGTCGGGCATGTATGGCGCCCTGAAACCGCTCGACGCCATCCACCCCTATCGCCTCGAGATGGGCCGCAAGCTGCACACACGGCGCGGCGAGAGCCTCTATGATTTCTGGGGCGACCGCATCGCGAAGGAACTCAACAGCCTGCAGGCCGACGCCAAAGAGCCGGTCATTCTCAACCTGGCCTCGAACGAGTACTTTAAGGCGGTCGACAGGAAGGCCATCAGGGGCCGCGTCATCACCGCCACCTTCAAGGAAGAGAAGGACGGCCAGCTGCGCGCGCTCATGGTCTTCGCCAAGAAGGCCCGCGGCATGATGGCCCGCTGGGTCATCGAGAACCGGGTGACCAACCCGGCCGACCTGGTGAAATTTGACCTGGGCGGCTACCGGTTTGAAGCGGCCGGGTCGAGCGAAGGCGATCTGCTGTTCACGCGGCCTCAGCCGGCGGCGGCGGGGAAGAAGGCGGCTTAGCGCCCCTATTCCACGCGCCTGCAAGATATGATACAACCCAAGGGCCGCCGGGGACGGGGCTAGCCGTCCCCTTTGGCCGCCCTTTAGGCGAGAGAGAGCCGGATCATCAGGGTCCACCCGCCGATCCGTCTTCTTCTCACCCAAAGGACGAGAGAGAGTTTCGGAAGCCGAAACATATCTCCCTCCTTGGATTGCGCCGGCCCTTGTGGCCGGCGTTTTCATGTTAGCACAAATACACGCAATACGTGTAAATTGACCCATTCAAAACTATGCTCAAGCTTTCGCCTTAATGGGCGAGGGGTACCGCAAAGCGGTGGAGTGGGTGACCGACGGTCAGTGCAGGAACGCTGCGCGTTTCACCCCTTCCGACCCTGGGCTGCGACCCGGCCCACCTTCCTTATCAAGGGGAAGGACCTGGATGCCTCCCTTGAGGCCGAAAAGCACCGCTCGCGTTGAGGTCCCAGGGACAAGCCGGGGGATGATGGTGGAGGGTTTTCGGAAATCCGCACCTATAGGCGGCGGCAGAATGGCTCACTTCGCCAAGATGTGAAGTTCTCGCGCGTATTCCAGAACGTCACCGCTGCCAAACAAACCTCGCGAGCAGAGTCGGGGCTCGTGCGCGAGATCAGTAACACCTCGAACGGAGCCACTCGCAGTCCCGCGTCCGGAAAGTCTTCGTTCCGGAGATAGCAACGGTCAGTCGACGCGCAGGCTTCGAACGCGCGTTCCAGATTCTGACTGAGATAGGAAAATACGGAGACAAAAGGGGTTTCAGTGTGGCGCCCCTCGGATGATGAGACCATCCGTGCCCACCTGACAGGGACCACTCCGGGAACGTCACCCACATGGTGGCTCACCGCCGTCCCATCCGCGCTCGCGTCGATAACAACGTATGCACATTCGTCTCCGCAGTGGGCGTAGATGACGCTGTCAGCTCCTCCACCGGAGAGTATCGGGCCCTGATAGTCAGCCATTTCGCCCAGCCACGGCGGCTCGACTTGCTCAAGCTGACGAACCAGCTCGTCATCCGAATGGGAAGCACAGCCAACCAGCGCGAACGCGACCAAAGCGAAAGCAAGCTTGTTCAATTCAAGTCTCCGCTTCCCAAGGCAACAGATGATGGCGTCAAACAGCCGCTCTCGCTCGACGCTACACTCGCCGCGCCTCTCTAGCTAGCGTCCCTCCCGGAACTCCTGTGAGCAGACTGACGGCTCCTCCCACACCCGCTGGGAACACCTCCCCCTTGACCTCCCCGTCGCCATCCCGTCTCTTGCGCTCAGCGCAAAGTTGAAGGGTGGTTCATGTCTGGAATTCGTACCGATCTCACCGGCCAGGTGGCCCTGATCACCGGCTCGACCAGCGGCATTGGCGCGGCGATGGCCGGGGCGCTGGCGGAAAATGGTTGTCACATCATTCTCAACGGGCTGGGCGACGCGGCCGAGATCGAGGCCCTGCGGGCGCGGCTGGCCAGTGATCATGGTGTCGAGGTGCGCTATCACCCGGCCAACATGCTCAAGCCGGACGAGATCGCCGACATGGTCGCCTCGGCCGAGCGCGAATTCGGTCGGCTGGACATCCTTTTGTCCAATGCCGGCATCCAGCACGTCGCGCCGGTCGAGGACTTCCCGACCGAAAAATGGGACGCCATCATTGCCATCAACCTGACCTCGGTCTTCCACGCCGCCAAGGCCGCCGTGCCGATCATGAAGCGCCAGGGCAAGGGGCGGATCGTCAATCTCGCCTCGGCCCACGGTCTGGTCGCCTCGCCCTTCAAGTCGGCCTATGTCGCGGCCAAGCATGGCGTGATGGGCTTTACCAAGACGCTGGCGCTGGAAGTCGCCGAACAGGGCATCACCTGCAATGCGATCTGTCCGGGCTATGTGAAGACACCGCTGGTCGAGATGCAGATCGCCGATACAGCGAAAGCGCGCGGGATTTCCGAGGAAGAGGTGGTCCGCGACGTCATGCTGGCGGCCCAGCCGACCAAGCAGTTCGTGACCTATGAGCAGCTCGCCGGTGCTTTGCTCTATCTTGTCTCCGATGCCGGGGCCAATATGAATGGTTCCTGGATCAGCATAGACGGCGGATGGACTGCGAAGTGAATGACAATGAAGCCATCCTGAAGATCGACTACAACGAGATCCCGGTCACCGACATGGCCGCCGCGAAAGCCTTCTACAGGGCCGCGTTTGGCTGGGACTTCCTCGATTTTGGGCCGGACTATGCGGCTTTCCAGAATGCGGGCCTCGATGGCGGACTGCGCCGCGAAGACACGCGCTTCCCGCAAGGCTGCCTGATCATCCTCAAGGCCAAGGATATCCTCGCCGCCGAGGCGCGGGTCGAGGGCGCCGGCGGCGCGATCATCAAGCGCGAGGATTTCCCCGGCGGACGTCGTTTCCATTTCACCGATCCGGCCGGCAACGAGCTCGCCCTGTGGTCGCCGAACGGCAAGTATGACCCGCACCCTGACCCCGACGCCGCGAATGATCCGGACGCATGAACGATAATCAGAGCCCGCGCCGCCAACCGACGCCCGGGGCCGGCATGGTCGTGTTTCGCGGCGATGAGGTGCTGCTGATCAAGCGCGGCAAACCGCCCTATGAGGGGCAGTGGTCGCTGCCCGGCGGCAAGATCGAATATGGTGAGACGGCGGCCGAGGGAGCCCTGCGCGAGCTGTCCGAAGAGACCGGAACCACGGCCCGCATTGTCGGCCTGATCGATGTCATCGACAGTATCGGCCTGCGCGAGGACGGACAGCCGGGCGACTGGCATTATCTGCTGGTCGACTTTGTCGGCATCTGGACCGGCGGCGAGCCGGTCGCGGCGGACGATGTCACCGAGGCGGCCTTCTTCCCCTTCGAGAAAGCCGTGAGCCTGACCCGTTGGGACAAGACCCGCGATGTCATCGGCCGCGCCCGCGACATGCTGGCTGCCATGAGCGCGCCACAATCCCGGGCATGATGCGCGCCATGCGTGCACATCGCCTCTTTCCGGCCCGCCTGGCCCTGCTTTTCTTGGCCCTCGCGGCTCTGAGCCTGACGGCTTTGGCCAGCGCTCCGGCGATGGCCCAGAAGCCGCGTGACTTCGAGCGTCCGGTAGCGATGGAAACCAGCCCGTCCGTCATTCCCCAGGACAACGGGATCAGCGCCGACATCCGCGAAGAACTCGATCTTGAGCGGACCCTGCCTTTCCTCGCTTATACGCTGGGCGAGCTGCATTATCTCGCCTTCTCCTGCGACAGCCCCGACGACCAGCAATGGCGCCAGCAAATGGTCGAGCTTCTGGCCATGGAGGCGGCAGATAATGGGCGCTGGCGCGACCGGCTGATCCAGAGCTTCAATGACGGGTATCGCGCCCAGCAACGCTACCGCACCCGCTGCGGCCTGGAAGCCGATGCCGAACGCCGCGCGCTTGCCCATCGCGGCCGGGACCTGTCGGAAATGATGCGCGCCGCCTATTTCGACTGAGCGGGCCCTGCAATCGGGCATGCGACGGGGGACGCGGTTCCGATTTGTCCCGTTCCAATCGTCATGAATGCGCGTTACTCATACGGTATGACCGAATTTGAGGGGCGCGCATGTCAGACCGAAGATCACAGCTGGAATCCCTGAGCATTGATCGCGACGAGGGCGACGCCGCCGGCGGTGTTTCCGTGCTCGTGACGATTGTTATCGCGCTGGTCTTCGCGGCCCTGTCAGCGGGTGGCACGTGGTATCTGATGCAGTCATCGGCGCCGGCACCGCAGCCCGTCGCCGCGGTCGAGACCCCGGCCTCGGCGACACCGTCAGGCAGCGACACAGCCGCGGCCACACCCGCCCCGCAGACACCGCGCACCTCCGGCCTTGTCGCAACCGGCTATGTCGTGGCGCGCCGCCAGGCGACCGTGTCGGCGGAGATCACCGGCCGGATTTCCGAGCTGCTGGTCGAGGAAGGCACGCGTGTCGAGGAAGGCCAGGTCCTCGCCCGGCTCGACGACACCCGTGCCCGGATCCAGCTCGACCTGCTGATCGCCCAGCGAGAAGCCGCCGCGACGCGTCCGCGCGCCCTGCTGGCCCAGCTCAACGAGGCGCAGACCGTGCTGCAGCGCGCCACAACGCTGGCCGAGCGCGATATCGGCTCGCAGGCCGCCGTCACCGCGGCCCGCGCGCAGGTCGACAGCCTGACCGCCCAGATCAATGCCTCGCGTGCTGACTACCAGGCTGTGGCCGCCCAGGTGCGCAGCCAGGAAGACCTGATCGACCGCCATATCGTGCGGGCACCCTTTGCCGGCATCGTCATCGCCAAGAACGCCCAGATCGGCGAAATCCTGTCTCCGGCCTCGGCCGGTGGCGGCTTCACCCGAACCGGTGTCGCCACCCTGGTCGACATGGACTCGCTGGAGATCGAGGTCGATGTCAATGAGGGCCAGATCGGCCGGGTAACACCGGGCCAGCGGGTTGAGGCGCGACTTGACGCCTATCCGGACTGGCGCATCCCGGCCCATGTCGAGGCGATCATCCCGACCGCCGACCGGGCCCGGGCCACGATCACGGTCCGCGTGGCCTTTGACGAGCGCGACAACCGGATCCTGCCCGACATGGCCGCCCGCGTTATTTTTATCGAATAGAAGTACTTTAATTTACAAAGCGACACCGATGTCGCATGATGACGACCTGCCGACGACCTGCCGCCGACCTGACCGGGACGCTGCGGCCTGACCTGAACGGGGAAATGCCGATGACATCGCTCTACACCCTCACCGACCTGTCCAAGCGCTACACGCGGGGCAAGGAGTCGATCACGATTTTCGAGGATCTGACGATGACCATCCCGGAGGGCGACTTCATCGCCATCATGGGACCGTCCGGCTCGGGCAAGACCACCCTGCTCAACATGCTCGGCGGGATCGACCGGCCCTCGACCGGTCGGGTGGACTGCCAGGGCGTTCGCGTCGATGCACTGTCCGAGGGCAAGCTGGCCAAGTGGCGCTCGCAGAATGTCGGCTTCATCTTCCAGTTCTACAATCTCATGCCGACCCTGACAGCGGCCCAGAATGTCGAATTGCCGCTGCTGCTGACCAAGCTGTCCGGCAAGCAGCGCAAGGACCGCGTCGCCACGGCGCTGGACATTGTCGGCCTCGCCGACCGCAAGGGCCACCGCCCGCGCCAGCTTTCCGGGGGCCAGCAACAACGGGTCGCCATCGCCCGCGCCATTGTCGCTGACCCGAAAGTCCTGCTGTGTGACGAGCCGACCGGTGACCTCGACCGCAAGTCGGCCGATGAAATCCTCGAGACGCTGCAACTGCTCAACAAGGAGCTCGGCAAGACCATCATCATGGTCACGCACGACCCCTCGGCGGCCAAATACGCCCGCCGCGAACTCCATCTCGACAAGGGCCGCTTCATCGAGCAAGTGCTGGAGCCGGCGCAATGAATGATCTCACGCTGATCCGGAAGAACCTCTTCCGCAAGAAGCTGAGGGCGATCCTGCTGACCCTGTCGATCCTGATCGCCTTCCTGATCTTCGGCGTACTCGGTGCCTTCTATTCGGTCTGGACTGCGGGCAGTGCAACGGCGGCGGAAAACCGCCTGATCACGGTCAACCGGATCAACTTCACCGTCTCCATGCCCTTCGCCTACTGGAACCGGGTGGCGAGCGTCGAAGGCGTGACCAATGTCAGCCATGCGAGCTGGTTTGGCGGCTATTACCAGGACCCGACCCAGTTCGTTCAGACCTTTGTCGTGGATGCCGAGAGCTACCTGGCGGCCTATCCTGAACTGACCATGCCCGCCGAGCAGCGCGCAGCCTTTCTCAACACCCGCGACTGCCTGCTGGTGGGGACGGACCTGGCCGGCCAGTATGGCTGGTCGGTCGGCGACACCATCCCGCTGCTCTCAAACATCTGGCAAAAGACGGATGGCACGTCGAGCTGGGAATTCGACATCTGCGCGATCTTCGACGCCGAGGAAGACACCATTCCGGCCAATTACGCGATGTTCCACTACGACTATTACAACGAGGCGCTGGCCTTCAATCGCGACCAGGTCGGATGGTTGATCGTCAACACCGCCGACGCCTCGCTCAATGACAGCGTGGCGCGCTCGATCGACACCATGTTTGCCAACTCCCCGGCCGAAACCGAAACGACGACGGAAGCCGCCTTCAACGAGGCGTTCGCAAACCAGTTCGGCAATATCGCCCTGATCCTGATTTTCGTGGTCGGATCCTCCTTCACGACCATCCTGATCATTGTCGGCTTCACCATGGTGACGGCGATCAATGAGCGCACCGGCGAGATCGCGGTGATGAAGACCCTCGGCTTCCCGGCTCCGCGCATCTTCCGAATGGTGCTGGCGGAATCGGTGATGTTGAGCCTGGTCGGCGGCCTGCTCGGCCTTGGACTGGCAACGCTCATGATCAGCGGCGTCGCCGCGGCCGCAGCGGCTTTCCTTCCCGGACTAGCGATGACCGCCACCGTCTTCTGGAGCGGTATCGGACTGGCCGTCCTGCTGGGGCTGCTGACCGGTATCGTTCCTGCCCTCAATGCCCAGCGCGTGAAGATCGTCATCGCGCTCGGCAAGCAATAGGAGGCGCGTCATGTTCAACCAGATCGGCGCTGTCACGATGATGAATTTGCGCTCCATTCCGCAGCGCGCCGGCCTCTCCCTGGCCACCGTCATCTCGATCGCCCTCGTCACCGGCGTATTGCTCGGCTTCCTGGCCATGTCGAACGGTTTCCGGGCCACCCTGCAGGGAACCGGGTCAGAGAATGTGGCTGTCATGCTTCGGGCCGGCTCCTCGGCCGAGCTCAATTCCGGCCTCTCCAGCGACCAGGTCCGCCTGATCGAGGAAGCGCCCGGCATTGCCCGAGATGCCGACGGCACGCCGCTCGTCTCCGGCGAGCTCTTCGTCATTGTCGATGGCGTGAAGCGCTCCTCGCAGACCAATGCCAACCTGCCCCTGCGCGGTGTCGGCACCGAGGCCCTGCGCCTGCGCGAAGGCTTCGAGATGGTCGAGGGCCGGATGTATGAGCCGGGCACAAACGAGCTGGTCGTCGGCGCTGGCGTGATCCGCGAGTTCTCCAATTTCGACCTCGGCACCACGGTCCGCCTCGGCCCCAATGAATGGGTCGTGGTCGGCGTCTTCTCAACCGGCGGCTCGGTGTTCGACAGCGAGGTCTGGGCCGACATCGCGGTGATCCAGAACCTCTATAATCGCGGCACCGGAGTACAATCTATCCGCGCCCGCCTGACCTCGCCGGAGGCCATCGAGGAGCTGCGCGCCTATGAGGAAAACGAGCCGCGGCTCAATCTCGACATTGTCAGCGAGACCGATTTCTTTGCCGGACAAGCCGGTGGCACCGCGGTCTTGATCGAGGCCATCGGCCTGCCGCTCTCGATCATCATGGCGATTGGCGCCCTCGCCGGGGCCTGGAACACGATGTACTCCTCGGTCGATACCCGCATGCGCGAGATTGCGACCCTGCGGGCAATCGGCTTCTCCGGCTTCGCCGCGGCGGTCGGGACCATGGCCGAGTCGATCGTGCTGGCGGCTGTCGGCGGCCTGCTTGGCGCCCTCGCCGTCTACCTGCTCTTCAACGGCATCTCGGCCTCAACGCTCGGAGGTGGCTTCACCCAGGTCGTCTTCTCCTTCGCGGTGACCGGCGGCTCGGTCCTTGCGGGCATGGTGATGGCCGTCATCATCGGCTTCCTCGGCGGCCTCGTCCCGGCCATCCGCTCGGCCTATGTGCCGCTGCTGACGGTGCACCGGAGCGACTAGTCCCGGGCCCGCCATTGCGGACACGAAAAAGCCCTCCGGCGACCCGGAGGGCTTTTTTTTGATGTGTGACCGCAGGAGTGCCGGGCCTCACCCGTACCAGTCGTCCTCGGCCGCGCGGAGCTTTTCCTCGTCCTTGTGCGGCGGCAGGATTTCCATCTTCACGTGGCGACGGCGATTGGTGGAGATGACGAAGAAGCGCTTGTCGGGATAATCCAGCTTGCACTCGAGCATGGCCGAGGTGATCAGGTCGACATTCTTGAGGTCATCATCCGACATCCCAAACGAGTGCGGCAGGTCGCGGCCATATTCGTCCAGCCCCTTCTCGACGCACTGGCGGATGGCGCGGCGCTTGAGACCTGCGGTCGTCAGGTGCGGCCCCAGCTCGTCGCGGATTTCCGGGTTCGAGCACGGGTAGACGGCCAGATAGTTCGGCTCTTCCGGCAGGTGACCGGCATCGACGATCAGCTTGAGCGCCGCCTTGATGGTCTCGCGCGAATGCTGGCGCGCGGTGACGATGGCGACCGGCCGACGCTTGAGCACGGCGTATTTGAAGATCTCCCAGGACGGGCCGCGCCAGTTGGCACTGTCCATGGCGCGCTTGACGTCGCGCAGCAGGTATTCCTCGCCATTGCGATCCTGGCCGTCGGCAAATTCGCGATAGGCCCGCGCCGGCGGATCGGCCCAGTCCTCCCACAGGCCGGGCACGCCGAGATAGGCCTTGATATCCTCATACTCGTGCTGGCGCATGGCCCGCTCCTCACCGGTCATGGTGTTGAGCAGGTGAATGCGGGTCGGCAGGTGGAGAATGTTTTCGTCGATGTCGAAAAAGTAGAAGCTCTGGCGGTCCACGCGACAATCCTCGCTGGTTTCGGGTCGCCCGGGTCAGGAGCCCGGACGGGTATCGGCCCGGTTACAGAGCCTGGCGCACCAACTCAATAGGCGGCGTAGGATTTCTCTTCGACGAGGGTCGAGCCAAGCAGGAGATTGATCTCCTTTTTCAGCGCCGCACGCTTGTCATTGGTGACATAGACGGCACGGGCGAGACGGATGAATTCGTCACCGAAATCACCGGCCCGCTCGCAATCGCGGATATCATCCTCGATCACCCAGAGCTCCTCATTGACCGCCTGCAGCGCCGCGTCGAGACGGCTCAGCTCGTCACTGGCCGGCACGTCCTTTTCCAGCGTCTCGTTGAGAACCGCCAGCTCGGTGCGGACATTCTTGAGCTTCGCTTCATCGGCGATGCGTTCGGATTTGATACGCAGGATGGTGATCTTGTCGATCAGTTCGCCCGGAGCGATGGCGGTCAGGATGGTCGTGGTCATGGCAAGGGCCCTTCTGGCGGTCGGTCATGCGCCCGGGATGTGAGCGTGATGTGAGTGCGATTGTCGTGATTTGCGGGACAAGAATCCAGTGCTTCATCAGCAAGTCCCGTGCCTTGGCTCAGCGCTCCGGCGGTGTCCAGTCACTGGGCGGCGCCTTGCGTTGCGACAGCCGCAGCGCCAGCCCCACCGCGACACCGACGCCAATCGCCACCGTGAGATCGACGAAGACCGTCAGGACCAGGGTCAGAACCAGCAGGACACGGTCGCCGACCGGCCCGCGCAGATAGCTCGGCCAGCGCTGCGGCTCGCTCATGTTCCAGGCCGTGACCATCAGCAGGGCGGCCAGCACCGGCATGGCGAGATGGCCGGCGAGCGGGGCGGCGAAGAGCAGGATGAGCAGCAGGACCAGCGCATGGACCAGTCCGGCCACCGGCGTCTTGCCGCCGGCCCGGATATTGGTCGCGGTGCGGGCAATGGCGCCGGTTGCCGGCAGGCCGCCAAACAGGGCCGAGCCGATATTGGCCACGCCCTGAGCGGTCAGCTCGGCATTGGGACGATGATGACCGTCAATCATCCGGTCAGCGACCATCGCCGACAATAGCGATTCCACACCGGCCAGGAAGGCAATCACGATGGCCGAGGGCACAAGCTCGACAATCCGCGCCGGCGAGACCTCCGGCAGGGCCGGCATCGGCAGGCTGGCCGACAGGGCACCGAAGCGGGACTGGATGGTGTCGACCGGCAGGTTCATCACCACCACGACGAGCGAGGCGACCGAGAGGCCGACGATCAGCCCGGGGAAACGCGGTGCCAGGCGGCGCAGACCGATAATCAGCACCAGCGCCAGCACCGCAATGCCGAGCGCAGCCGGGTTGAGGCTGTCACCGGACTGGACCAGCATCGGCACGGTCTCGAGGATATCGGCCGGGACATGGTCAAAGTGCAGGCCGAGAAGGTCCTTGACCTGGCTGGTCGCGATGATGATCGCAATGCCGATCGTGAACCCGTTCACCACCGCCTCGGGAATGAAGGCGATCAGGCGGCCGGCGCGCAGATAGCCCGCCACCAGCAGGATCAGGCCGGCCATCAGCGTGGCCAGAACCAGCCCGTCATAGCCATGCTCGGCGATGACGCTGAACACGACGACGATGAAGGCGCCGGTCGGGCCACCGATCTGCACCCGGCTGCCGCCCAGGGCGGAGATCAGGAAGCCGCCAATGATCGCCGTGACCAGCCCCTTGGCGGGATCGGCGCCGGAGGCGATCGCAATGGCCAGGCTGAGCGGCAGGGCCACCATGGCCACGGTCAGGCCGGCCAGGACATCGGCCAGAAACTGGTTGAGGTCGTAGCTGCGCAGGGTCGTCAGTATCTTGGGCAATCGCATGCTGGCCTACCCCTCAACCCGGCTGGACCCGATCAGGCTGTCCGGTCGTACAGCGCCTTGGCGGCATCATACACGGTGTCGACCGCGAGGTCCGCCAGAAGGCTTTCCGGGTGTTTGCGGCGATCATCATGGGCGCTGTCGATTTCCTCGAAGCTCGCCGGTCCGCGCACCGCATCGGTATGCGTGCCCCACGGGGCATAGCAGCGGTCATCGGAGGGGCCGAACAGCCCCAGCGTCGGGGTCCCGACCGCCGCTGCCATGTGCATCAGCCCGCTATCATTGCCGACATAGAGGCGGCAGCGCTCGATACAGGCTGCGGTTTCCGGCAGGCCGAGGCCGAGCAGGTCGACAAACTCGATCTCCGGCAGCGCGTCATAGATCGGCTGGGCATAGAGCTCATCACCCGGACCGCCCAGCATGACCACATGGGCGCCCGGCATCTCGCCATCCGGCGCGGTGAATTTGAGAATGAATTCGGCAAACTTCTCGGCCGGCCAGACCTTGAAGATCCACGAGGCCGACGGGCAGATCGCCAGATAGGGGCCTGTGCCCGGCAAGCGCTCGGCCGCCTCGGCACGGACGGCATCGGAGATATGGAGCTTGGGATCCGGTGCCGGGGAGAGTGCCAGCACGCTGGCCGCCTCCTCGACCTTGGGGATGGCCACCGGGCTCTGCTTGAGGATGCGGCGCTCCTTGGCCCGCAGGAACCAGGCGGTCGCCGAGCAGCGCAGATCGACGACCAGGTCCCACTGCGTATCCGCCGTCTCGCGCCACAAATTCCACCAATGCATCCCGGCCTTCTTCTTGCGCATGATGATGATGCGCTCGAGGCGGGGCGTTTCGGTGAACAGCGAGGCCGCCAGCGGACCACAGGCAATCGTGAAGCGCGCCTCGGGGCGTGTCCGCACGAGATGGTCCAGGACACCGGAATTGATGATGGCGTCACCGATCCGGGTCGATGTGATGAAGAGGACGCGTTGCATGGTCACCGCAGATAGCGCGACGCGAAGGGCTTGGCCAGAGACGGGCGCAATGCCATATGCGGTGCATGAACCAGCCCGCCCCCTGCCCTTCATCCTGCCCGGCCGCCAGATCGTCTCGGTCGCCGGTCCGGACGCCCGCGACCTCCTGCAGCGCCTGGTCACGGTCGACCTTGTCGGCCTTGAGCCCGGCAACTGCCGCCCCGGTGCCCTGCTCACGCCGCAAGGCAAGATCCTGGTCGACTTCCTCGTCCTGGCCGATGGCGACACCGTCTGGCTCGACGTCCCGGCCAGCGCTGCCGAGGGCCTGCTCAAGCGGCTGACACTGTTCAAGCTGCGGGCCAGGGCCGAGATCGTGCTCAATACCGACCTCCTCGCCCTGTGGTCGACCACGCCCTTCCCCGGCGCGGCCCAGGACCCGCGCCTGCCCGGCCGAATCTGGCGCGGCATCGGCGAGGCCGGAAGCGAGCCGCGCGCGCTCGACCGCTTCGAGATCGAAGCGGGCATCCCCGCCTTTGGCCGTGACTATGGCGAGGCCGAGGTCTTCCCGACCGACGTCAATCTGGACGCCTTTGGCGGCGTTGGCTGGAAGAAGGGCTGCTTCATCGGCCAGGAAGTCGTTTCGCGCATGAAGCGCCGCGGCACCATCCGCAAGCGCTCCCTGCCCGCCGTTTTCGCCGCGGAAGCCCCGCCGCCGGGCACTGCCGTCATGGCCGGAACCGTCACCGTCGGCGCGATCAGTTCCAGCCTCGGCCACCACACCGTCATCCTCGCCCGCCTCGACCGCCTCAAGGCCGCCGAACACTATTGCGAGGCCGACGGCCAGGAAGCCAATATCGTGGTTCCAGACGAGTTCTGGGCCGACCTGGAAGCCGCACCGAAGGTTTAGCACTCTGTTGCCACGACGCTGTCAGCAGGGCGTGGCAAAACGGCTTGGCAGGGTCGGCGGAACAGGCTGCACTGTCCTCATCAAGCAAGGACCACCCCATGAATCAGCGCTGCGCCTGGGTGAATACGCCCGATCCGATTTATGCCGCCTATCACGACACCGAATGGGGCGTGCCGGAATATGATGCCCGCGCCCTGTGGGAAAAGCTTATGCTGGACGGCTTCCAGGCCGGCCTCGCCTGGATCACCATCCTGCGCAAGCGCGAAACCATGCGCGCCGCCTTCCACGGCTTCGACCCGGACCGGATTGCCGCCTATGACGACACCGATCGCGAGCGCCTGCTGGCCGATCCGGGCATCATCCGCTCGAAATCCAAGATCGAGGCTGCCATCGGCAATGCCCGCGCCTATATCGACATGCGCGAGAACGGCGAGGACTTCGCCGACTATCTCTGGGGTTTCGTCGACGGCCAGCCGATCCAGAACCGGTATGCCACGCTGAAGGATGTCCCCACCAAGACGGCATTGTCGGAGACCATATCCAAGGACCTCAAGAAGCGCGGCTTCAAGTTTGTCGGACCGACGATTGTCTATGCCTTCATGGAGGCGGTCGGAATGGTCAATGACCACGAGGTGACCTGCCCGCGGCATGAAGCGGTGAAGGATTTGGTGCGGTAGAGGTCGGTCCGGATCAGCAGCGCTTGCCCCCTCCCATCCAACCGTCATCCCACGCGGTCGATATCATTGCCGAGGCGCCCGGGGCGAAGCCTCGGGACCAACGCGTGTTTCCAGGAAACTCATCGCCGAACGTCGGTCCCGGATCGCGCAGGCGCGTCCGGGAAAAATGGTGCGTGCCTAATTGTCACGAATTATCATACCGCAGCCTAACGCTGGCCAATCCCTTCAATGTTCGAAGCGCACTCAAATACGCGTCGACATCAATCGAAAATAACCGAGCATTCCGAAAAACCCGACAAGCATAAAAGCCGGGCCAAAATCAATTCCGGCTAACGAACCTATCAATAAAACAACGCAGTAGGCCACAAACAATACTGTTGAAATTATTATTGTGGCGCGTCTCATTGGATATCCTTTTCCTAATCGCCGGGATACAAACCCACTTCGATCCAGCGTTTGAGGCGCAAGCGCACACCCCACCATATATCCCTTGCCGAGAGAAAGCCGTATCCGGTTCTTGAGCTCAAGGGTGAAACCGCGAAGCGGCGGCTGCGCCGCCCTTGACCTCAAGAACCGGTTACGGCCCGCTGGCTGACAAGGGATCTATGGTTCAGGCCGCGCGAAAGCGCCCGAACCCCCTGTTGTCATCCCTGACGGAGCCCTGACTTGATCAGGGCGCAGATCCGGGACCCACAAGCCCGGTTCGGCCGATATCGGCGTGTATGGGTCCCGGTTCTCCAACCCGCTTTCGCGGGGTTCCGACCGGGATGGCAAACATTTGGAGTGGCGGACAAAATGGCGGCGGCGGCCCCGTCCCGTTCCGTCCCTACCAGCTCTCCATCACAGCCTCGGTTCCACACACAATCACACACTCCGTCCGTGACGCGTTGCAGGCCTGGCCTCCGACCTGGCTGTCATATTGCCAGACCATGGTGCCGGCTTGCGCCTGGCAGTCGCGGCGGTTGACCGGGAGGGTCGCGGTGGCGTGGTGGCCATTGGCCTCGCCATCCTGGAGAGAATAGCGACAGATCGTGCGGTATTGCCCGGCTTCTGCCGCGATCCACTCGAGCGCTGCCATCACCGGCGGCAGGTCGTGATTTGCGGCGAAGGCATGCGCGTTCACACCAACAGTCCGGGCATGGGTCAGCATCGGCGCGACGATTGGCCGGTTTTGCGTTGGGGAGGGCGATTGCCCGCGCATGCCGGTGGCCGGTCGAAACGGAACCCGGCCCGGCCGGGTCTGACGGCCAGACTCGGTTGAGGCTGCACCCAGCGCATTGCCGCGCACCCGCGCCTCATGGCGCCAGGCCGGCGCCTCGGGGAATTCCTTGTCCATGACCCAGACGTCCTCGGGCGCCGGACAGAAATAGGGTTGCTGCTGGGCCTCGGCCGAAACCGGCAACAAAGCCAGCAGGACCCCGGTCAGGGCCCCGGTCAGTATTGTCCGTATCATCATGTGTCCCCCGTCTGTGCTTCCAACCAGATCATGCGCCGGAAACGACATCGAAGAAAGTTTCGTGGAATGATCCGGCGTGACAACGCGTCCGGCTTCGCACCCTGGCGCCTACCTTGGCTTAAATTGCTTGCCGAAAGGGAGCCGGATACGACCCGCTGGCTGACAAGTGACTTGTGGACCACTTCGCGCGAGGCGCCCGATGCCGACCACGAGAATTACGCCCCTTGCTCCTTCTCCCGCTCCCGCTAAACTTGCCCCATGCGACGGCTGGGGAGCCCGCATCGGAGCGTGTCATGCGCCTTGTCCTGATCTTGATGTCCACCACCCTTCTGTCCGGCTGTGCCTGGCTCGCCGAGGGGCGGGACCCGGACCTGCCCTCGGCCGGCGAGCTGGGCGCCGGCGTGTGCCGCCCGGCCGGCCCGCATGACCCTGCCGCGCCGGGCGAATGGGTTTGCGATGATGGCGACGGCGGCGAGGAGATGCGTCCGCGTCACCGCGTCGAGCGCCCGCAGGACTATCGGCGCGATCCATTCTAGGCGCTCCATCCCTCCCCCAAACCGGGGATACCCGGCGGGTGCGGCGCATGGCTTTCTTGGTCCAGCTTCACATGGACAGGAGAGACACCCATGAAGAGACTTGCCATCATCGCCGGCCTGGCTTGCCTGGTCATCGGCAGCCACGCCTCGGCCCAGACCTTCGGCTCGGTCAATCTGCGCGCCGGTTTCACACCCGACCCCTATCGCACCACCATTACCTCCGGCGGTGCCCTCTCGGCCCGGAGCCTGTTCACCAACTGCACCGGCTGGGTCGCCGACGCGGTCGACTTTTCCGTCTTCTACACGGCCGGCAATTACAACCTGACCTTCTCGGCCACCTCGCAGGCCGACACCACGCTCATCGTCCAGGCCCCGAACGGCCAGTTCTATTGCGATGATGACAGCGGTCCGGGTCTCAACCCGACCATCACCATCGGCAATCCCGGCTCCGGCAATTATTCGGTCTGGGTCGGCTCCTACAGCCAGGGCCAATACGCCCAGGCGACGCTGTCGATCTCCGAGATCGGCCAGCGCTAGCGGTCAGTCACCGGCGAGGAGGGCCTTGGCGTGATGACGCAAATGGTCCTCCATGAAGCTGGCGATGAACCAGTAGGAATGGTCATAGCCGGGATGGCGGCGCAGGGTCACAGGCTGGCCCGCCGCCCGGCAGGCTGCCTCGAACAGGTCCGGACGGAGCTGTTCGTCGAGGAATGTGTCGGCCTCGCCCTGGTCGATCAGGATCGGCACCTCGGACGGCTGCCGCTTGACCAGCTCGCAGGCGTCATGTTCGCCCCAGGCCGGGCACTCATCGCCGAGGTAGGCGGCCAGCGCCTTCTTCCCCCAGGGCACCTGGGTTGGCGCCACGATCGGTGAGAAGGCCGAGACCGAGCGGAAGCGTCCCGGATGACGCAGATGCAGCGTCAGCGCACCATGCCCGCCCATCGAGTGACCGGTAATGCCCTGACGGTCCATGTCGGCGGGGAATTGCGAGCCGACCAGGGTCGGCAGTTCATGCGCGACATAGGTCTCCATCGAGAAATGCGGCGCCCAGGGCGGCTCGGTCGCATCGACATAGAAGCCCGCGCCCTGCCCCAGATCATAGCTGTCATCATTGGCGACAGCCTCGCCGCGCGGCGAGGTATCGGGCGCCACCACCATCAGGCCGAGCTCGCTGGCGATGCGCTGCAGGCCCGACTTCTCCATCACATTCGACCAGTTGCAGGTCAGGCCGGAGAGATACCAGACCACCGGCACCGGCCCGTCCTTGGCTTGCGGCGGCGTATAGACGGCAAAGCGCATCGGGCCGCGACAGGCCTCACTGTCGTGATCATGGACGGACACTGTGCCGCCGAAAGAGGCCCAGCTGGAAACGGGTGTCAGGGTCAAAGGGATGGCTCGCTTTTTCGGTTTCAGGGTCAGAAGAAGAAATAGCGCATGGGGCGGCGTGTGCCAGCCCCTGGTTGGGTGTTTCCGGGAGATACCAAATCCCCACCGTCATCCACGGGTCAGCGCGCCGCGCTGATCCGGGGGACCTCGTCACGGAGGGCCACCGAATAGGTGAGGTCCCCCGGACAAGCCGGGGGATGACGGTATGAGGAACGAAGAAAAGGTCGTGAAATAGGCGAGCGTGGGCGCGCAACCCTCCATACATCGCTTGTCAGCCAGCGGGCCGTCTCCGCTTGTTCAGGTCAAAGGCCCGAAGGGCCGCGTCGCGGGTCTACCCCTTGACCTGAACAAGCGGAGACGGCGAACTCCCGGCAATCGGTTTGTGGCGGGGTGTTGGCTGCGGTACGACCGCAGCGACACCTGCATATATTGCGATCAATCAGGATAGATACAGGTGCCGCCTTGCGGGTCGTAAATGCCGAGCCCGTGCTGTTCAGCGAGACTCGCCAATTTTGCCAGGGCTGCCTCGGCAACAGACCACCGAAATGACGCGTAAATTGCACCTGGCATCAAGGTAAAGTCAGTGACTTCCGGATCGTCGATACGATCATCAGAGACAGCATTTGGCCCGTTTAGCGGCGGGAAGAACTCGCAAAACGCCTCAAACCACGCCGTCAGGCGGTCTGTGCATTTTGACGCGTCCAGCGCCGCGTCAGGGCCTGACATTTCCGCATCAACCCACGCTTCAAACGCGCTCTTGTCCTGCGGCGCAGATGCCGGATCAAACACCATCAGATCGTAGCTCATGGGCCCCCTAATACTCCACCACAGCCCGGATGCTCTTGCCCTCATGCATCAGGTCAAACCCCTTGTTGATGTCGTCGAGCTTGAGCTTGTGGGTGATCAGGCTGTCGATATCGATGCGGCCTTCCATATACATGTCGACGATCTTGGGGACGTCGGTGCGGCCTCTTGCGCCGCCGAAGGCGGAGCCGCGCCAGACGCGGCCGGTGACCAGCTGGAAGGGGCGGGTCTGGATTTCGGCGCCGGCCGGCGCGACGCCGATGATGACGCTCTCGCCCCAGCCCTTGTGGCAGCATTCCAGCGCCGCCCGCATGACCTCGACATTGCCGATGCACTCGAAGGAGTAGTCAGCCCCGCCGCCGGTGAGTTCGACGAGATGGCCGACCAGGTCCTTGTGGTCCTTCGGATTGACGAAATCGGTCATGCCGAACTGGCGCCCCATCGCCTCCTTGGCCGGGTTCAT
The DNA here is from genome assembly GCF_036322705.1 of Maricaulis maris. NCBI lineage: Bacteria > Pseudomonadati > Pseudomonadota > Alphaproteobacteria > Maricaulales > Maricaulaceae > Maricaulis > Maricaulis maris. The sequence continues at coordinate 1,954,578 of NZ_AP027270.1, forward strand.
GTCGACACCGACAATCTGCCGGGCCCCGACCAGTTTTAGGCCCTGGATGACATTGAGACCGATGCCGCCGAGACCAAACACAACCGCCGTGGAATTGGGCTCGACCTTGGCTGTGAACATCACCGCGCCGATGCCGGTGGTCACGCCGCAGCCGATGTAGCAGATCTTGTCGAAGGGCGCGTCCTGGCGGACCTTGGCGAGCGAGATTTCCGGCAGGACGGTGAAGTTCGAGAAGGTCGAGCAGCCCATATAGTGCAGGATCTTCTCGCCCTTGTAGGAGAAGCGCGAGGTGCCGTCCGGCATCACGCCCTGGCCCTGGGTGGCGCGGACCTTCTGGCACAGATTGGTCTTGGGATTGAGGCAATACTCGCACTCGCGGCATTCGGCCGTGTAGAGCGGGATGACATGGTCACCGACCTTGAGGTCCTTCACGCCCGGCCCGACCTCGCGGACGATACCGGCGCCCTCATGGCCGAGGATGGCCGGGAAGGCCCCTTCCGGATCAGCACCCGATCGGGTGAACTCGTCAGTGTGACAGATTCCGGTCGCCTTGATCTCGACGAGAACTTCGCCGGCTTTCGGGCCCTCGAGGTCAACCTCGACGATTTCCAGCGGTTTTCCGGCCTCGAAGGCCACGGCGGCACGTGTTTTCATGGATCGCTCTCCCGGATCGGATCTTGGTTGCGCACTGGTCTCGCATTGAGATGGCCCGGCGTCAAAGCCCGGCAAGCCCCTGATGCGCAGCTGCACAGGTGACGCATCGAAACGCAGCCACTAAGTTGCGCGCCCTGACATACCCGTTGCGGAGTGAAGTGAATGAGCGCGGTGATCCGGTCGACCGGTCTTTGGACTCCCGACGAGTCTGTTTCCAACGATGAACTCGTGGCCTGCTACAACGCCTATGTTGAGCACTTCAACGCCGAGAATGCCGACGCCATCGAGCGCGGCGCCGTTGAGGCCAAGAACCCCTCCTCCTCCGGCTTCATCGAGAAAGCCTCGGGCATCAAGTCGCGCTACACCATCGACAAGAAGGGCGTACTGGACATTTCCCGCATGCGTCCCCGGGTCAAGCCGCGGGCCAATGACGAACTCTCGCTGATGGCCGAAGCCGGCCTCGCGGCGGCCAAGGAGGCCCTCGCCCATGCCGGTCGCGACGCCGCCGATGTCGACGCCGTGATCTGCTCGGCGACGTCGATGCAGCGCACCTATCCGTGCATGGCGATCGAGATCCAGGACGCCCTGGGCATCACCGGATTCGGCTATGACATGACGGTGGCCTGCTCCTCGGGCACCTTTGGCATCATCAATGCGGTCAACATGATCGAGACCGGCATGGCCAAGTCGGTGCTCGTTGTGACGCCGGAAATTACCACGCCGCAGCTCAATTTCCGCGACCGCGACAGCCACTTCATCTTCGGCGATGTCGCCGTCGCCATGCTGATCGAGCACGAGGATGTCGCCGGCGGTCAGGGCTGGAAGATCGTCGGTCGCAATCTGATGACCAAGTTCTCCAACAATATCCGCTCCAATTTCGGCTTCCTGAATGCCTCCGAAGAGCCGGAGCCGGATTTCGAGGACCGCTATTTCGTCCAGGAAGGCCGCAAGGTCTTCAAGGAAGTCTGCCCGATGGTCGCCGAGATGATCCTCACCGACATGGGCAATTTCGGTCTCAAGCCGTCCGACATGAAGCGGCTGTGGCTGCACCAGGCGAATATCAACATGAACATGATGGTCGCCAAGAAGGTCTTCGGTCGCGAGTTCACCGAGGACGAGGCGCCGGTCATCCTCGACGAGTTCGCCAACACCGCCGGGGCCGGCTCGCTGGTCGCCTTCCACCGTCACCATGACGGTTTCGAGGTCGGCGAAAAGGGCCTGATCTGCTCGTTCGGTGCGGGCTATTCGGCCGGCACGGTGTTTGTCGAGAAGCTGTAGGGCCAAGGGCGTCTATGCGTCGGGCTGGGCGGGGCGCCTCCCCCCGCCGCAATGCCCATGACAGTTTTTGTCATCGCGCCCGGCCATCCTGTGCCTCGACACAGGAGGACCACCATGCGCCGCTCATCCATATTCGAATTTGCATCCAATGCCCTCGACACGGTCGTCTGGGTGGGTTTCGTGGTCGTCCTGAGCGGCCTCTAGCCTTCCCACAAAGGCGAATGCACCCCATACAGATTTGCAACCCCCGGACAAAAAGAGGCCCGGCCCGCCAACCCCTACAACGCAGGGGCGACGGGCCGGGCCCAGTATACGTCGCAGGCCGGGGAGGACAGGCCAGGACGAAATGTGGATCGACGGCTAGCCGATGGATTCGCCGTGCAGCGTCGTGTCGAGGCCGGAGATCTCGCCTTCCTCGTCAACGCGCAGCGGCATGATCTTGGATTGCACGAAAAGTATGACAGTCGTCACCACGCCGCAGTAAACCGCAGCCGCGAGCGCACCCCAGGTCTGGGTCCAGACCTGCATCCAGTTGCCCTCGATCGCGCCGCCGGCACCGCCAATGGCCTCCGAAGCGAAGACACCGGTCAGGACAGCGCCGACCAGGCCGCCAATGCCATGCAGGCCGAAGGCGTCCAGTGTGTCGTCGACCTTGAGCACTTTCTTGAGTGCGGTGACACCCCAATAGGCCCCGAAGGCCCCGCCGGCGCCAATGATGAAGGCCGACCAGGCCGGCACGAAACCGGCGGCGGGTGTAATCGCAACAAGACCCGCGATGGCGCCCGAGGCCGCACCCAGCACACTGGCCTTGCCGCGCAGGATCCACTCCAACCCGATCCAGACCAGCACCGCACTGGCAGCTGCCAGCTGGGTGGTCACGAAGGCATGCGCCGCCGCACCGTCGGCCGCCAGGGCCGAACCGCCATTGAAGCCGAACCAGCCGACCCAGAGGAAGCCGGCACCGGTCACCGTCAGGACGAGATTGTCGGGCGCCAGGTTGGAACCCGGATAGCCCTTGCGCGGGCCGAGGAATTTGGCGAGCACCAGCCCGGCCACACCGGCATTGATATGGACCACGGCGCCGCCGGCAAAATCGAGCACACCGGCCTCACCGAGGAAGCCGCCGCCCCAGACCCAGTGGCAGATCGGCGCGTAGACGAGGATCAGCCAGGCTGCGGCGAAGACCATGAAGGCCGAGAACTTGATCCGCTCGACCGCCGCACCGGCGATGATCGCCACGGTGATGATGGCAAAGGTGAGCTGGAACATCAGGAAGAGGTTTTCCGGCAGGTCGCCGGACATTGTGTCAGGCATGATCCCGGCGAGACCGATCCGGCTCAGACCGCCGACGAAGGCATTCATCGCCCCACCATCGGAGAAGGCCAGCGAATAGGCGATCAGCGCCCACAGCACGGTGACGATGGCCGCGGCGCCGAGGCTCTGCATCAGGGTCGACAGCACATTCTTGCGGCGGACCATGCCGCCATAGAACAGGGCCAGTCCCGGCAGCGTCATCAGCAGGACGAGGGCGGTGGATGTCAGGATCCAGGCGTTATTACCACTATCCATGGGGCTCTCCGTGAACGGGGCTTGATTATGTTGCGATCGCGAAGAGCTAGGCCTCTCCCGCGCGGAGAGTCGACGACGCAACCGCAATTTTGCGGGATTGGCCGCATCGCGCCGCGAAATTGTGCAGGCCTGCCCGTTTTCGAGGCGGCCGCGCATCATCCGTGCAATGTCAGGGTGGATTGATCGCAAGCGCTCATGCTTTACGCTGGTCAGATCAGGGACAAGAGAAGAGTCGGGCGCCGTGAAAAACAGCCTCATCCGATCAACGGGATATTGGGTCCCGTCCAACGTCATCAGCAATGATGAACTCGTGGCCAGCTACAACGCCTATGCGGAACGCTTCAATCGCGAGCATGCCGCCGCCATCGGCGCCGGCGAGATCGCCGAAGTACCGCTCTCCTCCAGCGAGTTCATCCGCAACGCGTCGGGCATCGAGCGTCGGCACGTGTATGAAAAGTCGGGCATTCTCGATATCGACTCGATGGTCCCGCGGATTCCCCCGCGGCCGATCGAGGAGATCTCGACCCAGGCTGAGTTCGCGATGAAATCGGTCCAGATCGCGCTCGACAAGGCCGGTTATGACGGTTCCGACATCGATGGTGTGATCGTCGCCTCATCGGCCCAGCAAAGAAATTTCCCGGCCCTCGCCTGCGAGATCCAGAACGCGATCGGCGCGAGCGGTTTCGCCTTTGACATGACCATGGCCTGCGCCGCGGCCCTCTATGGCCTGCACATGGCCAACGGGCTGATCAAATCCGGTCAGGCCCGCCGCGTTCTGGTCTGCTCGCCGGAAATCATGACCTGCATCAATGTCCATTCGCGCCGGGAAGTGCACTTCATCTTCGGCGATGCCTCGGCGGCGATGATCGTCGAGGCCGATGACGGCAAGCCCGGCGGCTGGGACGTGATCGGGACCCATGCCGAGAACAAATGGTCCTCGGCCCTGCGCTCGGACTATGGCTTCATCAATATCGCCGAACAATCGGTCGATCCCGATTTCGCCCCGCATCTCGACCAGGACGGACACCGCGTCTTCAAGGACGTCGTCGGCTTCGCGCCCAAGGTCGCCCGCCGGATGATGGAGGATATCGGCCTGGCGCCGGAAGATGTCCGCCGTACCTGGCTGCACCAGGCCAATATCCGCATGGTCGACATGATCGCCAAGCGCATCCTCGATCGTGACCGCACCGAGGACAATGCACCGGCCATCCTGCAGGAGTATGGCAATACCTCGTCCTCCTCCGTGGTGATGAATTTCGAAATGCATTCTGACGACATGGTCGCCGGCGAGACCGGCGTCCTGTGCGCCTATGGCGCCGGCTACGGTGTCGGGGCAGCGGCTGTGAGGAAACGCGCATGAAAACCTGGCTTGGCCTGATCTCGATCGCCGCCCTCGCCACGGCCTGCACGCCGGCCCCGCAGGACAACGCGGACACCACGCCGGATGCCACCGCGATGAATGATGCAGACGCCGATACCGCAACCGCCGCGGAAGAGGCCGCGCCGCCGCCGGGCACCGACATCCACCTCTTCGCCCTCGACTGGAGTGGCGACGCGCCGGTGCTCGCCGCTTCGCTCGGCGGTGTCACCCGGCCCGGCTATGACAACCAGCCCTTCTTCACCGATGATGGCGGGCTGCTCTACACTGCCGGTGACGAGACCGGGGAAACCGATATCTGGCGGCTTGACCTGGCCTCGGGCGAAACCACCCCGGTCACCCGGACAGCCGGCGAAAGCGAGTACTCACCGCGCATCGCACCCAATGGCCAGCTCAGCTATATCTTCCAGCCGCCGGGTGGTTATGCCGGCAATGCCTATCTGGCCAATCCGGACAATACCGACCGCGCCCCGGCCGAGGCCCTCGCACCGGTCGGCTATTACGGCTTCTCCGGCGATATGAGCAAGGTTGCGGTTTTCCATCTCGGCGAGCCGATGACGCTGCAGCTCATCGACCGCACCACCACGCCGGAAACCGTCACCCATATCGCCGACAATCCCGGCCGCAGTTTCTTCCGCGCCGGTCGCGGTCCGGCCCTCTATGTGACGCTGGCTGATGAGGCGGGCGTTCACACGATCCACGCCCTCAACACGCAGACCGGCGAGCTGCGCGAGATGTTCGCCCTGCCCGGAACAAGCCAGGACTTTGCGGTCGCCGTCCTGCCGGACGACCGCATCACCTTCATCGCCGTGCATGAGGGACAATTGCTGTGGCGCGCCTATGGCGGCTGGGAGCGGATAGGCGCGATCGACTGGCTGAGCGGCGTGACACGGCTGGCATTGAGCCCGGATCTCACCACCCTGGCGATCGTGGCGGAAGAATAGCCAGCGCGGCCGCTTATCCCCCGCCGCACACGACTTTCCTTCTCCCTTGGGAGAAGGTGGCCGGAGGCCGGATGAGGGGGATTACTCCTGCATTCACCGGGATTTACCCCTCACCCTGCCCCTCTCCCGCGGGAGAGGGAAAGCGCGTCGAAACACCCCCGCTCAATAATCGGGTCAGGCACAATGAATTCGCCAACCTTGGCAACGCCGCCACCCCCATCAGACTAACCCGTGCCCCGGCGCAGGCCGATCCATAGATCGCTTGTCAGCCAGCAGGCCGTATCCGCTTCTTCAGCTCAAGGGTGAAACCGCAACGCGGCGCGTACGCGCCCTTGACCTGAAGAAGCGGATACGGCGACGTCTCGGCAAGCGGTTTATGGTTGGGTGTGCGCGGTGCGCGCGAGGGGATAAGGGGCGCTCGGAAGAACGGAACGTACCCCCCGATCACTCGATGTCTGTTCAGGCAATCGGCGCAACGCCCCTTACAGCTTTTGCGGCGGCTTCGATCCCCCGAGCGCCTGCATCTCGGTCTCAAGCTGGTCGCGTTGGCGCTCCATGGCCCGGATACGCCGGTTCTCTTCCTCAACGCGCCGGTTTTCTGCGCGGATCCGGGCATTCTCCGCCTCGATCGCTGCACTGGGCCGGGACGCGCTGCCTCCGGACCGTCCCTGGCCGGCCGGATCGGCCGTCGGCCCGCCATCACGATCCGTGACGCCGCTGCCCGCCTGCCCTTGCGGCCCGCCCGTACGCCCGCCGCGCCCTCGTCCGACCGGGTCGGCGGAGCTGCCGTTATCGGAATCGGTCACGCCCGCTCCGCGCCCTCGCCCGACCGGATCGGCCCGGGCCCCGGTGTCAGAATCCGTTATGCCAGCCTGGGCCAGGCCGCCATGTGTGGCCGACGCGGTTCCGCCGATGAGCGTGGCCCCGACGACACCGCCGACGACCTGTTCCAGGAATGATCGACGGCTGACGGATGTCTTGCGGGCCATAGCGGCCTCCTTGCCTTGGAGTCCCGGCAAGGTTAGGCGCAAACCCTCATGGCGACAAGAATGATGCCGCCCTAAACCGCGACCGCCTCGGTCACCCGATAGGTCAGATCATCCCCATCGGCCTCGTGGATGGTGAGATAGTCGCCGATCCGCATCGTGTGATCACCCAGGCGGAAAACCGGCTCATCCGGGCCCTCATCGTCTTCGTCATAGCGGAAGAACCAGTGACTGCCGCGATGAGAGAGCCAGCCATCGGCCTTGTCAGCGGGATCCGGCGAGAAGCGATCAACCGTGCAGGCCGCCTTGTTGGCGCGCCAGAGATCGAGATCGAGCTTGCCGTCCTTGTCCAGCGGGGCGATCACGACATAGCCGTGCCCCTCATCACCATCGGGAAAACCCGCCTTGGGATTGCGGCCGAGCCGCATGACCACACGTGTCAAAGTCACGGGAAACCTCCATATCCTTATTTTTGATATGACTATTTCGCGCCCAAATGCCGGCGAGGTCAATCAAAGCCGGTGCGGCATGGCGGCACAGCAGGTGTGAACAAACGGACCATCGGGATTGGTCCCGACGCCGCTTCTCTGCTATCTCCCCGACCCGCCTGAAGAAGACGAGATTGAACCGATGCCCGCTGCTGCCGCCAAGAAGACCAAAGAAGCCCCGCGTGCCTGGCAGCGGATGATCTCCGGTCGCCGGCTCGATCTGCTCGACCCCTCGCCCTTCGATGTCGAGATCGAGGACATCGCTCATGGCATCGCCCGGGTTGCACGCTGGAACGGCCAGACCTCGGGCGATCACGCCTTCTCGGTTGCCGAACACAGCGTCGTCGTGCTGGAGATCCTCGACCATCTCTATCCCGGTATCGAGGACAAGTGGCGGGTCGCGGCCCTGCTCCATGATGCCTCCGAATACGTGATTGGCGACATGATCAGCCCGTTCAAGGCGGCACTGGGTGTCAATTACCGGGCTTTCGAGGACCGGCTCGAGGCGGCCATCCAGTTGCGGTTCGGCCTGCCGGCGAAACTGCCCGCCGAGGTCAAGCGCAAGATCAAGCGGGCCGATGTGATCTGCGCCTATTTCGAAGCGACCCAGATTGCCGGTTTCAGCCATGGCGAATCCGTGAAATTCTTCGGACGTCCCCCGGCCGGACTGGAGATCGCCATCAACCCCCTGCCCGTCAAACAGGCCCAGCAGCTCTATCTCGACCGCTTCGAGACCGTGCTGGCGGCGTTCGAGGGCCGGTAGTGGCGACAGCGCCGACGGATAAGTCGGGCCAGGCCCTCTCTGTCGGCCTCAATGCGGTGATCCTCGCGGTCGATGGCGACACGCCGCAAGTGCTGATCGTGCCCCAGTCCGGTGGCGGTGAAGCGCTACCCTTCGGCCCGTTCGACCCGACCGAACACCGCACACTGGAAATCGGTCTGCGGCGCTGGGTGGATGAGCAGGCACGCTTCCAGCTCGGCTATGTCGAACAGCTCTACACCTTCGGTGATCGCGGCCGTGAGGCGCCGGTCGCCGCAATGACCGGCTCGGAAGACGACCGCATCATCTCGATCGGCTATCTCGCCCTGACACCCGACGTTTCGGACCCGCCCGAAGGCGGCGGCCAGTGGCGCGCCTGGTACCGCTTCTTTCCCTGGGAAGACTGGCGTGACGGCCGCCCCGAGATCATCGACAGCCAGATCCTGCCGCGCCTTTCGGCCTGGGCCGACGGTGCTGGCGGCCCCGGCCGCCGGGCCTCCTGTCATGACCGGATCAAGCAGTGTTTCGGCCTCAATGCCGGCGGCTGGCAGGAAGGCCGGGCGCTGGACCGCTACGAGCTGCTCTACGAGGCCGGCCTGGTCGCCGAGGCCTCGCGTGACGGCCAGAGCGAGGCCGGTCCGGCCGCACCGGGTCTGGGACAAGCCATGGCTTCGGACCATCGCCGCATCCTGGCCACCGCGCTCACACGCCTGCGCGGCAAGATCAAATACCGCCCGGTGATCTTCGAGCTGATGGAGGATGTCTTCACCCTCTCGGCGCTGCAGCAGGTCGTCGAGGCTGTGGTGGGCTATCGTCTGCACAAGCAGAATTTCCGGCGCGCACTGGACCGGTCGGGCTTCGTCGAGGGCACTGGCAAGGTCGAAAGCGCGACCGGGGGTCGTCCGGCCGAGCTCTTCCGCTATCGCCGCGAAGCCCTCGCCGGCCTGCCTTCGCTGGGCCTGGCGACGCCGCGGCTGAAAGACGGCTGAGGCCAGCCATGTCCGGACCATCCACCGGCCGCGAGCAGCCTCGGCCCTTCGTCTACACGCCGCCGCCCGCCGGGCCGTTGCCAATCATCCATGTCGATGATCACATCCTCGTGCTGGACAAGCCGTCCGGCCTGCTGACCGTGCCCGGCAACCGCCCGGACCGGGCCGACTGCCTGGAGGCGCGGGCGCGGCGCGACTATCCGACCGCGCGGATCATCCACCGGCTCGACATGGATACGTCCGGTGTCATCGTGCTGGCGCTGACGGCGCACGCGCAGGCGCATATCGGCAAGCAGTTTGAAAAGCGGATGACGACGAAATCCTATATCGCCCGGGTCTGGGGCGTCATGACGGAAGCGTCGGGCCGGGTCGATCAGCCGATCATCACCGACTGGCCCAACCGTCCCAAGCAGATGATCGATCATGACCGGGGCCGTCCGGCCCAGACCGACTGGCAGGTTCTGGAAAGCGCCGACGGCATGACCCGGGTCCGGCTGACCCCGAAGACCGGACGCTCACACCAGCTGCGCGTCCATCTCCTCCATCTCGGACACCCGATCCTAGGCGATAATCTCTATGCCCATGCCGAGGCCCTGGCAGCCAGCGACCGGCTTTGCCTGCATGCGGAAACACTGGGTTTGCGTCATCCCGATGGCGGCGCGGCGGTCTGCTTCGAGAGCCCGGCCCCCTTCTAGCGACCTCGTAATCGTGGCTTCACTCGTGAATTGCGATTATGCATTAACTTTGCAATTTGAACTTGCTTCAATCTTTTTCCTCTGAAATGTTCCGGCGCCTTAAGTGAGTCCGCACAGGAATTGGGGCGACATGTCGAGTAATCTGGGCCTCCGGGATGTCCTGCATGCAGCCTTGGTCTGCGCGACCATCTGCCTGGCTCTGCTGGCGATAAAGTTCGCCATGTTTGGATGGCTCGGCGCGGGGGCGGCCATTCTTTTCATGGTCGCGCTGTGCTCCTCCCGCCGGCGCCGGCTTCGGTGGCGCCTAATTCTGCCCGCCACCATTCTGGGCGCCGTTGGATACAGCGTGGCGTCCGCAACAGTTGCCGGCGTCATCCTCTGACCCCTTGCGCAATGCTCATGATGAGCATATACCAGTTGCACGGTTAAGCTCAGTTCGAGCATAAGGCCGCGTTCCGGTGATGGCGCCCGTGTCATCGCCTCTTTTCAGACCTTTGATATGCTCGTTTTGAGCAAAAGTGAGGGAAAAATGGACCGGATGGGTTTTGACGGCACACTTCAGGACTTTGATCAGGATCGGCCCGAACTCGCCTATACGGACGAGGTCAAGGCCGCGACGGACCACCTCTATGCCAAGGTCAGCCATGTCGTGACGCCGATGGAGTGGCCGGCCAAGGCGCCGCTGATCCACGCCATCAATCAGCTGAAAAAGGAAAAGAACGCGGTCATCCTGGCGCACAACTACATGACGGCGGACATTTTCCACTGCGTCGGCGATCTGATGGGCGACAGCCTCGCCCTCGCCCGCATGGCGGCGGAGAGCGAAGCGGACATCATCGTCCAGGCCGGCGTCCACTTCATGGCCGAAACCGCCAAGGTGCTCGCGCCGAACAAGAAAGTCCTCATCCCCGACACCCGCGCCGGCTGTTCGCTGGCCTCCTCGATCACGGGTGAGGATGTCCGCCGCATCAAGGCCGCCTATCCCGGCGTGCCGGTCGTCACCTATGTGAACACCTCGGCGGATGTCAAAGCCGAGTGCGACATCTGCTGCACCAGCTCCAACGCCGTCCAGGTGGTCGAGAGCCTCGGCTCGGACACCGTCATCCTGCTGCCCGACCAGTATCTGGCCAAGAATGTCGCCGCCCAGACCGATGTGACAATCCTCACCTGGGCCGGCAGCTGCGAAGTGCACGAGCAATTCACGGCCCAGGACATCCAGGACCTGCGCGATGCCCATCCCGGCGTGGTCATCATCACCCATCCGGAAAGCCCGCTGGAAGTGGTCCAGGCCGCCGATTTCGCCGGCTCGACTGCGGCCATGGCCGACTGGGCCAAGGATAGCGGCGCGAAGAAGGCCGTCCTCCTGACCGAATGCTCGATGAGCGACAATGTCGCCGCCGACGTCCCCGAAGTCGAGTTCATCCGCCCGTGCAATCTGTGCCCGCACATGAAGCGGATCACGCTGGAAAACATCTATGACTGCCTGCGCCTGGAACAGCACGAAGTGACCGTCCCCGACGCCGTCATCGAAGGCGCCCGCGCCTCCGTCCAGGCCATGCTCGACCTGCCCAAGCCGGACAAGCCCGCGAGCTTTGATCCGACCAAGCCGGCGAAGCGTGTGGATCTGGTGAGCCTCTAACCGCGTCATGACCCGCCCCATCCTCATCTGTGGCGCCGGCATTGCCGGGCTCTGGGCGGCGCTGAAGCTCGCCCCGCGCAAGGTGGTCCTGCTCACCGGTGCGCCGCTGGGTGAAGGGGCGGCGTCCGGCTGGGCGCAGGGCGGGGTGTCGGCGGCTCTGGCGGCGGACGACAGCGCGGCGCTGCATGCCCGCGACACAATCGCGGCCGGCGCCGGTCTGGTCGATCGCGATGCGGCGCTGGCCCTGGCCGAAGGCGCGGCAGCGGAAGTCGCGGCGCTGGCCACACTCGGCGCACCGTTCGAGCGCGAGGGGGAGACCTGGTCGCTGTCCCGCGAGGCGGCGCATTCACAGCCTCGCGTCGCCCGCGTGAAGGGCGATGGCGCCGGTGCCGCGATCATGGCGGCGCTGATTGCGGCCGTGCGGGCTGCGGACCACATCGAGATCCGCGATGGCTGGAAAGCGGTCTCGCTGCTGGGCGATGCGAGCGCCTGTACTGGCGCCATTGCGAAAGGGCCTCACGGCGAGATCGAACCCGTCGAAGCCGACGCGACCCTGCTCGCCATGGGCGGCGCCGGCGGCCTGTTTGCCCTGACCACCACGCCGGCCATCGCCCAGGGCCAGGCCATGGCGATGGCGGCGCGTCTGGGCGCGGTGATCCGCGATCCGGAATTCGTGCAATTCCACCCCACCGCCCTCAATGCCGGCCTCGATCCGGCGCCCCTGTGCACCGAGGCCCTGCGCGGCGAGGGCGCGACCCTGGTCGACAAGACCGGCCATCGCTTCATGAAGCCCATCCACAGCGACGCCGAACTCGCCCCGCGCGATGTCGTCGCCCGGGCGGTGCACCGCCAGAATGCCGGCGGCAAGGGCGCCTATCTCGATTGCCGCGCCGCCGTCGGCGAGACCTTCCCGGACCGTTTCCCGGCCGTCTTCGCAGCCTGCCAGCGCGCCGGGATTGACCCGCGCACCGCGCCCATCCCCGTTGCCCCGACCGCGCACTATCATATGGGCGGTGTCGCCACCGATATTGATGGCCGCACCTCCGTGCCCGGCCTCTATGCGATCGGCGAATGCGCCGCGACCGGCCTGCACGGCGCCAACCGCCTGGCTTCGAATTCGCTGGCTGAAGGTCTGGTCAGTGCGGCGCGGGTGGCGCATGTGCTCGGGTCCTCGCGGGACCAAAACCAACCGTCATCCCCCGGCTTGTCCGGGGGACCTCAACTGGCCAGCCGCGTGGATGGGCTGGACAACGGGGTCAGCGCGAAACACTCGAAATTCATCGACGAGGTCCCCCGGACAAGCCGGGGGATGACGGTGGACAATCAACCGCTTCTCCTTGCGTCTGCCCCCACCCTCCCGCCCCTCGCCCTCACCCGTCTGCGTCAGGCGATGTCACGGCATTGCGGGGTGGAACGCTCGGCTTCGGGCTTGAGCGAGCTCGCGGCGCTGATCGACATGATGCGGGCCGAGCATGGCGAGGCCGATCCGCTGGTCGCGGCGCGCTTCATTGTCGAAGGCGCCCTGCGTCGCCGCGAGAGCCGGGGTGGCCATTTCCGCAGCGATTGCCCACAAACCCACACCGACGCGCGCCACACCGAATTGCGCCAGGCCGATCTGGCCGCCCGCATCCCGCAACCGGCCGCCCTCGCCGGCCCGGCCGAATAGGACAGACCCATGCCTGCCATCATGCCCCTGCCCCGCCATATCGTCCGCGACGCGGTTGCGCGCGCCATCGCCGAGGACCAGGGCGGACGCGGGGACGTCACCTCACTGGCCTGCATCCCGGCGAGAGCCGAGGCGAAATTCTATGTCAAGGCTCGCGAGGCCGGAGTGGTCTGCGGCTTTCAGCCGGCACTGGAAGCGATCTGGCAGTGCGATCCGGAGGCGCTGGTCAGTCCGCAACAGGATGATGGCGACCTCATCAAGCCCGGCGATGTGCTGATCTCGGTGACCGGACGCGCCCGCGGGCTGTTGTCGGCAGAACGGATCCTGCTCAATTTCATGGGCCGGATGAGCGGGATTGCGAGTTTCACCGCGCGCTATGTCGAGGCTGTGAACGGCACGGGCGCGCGGATCGCCCATACCCGCAAGACCACGCCGGGCTTCCGTGCTTTCGAATTGCAGGCCGTGCAGGCCGGCGGCGGTGCGCTGCACCGGTTCGGGCTGGATGACGCGATCCTGATCAAGGACAATCATGTCGCCGTGTGCGGTGGCGTCCGCCAGGCGGTCGAGGCAGCCCGAACCCGCGCCGGTCACATGACCCGCATTGCCGTCGAGGTGGATCGGCTTGACCAGCTGGACGCCGCGATTGCGGCCGGCGCAGAGAGCGTTTTGCTGGACAATTTCTCGCTCGACGACCTGCGCGCCGCGGTGGCCGCGGCCACGGGCAAGGTCACGCTGGAGGCGTCCGGCGGGGTCAATCTGGACACCGTCCGCGGCATCGCCGAGACCGGTGTCGACGTGATCTCGGTCGGCGCGCTGACACACTCGGCGCCCAATTTCGATATCGGGCTTGACGAGAGCTGAGCGCGGCTCTCAACGTCACGCATCCATGGAGGAATTTCAGCATGTTCAATCACATCATGATCGGGTCGAACGACATCGAGCGGTCCAAGACCTTCTATGACGCGGTGCTGGCCACGCTCGGCGCGGGCGAGCCCATCCGCAATGTCGCGGCAACCGGGCATGTCCGGCTCTTCTACCGCCACAATGGCAATACTTTCGGCATCAGCGAGCCGATCAATGGCGAGCCGGCGACCTTTGCCAATGGCGCCACGATCGGCTTCAAGTGCGACAGCCCGGAGCAGGTGAAGGAATTCCACGACGTCGCGGTCGCCCATGGCGGCACCTCGATCGAGGACGCGCCCGGCCCGCGTACCAGCAGCATGGGCACCATGCATCTGTCCTATGTCCGTGATCCGGACGGCAACAAGCTGTGCGGTCTCTACCGCGAAGCTTGACCCCTCCGGCCGGCTGATCCGGCACCGCGCAATCAGACCGGGGTCCATGCGATCCCGGTCGACGGTCCGTCGCCCCCATCCTCTCGATAACGGTCTGTCCCTGTCGGTCGTGAGGCCAGCGCGTCGCTTCCATCTGACAGCCTGTACCCGGCACTAACACAGGTCAGTCCGACCGGCGCCCCACGCGGATAGTGTCTCCTCAACTGAATGGGCTGACAGCCTCACATCCTGTGCGGGTGGCCCTGTTCTCGGACAAGGAGACTGCCATGCTCGGTTGGGTGATCACATTCTTTGTACTGGCCGTCGCGGCCGCCGTTCTGGGATTTGGCGGCTTGTCCGCGACTTTCTCCGGCATCGCGCAGATCCTGTTTGTCGTTTTCATTGCCCTGATCGACAGCAGGCTCAAAGATCGCCGGAATTGCCGACACGATCCTGCTGGCGGGCGCAAATCGGGTCACTCCAGTCCGGACAGACCGCGGGATCGCACCCGCTGTCCCCGCATCACCGGCATCGCCTGATAGAGGCAGAAGAAGATGACGCCAAGCGCGGCAAGCGCGACATAGCCGGAGATGGCGAGGGCCTCGGCACCGTTCACCGCTGTAAAGATCCAGTCCACCACAAAGGCAACAACGGCGAAACAATAGACCGGCAGCACGTGGCGCTGGCGCGCCAGCAAGAGGTTAAAGCTGACCAGATAGGCGGCAGTGCCCGCCAGATAGATCACTTCCTGGACCGGACCGGTTGACTGGATGAGAACGACCGCGGCGGGATCGATACTCGCATGGGAGGTCGGGAAGAAACGGACAGCAATATCAATCGCCAGCCAGGCAAGGCTGTAGAGCGCACCTAGGCCCATGAAAGCACGGTCACGCGGTACCAGATCATCCTGCCGGAAAATTGCAATGGGTGCGTCATGCCACCGGAAGCTGCCACGAATGAGCCGCACTGGCTAGCCGGGATCATGTCGCACCAGAACTCGCGGCGTCAGGGCGGCGTCAACAGGTCTGGCGACATCCCCTTCTGCGCCAGCTCGTCCGGCGTCAGGCCGCAGATCTCGTGCGGAAAGACCAGCCAATGATCGCTCTCATGGACGAAATAGTCCGGCGTGAGCTCAGTCCTGTTCCGCAAGGGCTTGTAGTAGACGGTCGCGATGCGCGCCTCGGCCGGGAAATTGCGACGGCACTTGGTACGCAGGACGTCCAGCAGGGCGGCAATCGAGCGACCGCTGTCATAGACATCGTCGACGATCAGAAGCCGGTCATCGGCATCCAGCGTGTCGACCAGATAGCCCTCACCATAGACCCGGACCACCGGGTCCTGGCGGGCGATTCCGGTATAGGAGGCGGTACGGATGGCGATATGGTCGGTCTCGAGACCACAGGCCGCAAGATATTCCTGCACGGCAATGCCGACCGGCGCGCCGCCGCGCCAGACACCGACAATGTGGGTCGGCCGGAAACCACTGTCCAGAATGGTCCGCGCGAGCCGGAAGCTGTCTTCCAGCAAGGCGTTGGCGGTGATGTAGTGTTTGACGCTGCTCATGGCGGCGAGACTTGCCCGCTTTGCGCCGCAGCTCAAGCATTTGCACCGGGGCCTGCGCAGCCTACTCTGCCTCGAGAACAGCAAGGGGCGCCCAGATGCATCGCGACCACAGCCTGCCGCAAGGGCAGATGCACACGATTTTTGTCGACAGCCAGGCGATCGCCAATAACCGGCTCGGAGAACCGCTGCGCCGCCGCGTCGATGTCTACGTCCCGGCGGGACATGACGGCGCAGGCCTGCCGCTGCTGGTCGATCTGGTCGGCTTCACCGGGTCGGGCCTGGGTCATGTCGCCTGGAAGAATTTCGGCGAGAATGTTCCCGAACGCGCTGACCGGCTGATTGCCACCGGGGTGATGAAGCCGGCGGTCATCGCCTTCCCCGACTGTTTCACCCGGCTCGGCGGCAACCAGTATGTCAATTCCGACGCGATGGGGAATTGGGATGATTTCCTGGTCGAGGAAATGCTGCCGGCGATCGAGACCCGCTTCGGCTGCGGCGGAACCGGCCATCGTGGCGTGTTCGGCAAGTCGTCCGGTGGCTACGGTGCAATCATGCATGCCATGATGCACCCCGACATCTGGGCTGGCGCAGTCTGCCATTCCGGCGATATGGGGTTCGAGCTCTCATTCGCCGCCGACTTCGCCCATACCCTGCGCCGCATCGCCAAGCATGGCGGGACGATACGGAGCTTCATGGAGGCCTTCGAGGCCGCCCCCAAAGTCTCCGGTGACGATCTCCACGCCCTGATGACGCTGGCCATGGGGGCGACCTATGATCCCGATCCGCGTGGTTATCTGGGCATGAGCCTGCCGGTCACCATGGATACCTGCGAGATCATCCCCGAGCGCTGGGCCGAGTGGATGAAATGGGATCCGCTGGAGTTCGTGAAACAGCATGGTGAAGGGCTGAAGGCCCTCAAGGTCCTGATGATCGATTGCGGCGATATCGACCAGTACAACCTGGTCTATGGCGCCCGCCGCATGACCCGCATCCTGACCGCGATGGGCGTCGCGCACCGCTATGAGGAATTCCCCGACACCCATTCCTCGATCGACTACCGGATGGATGTCTCGCTGCCGCTACTGGCCGAACGCCTGTCGCGTCAGGCCTGAGCCTTGACCTTGCCCTTCGGGGCGATGATCTCCGGCTTCCGGTCGCCACTGACGGCGCGCGTGAAAGCGGTCGCCACGATGGCGATCAGGACCCGGGCGAGGATGGTGAAGAAGAGCAGCACGATCTTGTCGTCAGAAACGGCAAAACGCACCCCGGCCCGCCAGCGTCCGCCGATCGGCAGATGGGCGAGCTGGTCCTCGACCCAGTCGGCGGCATCGAGCAGGCTGTGCAGCACACCTTCGGCCGCCAGCGAGATCACCGCGAGCATGATGATGGCCACGATGAAGGACAGGAAAAGCGTCGCCATCATCGACGAGACCTGGCTGATCAGTCCCGGCTCCTTGACCTTGTAGCGGTCGCCACGGGTCAGGGCGGTGAAAGTTCCGCCGATCAGGGCAAGAATGATGCGGGCGATGATGGTGAAGATGAGCAGGACGATCTTGTCGTCGCTGGCGAAGAGCCGGACGAAATTATTGTAGCGGTCTTCCATCGGGATGGAGGCGATCATGTCCTCCAGCAGGTCGGCGCCATCCTGCACCCAGCTCAGCCACTCCGCCGCATAGAACCACAGCATGACCAGCATGATGATGGCCATGATCATGGACAGGAAAAGCGTGGCTGAAATCTTCGACAGGCGCGCAAACAACATGACAATCCCCCCGGCCCTGCTCACTCAGATGCGGGTCTTCCCGCAGGCCGTGATGAGCATGCTAGCAAGATTTGCACCGCCCGTCGCGGGGGCTCGCCCGGCACGCGAAAACCGGATCAGATCTCGTCGACCGGCTCGCCGTCAGCGCGTTCGGTCTGAGGCACTTCGACGATCTGCACCCAGTATTCCCCAATCGAGTTGACCACCCGCATCAGCCGATCAAGCGAGATCGGCTTGACGATGTAGGACGAGGCACCAAACCCGTAGCTGGAGAGAATATCATCCTCATCCTTCGAGGTGGTCAGCACGATCACCGGAATGTGGCGCAACTCCGCATCGGCCTTGATCTCTTCAAGTGCCTCGCGGCCATCCTTGAGCGGCATGTTGAGGTCAAGCAGGATGATTCCCGGAAACGGCGATCCCTCAAGGTCCGCGTAAGCGCCACGCCGCTTGAGATAATCGACCAGCTGCTCGCCATTCTCGAGGAAATCGAGCGGATTGCGAAGACGCACTTCCTCACAGGCTTCCTTGAACAGAAGCCGGTCATCAGGATCGTCGTCGACCATCAGGATGGTGAAAAGCCGATTCTCGTCGCTCATATTGACAGCCTCTGCCCGGTTGGAACCTTGTCACGGTATCGTGTTGTTACAAACTCGCCTTTTGCTGCGGCAAGATCAAGGTGAAGACAGCGCCAATTCCTATTTCTCCACGCCCCAACAGTTGCCCGCCCTGCCTTTCGGCGATTTTCCGGGCCGTTGCGAGGCCGATCCCGGTCCCCGGATACGCCTCTCGTGTATGAAGCCGCTCGAATGGCGCAAAGATGCGCTCGGCCTTGTCCGGGTCGAAGCCGATGCCGTTGTCAGCGACGCGAATGACGACGGAGCCATCGGCCCCGATTTCACCGTCCACGGTCACGCGTAGCGGCCGCGTCTCATCGGCGTACTGGATCGCATTGGACAGCAAGATGCCGAACAGGGTGCGGAACTGATCCGGATCGGTCCGGACTTCAGGCAGGTCACCCAGCGTGACCTCACCGTCGCGGGCCACAAGCGCGTCCGCCAGATCAGCAAGCACGCGCTCGATCATGTCCCGCGACCGGACGCGCTCGCACCGGGTCTGCTCATCATTGACGCGCGCCTGGACAGTCAGCTCGTCCAGCATGCCCTGCATGCGCTCGGCAGCGTCAGACATGCGCTCGGCATAGCGGTCCAGCTGAGGGTCCGGGATCGGACCGAGCCGCTCACGCAGACGTTCGCCGAACGTGATGATCTTGCGCAGCGGCTCGCGCAGGTCATGCCGGGCCGCGACCGCAAACGGCTCCACATCCTCGAGGCGACGCTGCAGCCGATCTGCTCGAGCCTCGTGTCGTCCCGCCTCGCGAGACAAATCCCCGACCAGAGCGACCAGCCCGACAATGGCGAGAACGCCGAGTGCGGTCAGCACCCATTCGGCCGGCCCCGGCATCGGGGATGACAAGAAGGGCAGCAGAAGAACAAGAGCCAGCACACCGCAGGCTGCCCCGACCAGGATCGGGGCAAAGCGGGAGAGCGCCCGGGCGCGACCGCTCATGATATCGTTCTCTCGACTGACATCTGCCTACATCACAGTGCCCTGCCGAACGGGCAGGAGCAGGGTGAAGACCGCGCCCGCATCCGGCTCGCCCCAGGCCGTCAACTCACCGGCATGACGCTCGGCAATCTTGCGACAGGTCGCCAGACCGACACCGGTGCCGTCAAACTCGTCGCGGCCGTGCAGACGCTCGAACATGCCAAAAATCCGCTCGGCATGACGCGGCTCGAACCCGACCCCGTTGTCGGCGACAGCGATCCGCGCCACCGCCCCGTTTTCGCCGACCTCGACACTGCCTTCGATCGAAATCGAAGGCTGAACGCCGGGACGACGGAATTTGAGGGCGTTGGCGAGCAGGTTGAGGAAGAGCTGATGCATCTGGCCTGGATCGGCCTCGATGGCCGGCAATTCACTGACCCGGATCCGGGCGTCCTCGGCATTGATCCGCGGTTCCAGATCGGACAGCACATCGGCGACGACGGCGGACAGATCGACCGGCAGGAAATTCGTCGTCTTGGAATTGACCCGTGAATAGCTGAGCAGGTCATCAATCAGGCGCCGCATCCGGGTCGAGGCATCGACCATGCGCTCCAGATAGTGCCGCCCGGTGTCATCGAGCGCGTCATAGCACTTGTTGTTGAGCCGCTCTCCGAATGCCTGGATCTTGCGCAGAGGCTCCTGCAGGTCATGCGAGGCGGCGTAGGCAAATTCCTGGAGTTCCGAATTCGACCGCTTCAATTCCTGCGCATAGCGGCGCAGCGCCAGCTCATCGCGCTTGCGATTGGTCACGTCCCGGAAAGTGACCACCGCACCGATCGACTTGTCGACCGGGTCGATGGGAGACGAGGCCGACTCGATCGGGATGGGTTGGCCATTCTTGGTCCAGAAGACATCGCCATCCGGCGATTCCGCCGCCACACCGGCGCAGTGAATGGGGCATTCCTCGCGCGGAAAAATCGAGCCGTCGCGGCGGGAATGGTGAACCACGGAATGCATGGTCTTGCCGATCAGCTCGTCTTCCCGATACCCCAGCATGGCGCAGGCCCGCGGGTTGATGAAGGTCACCACCCCGTCCCCATCGATGCCGTAAATGCCCTCGGCCACCGTCATCAGGATCTGGGACAGACGCTGATTGGCCTCGAGTGTCGCATAGGCCCGGCGCCGGGTGATTGACCGGTGGGCACTGAACAACACGGCGAGCAGGATGAAGGAGAGTGCCATGGCGACGGCGAAGACACGCAGCACGGCCCGCGCCTGGTTGGCACCGGCCATCGCTTCGCCCAACTCGACCTCGGTGATCAGACCGATATCGCGCGCCGAGTCCCAATCCCAGGCGCCCATCACCAGCACGCCGCGCATGTCACGATAGCCCTGAAGATTGTTGCCCTGACCGTTGGCGATCACCCCGCGGGCGGCTTCGGTAAGCGGCCAATCGGCATAAGGGCGTGACGGGATGCCGCCCATGGTGACGTCGACGCCGGGGTCGCGGACTTCGACATGCAGGATGGAAGGATGGCCTTCAACCAGCAGGTCTGCCTCGACGAGCTCCTCGGCATAGCGGGTCTCGGTCAGGAGACGACCATCACGGTCGATGGCGAAGGTTTCACCTGACACCCCGGTTCGGCCGACGCGGAAGGTGGCGGTATATTCCGACAGCGGATCGGTGCGCAGGGCGAGATAGCCGATGACATCGCCATCCCGACGGATCGCGGCCACCGCATACATCAGGATTTCCTCGTCAACCGCGGTTGCCGCGGTCGTTCCGGCCGTAACGCCGACATCCACAAGGTCAACAATGTGCGGGCGGGTCAGGACCACACCCGCCGCCGCGAGCCGATCCATATTGACCAGATCGAGGACGAGCGATGGCTGGCCAAGGTCCTCGTCGCGCATGGAGGCCAGGGTCGTCCCGTTCGGGGCGATCAGGACGAATCCGCGATAACCGTACTCGGTCAGCCAGGGCCCGAGGGTGCCGCGCAGCCAGCTCTGGTCGACCGAACTGGCGAGAGAGGCTGGAACCGGCACCGAGGCCAGTCCTTCAACAGCCGTTTTCAGGCGGTCGTTCTCGGCCCAGACCCGGGCATCATTCTCGCGCGACTGGGCCCATAGTTCAAACCGTTGCCGGGTGTTGCGCAGAACCGTTTCCAGCGTCCGCAAATTGGTTTCACGGGCCGACGACATCAACCGGCCTTCGCCGGCCATGACCGCAAGTGCGACGATGAAAATGCAGGTGACAGCGACCAGACCGGGCAGGACCTGCCCCACCCAGCCATCGGTATCAGTCAAGCGCTGAAGGGCCGATTTCGGCTCATCATCGTCTGACGACGTTCGAAGATAGGTATCGCCGGTGGGCGTCGTGTTCATTCGAATCGGTCCGGATCCATCGCCTCAGTCGAAACCATCCTAGTGATTTTGCCGCAATTGTCCCCAGTTGAAGCCACATCCGGGGCAAAATCGCGTCCGACTTCGTCAGCTCGGGTTCAGACCGGCGCACCTAATGTCGTCAGCGTGCGCCCCGCGGTGTACCGGACAGGTCGGCCCGTTATCCCTCGCTTCGGCTCGGCCTCGTCCGGTACACCGCACCTTTTTCGGTTCGGCCCTTCGCGGGAGCTACCAGGTATCGGTCACCGGGGAGCGCCCGAGAAATTCGGAAATCCGGGCCCGCGTCGCCGGCGTCGTTGCCTCGGGCAAATCCGTCGGATCAAACCAGTCCACCGCGTCGATTTCGCCGGCCGCATCAGGCACACACGGGCTCCAGTCCCGCACCACACACACCACAACATGATCGCCGCGAAACCGGCGATGGTTGGCGTAGACACCCAGAACCGGTGCCTCACCCTCGACCACCACCCCGGCCTCGTCGCGCAATTCATGCACCAGCGCGTCGCGAACGCTCTCGCCCTTTTCGACGCCGCCGCCGGGCAGGTGCCAACCACCGACATAGGTATGCCGGACCAGCACGACATGGCCATCGGAGCGCAGCACGAGCCCGCGGACACCAAGCGTGGTGCCGCGCGACAGGCGCCAGAAGGCCTGCATGAGCGGGCGCACAAGCGGCTCGAAACGCTGACGCCAATTCATGCCGCATCCTCCGCTAGCCAGTGCGGTTCCGGCGCGCTATGTACGGGCACAACAGTCGCCGTTTTGGGAAAATTTTTCATGTACGCTCTGATTGCTATCGGCCTCGTCGCCGGCCTGTTTGGTCTTCTCAATCTCATCGAATATCGCCGCCTCGACTAGTCAGCGAACCGAAGGGTCCGCCTCGAGATGGAATCGCCCGTCTATATCGCCCTGATTCTGGTCGGCATCATCATCCTGCTGTTTGGCGGGGACTTGCTGGTGCGTGGCGGAGCGGCGCTTGCTCGGATGTGGCGCCTGCCGCCGCTTCTGGTCGGCTTGACCATTATCGCCTTTGGCACATCGGCACCGGAACTGGTCGTGTCCGTCCAGTCGGCCCTGTCGGGCGCTCCGGGGCTGGCGCTAGGCAATATTGTTGGCTCCAATATCGCCAACTTCCTGCTCATTCTCGGATTGCCGGCGATTTTCGGGGCCATTGCCACGACAACACCGGGCGTCCGACGCAACGCCTTCTTCGCGCTGGGCGCCGCGATCATCCTGATTGCCGTCAGCTGGGACCGCAGCATCTCTGCCATCGAGAGCTATGTCCTGTTCGGACTGATAATCTGTTACGTCGCCCTGCTCGCTGTGCTGGCGCGGGGCAAGACGGTCGATCCCTCGATCGCCGAGCTGACCGACCTGGAGCACATGGACGGTCTGCCGAAATCCCTGCCGACCATCCTCGGCTCCCTGCTGATCGGTCTCGTCGGCTTGCCGATCGGTGCCCAGATGATCGTGACCGGCGGCACTGCGGCGGCGGCCGACCTCGGGGTTGATGAGGCCATTATCGGTCTCACCGCGGTCGCGTTCGGAACGTCCCTGCCAGAGCTGGCGACCGTGGTCATGGCCTCGGTCCGCCGTCAGGCCGACCTCGCCATTGGCAATGTGCTCGGCTCCAACATCTTCAACGTCTTCGCCGTCGGTGGCGCGACCGGGATTGCCGCGTCTGCGGCCGGCCTCGAGCTGCCCGTGCCGGAAGGCTTCTTCGGTCTCGACCTGTGGGTGATGCTGGGAGCCAGCGTGGTGATCGCTGCGATCATCTTCGCCAAGCAACCGATCAGCCGCCTCATCGGGGCCGGCCTCTTCCTCGGCTATCTCGGCTACATCTTCGTGCTGACCCGCTCCGTGGTGGGCGGCTAGCCGAAGACCCGGCGCAGAATGTCCGAGGTCCGGTTGACCGGATCCCGGCGGATCGCCCGCTCTTCTTCCCCGACATAGTGAAATACGCCGGACATGGCCCGGCGCGAAGCGTCGTCCGTGACCTGGTCACGCAGCGACTGTCCACCCGACTGGCTGCGCATGAAGCGCCCCAGCATGCCGCCCGACCGGCCGAGGCGGGCCTCGATCGGTTGCAGCGTGCGATAGGCGCCTGATGCCTCCAGCGTGCTGGCCATGCGCGGCCGGATCAAGCCGTAGAGCGAATCAGACGTCCGGCGCTCCAGATAGTCGGTCGCCGAACGGTCGCCGCCGCGGACAATCCCGACGGCATCGTCGAGCGTGATCGACTGGACCGCGTCGACAAAGATCGTCTGCACAGCCGGCATGGCAGCCTCGGCCGAGCGGTTGATCTGGCGCTCGAGATCATCAAGCTGCTGCGACAAGCCGACCCGGCGCAACATGCTCTGCACATCGCGAACCCGGGACGGCAAGGGAATGCGGACCCGCGGGTCGCCGAAAAAACCGTCAGTCCGACCCAGCCGCGTGGTCGCCAGCCGAGCCGCCTGGCCCAGCGCGGCACGGATTCCGTCACGCGCCTGACCTTCGCTGAGCCCCCATTGGGCCGCCTGCGCCGGTGATGGCAGGAAGAGGCCGAGGGCGCCAAGCCCCAGAATGACAGATCGACGATGCATGGCAGTCTCCAGAATGATCGGGCGAGTGTGGCACAGGCCGGCCGCGTCGAACACGCCCCATGCGCTGCCCGATGACTGCAGCAGGGGACGCGCCTTGCCACTGTCCCGGCGACAAGCCGACCGGACATCGCTAGATTGCCCGCCATATCGTAAGGGGGGATCCTTTTTCATGTCTGCACCGAGAACCGACCGGCTGGTCTCGATCGACGCTTTGCGCGGCATCGCCGTGCTGGGCATCCTGATGATGAATATCCAGGGCTTCGCGATGTCGCCCATGGCTTATGACAACCCGACCATGCAGATGGACCTGACCGGTGCCAATCTGGATGTCTGGGCCTTCGCCCACACCTTCTTTGCCCTGAAATTCATCACGATTTTCTCGACGCTCTTCGGCGCCGGGATCATCCTGATGGCTGGCCAGGGCGATGATGTCGGCAAGCATTATCCGCGCATGCTCTGGCTGCTCGCGATCGGTGCCGTCCATGCCTATTTTCTGTGGTGGGGTGATATCCTCGTCACCTACGCGCTGGTCGGCATGCTGGCCGTCAAGGCGCGCCGCATGTCGGTGACCAAGCTGATCATCTGGGGCCTGGTCCTGATCGCGGTCAGCGGCCTGCTGATGGTGGGCGGTGGCTATCTCGGTACGCTGTTCGCAACACCCGAAGCCGCGGCCCAGGAAGCCGAGATGATGACCGGCTGGATCGACGGCATGACCGCCGCCTACCAAGCCGGCTATGTCGACCGCCTGCCTTGGAATATGGGCTTTGCCCTGATCGGCCAGATTGCCGGCCTGATCGGCTTCGGACCGCGCACGCTGGGCCTGATGTTCATTGGCATGGCGCTGTTCAAGAGCGGCTTCCTGTCGGCGAGCTGGAGCCTCGGCCGCTACGCGGTACTGGCCGCCGTCAGCCTGGCCGTCGGCTACTATCTCTCGCACGCCTCGACCACGAGCATGATCGCCGGCGAGTTCGGGCCGCAGGGCATGGCCGATGGCAATGCCTACGCCTATGTCGGCAGCCTGATCCTCGCCTTCGGCTATGCCTCGACGGTGATGCTGGTGGCCAAGATCGGCGTTTTCAGCCTGATCGTGAAACTGTTCGCGGCGACCGGGCGGATGGCCTTCACCAACTATCTGACCCAAAGCCTGATCATGACCTTCATCTTTGTCGGCACCCCCGGGCTCGGCCTGTTCGGCACGGTCGAGCGGGTCGATCAGCTCAAGCTGGTGCTGATCGTCTGGGCCGTCCAGCTGATCTGGTCGCCGATCTGGCTCGCCCTGTTCCGCTTCGGCCCGCTGGAATGGGTTTGGCGCTCGCTGACCTATGGCAAGGCTCAGCCGCTGCTGAAGGGCAAGGCGCCGGAAGCTGCCTGAGCCGGACGCCCGACGCGCTCCGGACACAAACGAAACCACGCCCGGCCTGGCAGGCCGGGCGTGGTCATGGCTGCCAGAGGCGATCGCTTATCGCCCCAGGTCGAAGAGCAGGATTTCAGCAGCCTTGCCGCCATTGATCCGGATGGTATCGGTATCGACAATCGCCGCACCATCACCCGCCTCGAGATCCTCGCCATTGACCCTGACAGCCCCGCGCGCGACCTGGATCCAGGCCGCCCGACCCGGTCGCAGGGTGAACTCGGCGCTCTCCTCGCCATCGAACAGGCCGGCATAAAGATCGACATCCTGATGGATGGTCAGCGATCCGTCGCGGGCATCGCGTGAGCCGACCAGGCGTAACTGACCGCGCTTGCTCCCCTCGTCGAACGCCTTTTGTTCGTAACTCGGCTTGATGCCGTTGGCCTCGGGCAGGATCCAGATCTGCAGGAAGTGCACCGGATCGGTCTTGGAGTGATTGAACTCCGAATGGCGGATACCCGTACAGGCGCTCATGCGCTGCACGTCGCCCGGCTTGATGACAGAGCCGGTGCCGATCGAGTCGCGATGCTCGAGCGCCCCCTCCAGCACGTAGGAAATGATCTCCATATCGGCATGGCCATGGGTCGGGAAGCCCGCTCCGGCGATCACCTTGTCCTCATTGATCACCCGCAGCGGACCGAAGCCCATATGGGACGGGTCGTAATACTGCCCGAAGGAAAAGCTGTGTCGGGAATCGAGCCAGTCGATCTTGCTCGGCCCACGATCCTGCGAACGCCTGATGGTCAGCATGTCTGCCTCCTTGTCTCGTTTGTTGAGGCAGATATGCGGCTTTGACCGGAGCGGGTGTAGAGCTCAGACAGGCAAGTTGATTGTTCTCAAATGGAAACAAATGGAGGGCTGAGACTGCATTTAGTCCGCCACAGGATCAATGCGGGGCGCTGCGTTGCTAAGCCTTGCGGCGGAACCGGGTCAGACCGACCGCGTCGGCATCCGCATAGGCGTCCACCTTGCGCGTGGTGACCTGGGCAGCAGCAACGGCGTCGGGTTCCAGTGCCAGCTGGAGAATGACACCGCACAGGGTTTCCTGGAGGTCGAACTGGCGCGTCTCGAGCGCCTTGATACCGTGCAGGATATAGTCGTAATCGACCACGCTCGCGATGTCGTCAGCGCCGGACCAGTCCTTGGACACCAGGGTCACGACGTCGACCAGAACGCGCTGTTTCACGCCGCGCTCATAGTCGTGGATACCGATCTCGACATCCAGCTTCACGCCTTCCAGACGGTAGACGAAGACATCCTCGCCGGTCGCATTGGCCAGTGCATTCTCGATCACCTGATCCAGTCTCATGGGGCGTCTTCCTCCGGCACGCCGGTGGCATACATGACGTCGCGATTGCGGGCGTCGAGATGCTGGCCACCATCAATGGTGACGGTCTCGCCCGTCATGGACGGCGTCGCAAGGATGAAGCGCACCGCGCGGATGATGTCCTCGGGCGTGGAACCGCCGCGCATCGGGTTCATGGCGTGGGCCCGGGCAAACTCGGCCTCGCTCTGACCGCCCGACGGAAGGGTGATCCCCGGCGCGATCGCATTGACCCGAACCGCGGGCGCGAACGCCATGGCCATGGTCGTGGTCGCGCCCAGCAAGGCGTATTTGGACAGGGTGTAGGCAAAGAAGTCGGGGTTGAGATTGAAGAGCTTCTGATCGAGCATGTTGATCACGCAGCCGGAGGCGCGCGCCGTGTGACCCGCGGCCATGGCCTTGGCCAGAAGCACCGGTGCCGCTGTATTGACCCGCCAGTGGTCTTCCAGTGATTGCGGCGTGACATCGGCCGGCGTGTCCATCTCGAAGATCGAGGCCGAGTTGATCAGGACATCGACCCGCCCCACATCCGCCAGGAAGGCTTCGATCTCGCCGGTGTCGGCGAGGTTGAAACCGACCGCCGTGGCGGAGCCGCCGGCAGCACGAATGGCTGCAGCAACATCCTGTGCCTCGGCGGCCGAACCATTGTAGTGAACGATGACATGCCAGCCATCCTCACCGAGGGCGCTGGCGATTTTGGCACCCAGGCGCTTGCCGCCGCCGGTTACGAGCGCAATCCTGTCTGACATGACGTCTTCAACTCCCCAGTCCGGCTCAAATCCGCAATCCGATGAGATAGATGACGCGTTGGAGGCGTCAGGGCAATCACTCGGCGGTGCAAAGCTGATTGCCGACTATGTCCGCAACCTGCCGCCCAAGCCGGGCGTTTATCGCATGTTCGGCGAAGATGGTGCGGTGCTCTATGTCGGCAAGGCCCGCAACCTGAAGAATCGCGTCTCGAACTACGCCAATGGTCGCGGGCACTCCAACCGCATCGCGCTGATGATCGCGCTGACCCGCAAGATGGAGTTCGTGGTCACGCAGACCGAGACCGAAGCCCTCCTGCTTGAAGCCAATCTCATCAAGTCGCTGAAGCCGCGTTTCAACATCCTGCTGCGCGACGACAAGAGCTTCCCCTATATCCTGATCCGCAAGGACCACGCCGCCCCGCAGCTGACCAAGCATCGCGGCGCCCGCAAGGCGAAGGGCGATTATTTCGGTCCCTTCGCGTCGGTGGGTGCGGTCAACCAGACGCTCAACACGCTGCAGAAGGCCTTTCTGATCCGGACCTGCAGCGACAGCGTCTATGAGGGCCGCTCGCGCGCCTGCATGCTGCACCAGATCAAGCGCTGTGCCGGCCCCTGCGTCGACCTGATCGAACCCGCCGCCTATGACGAGCTGGTCAAGGAGGCGACGGATTTCCTGCGGGGCCGCTCAAATGCGCTGCGCCAGGACTTGCAGGACCGGATGGCCGAGGCCTCCGAAGCGATGGACTTCGAAACCGCCGCCAAGCTGCGCGACCGCATTCGCGCGATCGCGGCGGTCACCACTGACCAGGGCATCAATCCGGACGGGGTCGAGGAGGCCGATGTGGTCGCCGTACACCAGGATGGCGGCAAGTCCTGCGTCCAGATCTTCTTCTTCCGGGCCGGTCAGAACTGGGGCAACCAGTCTTTCTTTCCGCGTCATGACAGCGAGGCCGAACCGGCCGAGGTGCTCGCCGCCTTCGTCGCACAATTCTATGACGACAAACCGGCCCCGGCGCTGATCCTGCTCTCGCACGAGATCGAGGACGCCGAGCTGCTGGGCGAGGCCCTCAGCCTGCGAGCCGACCGCAAGGTCGTGCTGCACACGCCCCGGCGCGGGGAAAAGCGCAAGCTGGTCGACCGGACGCTGACCAATGCCCGTGAAAGCCTCGCCCGACGACTTTCGGAAAGCGCGACACAGACCCAGCTTCTCAAGGGGGTGCAGCGTGTTTTCGACCTGCCCGACCTGCCCCAGCGGATCGAGGTTTATGACAACTCGCATATCCAGGGCACCAATGCGCTCGGCGCGATGATCGTGGCGGGACCGGACGGGTTCGAGAAAAACCACTACCGCCGCTTCAACATGAAGGGCGATGACGCTGCCACCAATGATGACTTCGCGATGATGAAGGCGATGCTCAAGCGTCGCTTCTCACGCCTCCTGAAAGAGCGCGATGACGGTGCGCCGGTGCCCGATCTTGTCCTGATCGACGGCGGCAAGGGTCAATTGTCCTCGGTGATGGAGATCGCCGAGGAACTGGGCATTACGGCGGATACCGGTATCACCATCGCCGCCATCGCCAAGGGCCCTGAACGCGATGCCGGTCGCGAGGCCTTCTACCTGCCCGGCAAACCGCCCTTCAAACTGCCGATGAAGGACCCGGTTCTCTATTACCTGCAACGCCTGCGTGACGAAGCCCACCGCTTCGCCATCGGCGGCCACCGGGCCAAGCGCAAGAAACAGATGACCGACAATCCGCTCGACGGGATTGACGGGATCGGCCCGTCCCGGAAGAAGGCCCTGCTAGCCTATTTCGGCTCCGCCAAGGCGGTCCGCAACGCCGCCCTCGCCGACCTTGAGTCGGTGGACGGCATCTCCAAGGCCATGGCCAAGAAGATCCATGACTGGTTCCAGAAATGATGGAGTTCCCGCGATGACATTTGCCGCCGCCCTGCTTCGACTGGCGCTTTGCCTGCTGGGTCCGCTGGCGATCTGGTTTTCCTGGCGCTGGACCGGCTCGGTCTACGGACCGCCGCTGTTTGATGGCTTCATCGCGACATCGCGCGCCATGGCCGCCTTCGGCGCTGGCGCCTTTGTCATGGCCTCCCTGGTTGCGCTTACCGGGATGACCGCAGACAGCCTGACCGCCCGTCTGGCCCGCGCGGCCCATGCAAGCGCCTTCCTCGTCCTCTACTTGATGATGATCGGCCCGGTCGCCCATCTGATTGCGCCCATTCTCGCCGTCCTGGTCACAGACATTCATGACCTTGTGCGCCCCTCGCCTCGTGACGGACTGTCAGCCCGGGCGCGGCCCATGCCGACGATCGGGCAGGCGTTGACGCTGACCGCCGCCGGCCTGCCGCTGCTGGCCGCACCGCTGGGCTGGACCGGCAACGATCTCGCGCTCACGGTCTGGGTCATGGTTCTTTGGCTTGCGGCCGCCTTCAAGCTTCATCGCTTCCTGCCTCGCCCCAAGGCCGATTGAACCTTCCCGCCGCGCGTCGGACTGATATGATCAAGACCGGACAACGGGGCAGGACGCGACATGGTCAAGAACATCTTCTATCTGGCGATCACCCTTGGGGCCGCGGCCCTGTGGGTCTGGACCGCGGGACTTCTGGCCCCGGAATCCGTATGCGCTGGAGGCGCCCGCGGCCTCGACTGCGCCGTCCTGGAGATCAGCGCCATGCCCAAGCTGGCGACCATGATCGGTATCTATGTGCTCGCCGCGGTGTTCTTTGCCTTCACCGCCGTGCGTCAGAACCGGCCGATGGGGACCGGTAAGTCGGGTCGGATCCGGCGCTATCGCTACGCCGAGGAATACCTTGTCGAAAAGGGCAAGCTCTCGCATGAGGCGCTGATCGAGTATCACCGCGAATACAAGTGGGAAGCTTACTCCGGTATCGCCCTGTCCGCCGCCATCGTCGTTGCTGCCCTCGTCATCCAGGGCGATGCAACCGGTGACGCCCCCTTCGCCGACGCGACACTGGCCCTCTGGAATGCCGGCATCCTGGCCATCGCCGGGGCCATGATGGCCGCTGCGGAGATCGTTCACACCAATACGCTGTCTCCCCTGGTACCGATCAAGACCCGCCTCAAAACTGTCGGGCGCTCGATCGTGATCGCCGGGATCGGCGTCACGCTGGCCGTGTCGTCGGTCTTCGCCTTCATCTCGATGGCAGCGCCCTTCGTGGCCATTCTCGGCAATCTGATCTTCTTCTTCCTCGGGCTCTGGCTGCAATCGGCGCGCGCCATTCCGCGCGATGAAATGCTAGAGCAATTCCAACTGAGTGAGGATGAATGGGATGAGCTCGTCAGACGGGTCAATACCGGCGGCAAGGGTGGATAATACCGCACTGTCCGGCGTCCGCGCCTTCCTGTTCGACCTCGACGGGACGGTCACCCGCGACGGCCGCGTTCCGGCCAGCAGCCTGGCGGCGATGGAGCGTCTGCAGGCCGCAGGTCTGCTCACTCTTGCGGTCACCGGCCGACCGGCCGGCTGGTGCGACCTGATCGCGCGCTGGTGGCCCGTCGACGCGGTCATTGGCGAGAATGGCGCCTTCTGTTTTGCCCGCCGGGATGACAACCGGATCGACCGCGACTGGTTCTTCGAGACAACGCCGACCGAGCGCGCCACCCTCGTCGCGATTGCCGAGGATACGCTGCGACTGGCCCCGGGCCTTGCCGCGTCTGCGGACAATGCCTGGCGTGTCTGCGATATCGCGGTCGACTTCACGGAGGACGTTACCGGTCCGACGCTTGATGATGCCGAGCGCGTACGGCGCCATTTCGAAGCGGCCGGCGCCTGCGCCAAGACCAGCTCGATCCACGTCAATGCCTGGTTCGGTGAGCACGACAAGAAGACGACCGCCTGCACCGTCCTGGCCGACCGCTTCGGGATCACCGCCGAGCGCCAGGCGGCAGAGGTCGCCTATATCGGTGACGCGCCCAATGATGAGCCGATGTTTGCCGCGTTCCCGCTCAGCTTCGGGGTCGCCGGCGTGCGCCGCTTCCTGCACCATATGAGGGCCCATCCAGCCGATATCGCGACCGGTGACGGCGCCGATGGCTTTGTCGAGATCGCGCAGCGGCTATTGGAGGCGCGGGCCGCATGACCACGCGACTGACCCTGCCCAACATCCTCACCGGCTCGCGCATCGCGCTGGTGCCGGCCCTGTTCTGGGCGCTTTCCCTCGGCGGGACGCAAGGCTTTCTGGTCGCGCTCCTGATCGCCATCCTCGCCGAGCTGACCGATCTGCTGGATGGCGCCATCGCGCGTCGCTTCAACCAGCAGTCGGAGTTCGGTGCCCAGTTCGACCCGCTCGCCGACAGCCTGTACCGGATTGGCGCCTTCACGGCGCTGGCCGCCTTCGACCTGATTCCGGTCTGGACGATCATCGTCTTTGCCTGGCGCGATGTGCTGGTCAGCTATGCCCGCCTGATGATGCAGGCAAAAGGGCGTGCGGTCGGCGCGAGGCTGTCGGGCAAGCTGAAGGCCATTGTCCAGGGCGTCGCCATCATCGCCCTGCTCGCCATGCCGCTTGTTCCTGCAGATATTTTCGATCCGGCAATGGCGTCCCGCGCCGCGCAGGGTGCATTCTGGGTAGCGCTCGCCGTGACCGCCTGGTCAGGCATTGACTACCTCCTGGCTGGCGCGCGTCCGGCCAGTGGCAAGGCGTAGCCGCGACATGTCATTGCCGCCGCATGCGCTTCAAATCCTTCAGCACCGCTCGCTCAACAGCCCGCGCGCCTTCGAACGTGGCCTGAAACTGGCCGAGCGCCTGCCCGAGGCCCGTCACGCCCATGAGGCCGATATCTGCTGGATCGCGGACGGCGATGGCCCACCCCTTCTCTACACCCATCATCCCGACCTGATGTTTGACCGGCTTGGGCGCCGGGCCGTGGCAAAGGCCTGTGCGACGGGCAGGATGTGGCGGCTCGAGGACGCGCTGACCGCAGCCCGCGGGCATGCCGTCATCCTGGAGCTCAAGGTCGGCAAGGGCGACCGCCGCGCCGCGCTGGCCGAGCTGGTCCGCCTGGCGCAGGAGCATGACGCGCCGGTCCTGATTGACGCCTTCTCGCTCGATCTGTTGCGTCTGACACGGGCGCTCGCCCCGGCGGCCCGGCTCAGCCTGCACACGGGACTGTACCGCCCCGACACGACGATGATCACCGCCGCCGGCTGGCCGCTGATCCAGTCGGTGCCGAGCACGACGCTTCCGATCGATGTCATCTCGCTGCGCCTTTATGGCGGCTGGCACCGCATGGTGCCGCAGATCGCGGCCGCTCTGGACGCTGGCCTGACACCGCACATGTCGCGCCTGCTGACCCCGGACGAGCTGGTACTCGGTGCCCGGGCCCCGCTGGCCGCAATCTATGCCGATCCGGAGCCTTACGAGGCCGGTCTGGACGCGCTGCGCGCGGCCTGTTCAGAGCGATTGGAGCCGGGTTGGGCGCCGGTGGCCGCCTCCGACAAAGCACCTTGAGCCGCCCCGCGCCTCACGTCATGATCAGAGCTCGCAAAACGGCAGGACCCGATGGCCCAGACGCATGGTGATGACGCGCATATTCTCGTCGTCGATGATGACGATCGCATCCGCAACCTGCTCAAGCGTTTCCTGCAGGAACGCGGCTTTCGGGTGTCGACGGCTCCCAATGCCGACAAGGCCCTGTCGACCCTGAATTCCCTCGCCTTCGACCTGCTTGTTCTGGATGTGATGATGCCGGGCATGGACGGGTTCGAACTGACCGAAGCCGTCCGCAAGCGCGGTGAAACCCCGATTCTCCTGCTGACCGCCCGCGGCGACGCGGAAGATCGCATCAAGGGTCTCTCGCTGGGCGCCGACGACTACCTGCCCAAGCCCTTCGAGCCGGAAGAACTCGTCCTGCGCATCAATGCCATCCTGCGCCGGGCCAAGCCGGTCCAAGCCGCCATCCAGCGCGTCAGCTTCGGGCCCTGGAGTTTCGATATTGCCCGCGAGAGCCTGACCAATGACGGTGCCCCGGTGCGCCTCACGGGTGGCGAGGCGGCTCTGCTCGGCGCACTGGCAGCCTCGGCCGGGCAGACCGTGTCACGCCTGACCCTGTCGGAGCGGACCGGTGGCGGCGAACGCGCCGTCGACGTTCAGGTCACCCGCCTGCGCCGCAAGCTGGAAAGCGACCCCAAGGAACCGATGCACCTGCAGACCGTGCGCGGCGAAGGCTATCGCCTGCTCGCCGATCCCGTCTTCGAGGATTGAGCCCGGGATGTCGGTCTTCAAGCGCTTCCTGCCGAAAGGGCTGTTCGCCCGGACCCTGCTGATCATCGTCTTGCCGGTCGGCTTGATGCAGGTCGCCGTGGCCTGGTCCTTCTTCGAGGAACACTGGGAGACCGTCACCAGCCGCCTTTCCGAGGGCGTGGCCGGCGAAATCGCGATGGCGACCCGGCTGTATGAGGAGGAAGGCGGAGAGACACCGGCCTTCCAGCGCCATATCGAGACGGCGCTGGGAACGACCCGCCTTTCCATCGACTTCCGGCCCGGCGACACCCTGCCGACCTCGCGCCGGTCGTCCTTCTTCCGGACGCTCGACATCACCCTGCGCGAAGCGCTCTCGCAGCAGCTCGACAATGCCGTCTGGTTCGATACCACACGCTATCCCAGCTATGTCGATGTCCGCGTCCAGGTCGAGGGCGGTGTGCTCCGCTTCATCACGCCGCGCGACC
Organism: Maricaulis maris; assembly: GCF_036322705.1. Lineage (NCBI taxonomy): Bacteria > Pseudomonadati > Pseudomonadota > Alphaproteobacteria > Maricaulales > Maricaulaceae > Maricaulis > Maricaulis maris. The sequence continues at coordinate 1,988,944 of NZ_AP027270.1, forward strand.
GGGTGTTCGCGACAACGGGCCATATCTTTCTATTGTGGATCATCGGCGCGACGACGCTGCTGACCGCCGTCTCGGTCGTCTTCATCCGCAACCAGGTCAAGCCGATCCGCCGCCTCGCCGACGCCGCCGAGCAATTCGGCCGCGGTCAGGATGTGGCCCATTTCAAGCCGGCCGGCGCAACCGAGGTCCGCCAGGCCGCGCATGCCTTCCTCGAGATGCGGGCCCGCATCAAGCGTCACCTCGAACAACGCACCGCCCTTCTCGCCGGGGTCAGCCACGACCTGCGTACGCCGCTGACCCGGCTCAAGCTGCAGCTCGCCCTGATGCCGCAAACCAGCGAGACCGAGGATGCCCGCCGCGATCTCGACGAGATGGAAGCCATGCTCGACGAGTATCTCGAATTCGCCCGCGGCGAAGGCAGTGAAGAGACCGCCCGCACCGATCTGGTCGCGCTGACCCGCGACGTCGTCGAGGACGCCCGTCGCCAGGGTGGCGACATCCAGTTCGAAGCGAATGGGGAACACGATGCCGAGGTCCGCCCCGGCGCGGTCCGTCGCGCGCTCGCGAACCTGATTGGCAATGCCCAGAGCTTCGGCGATGTCGTCGCCGTGACGGTCGTACCGGCCGGATCTCGCGTCGAAATCCGGGTCGAGGATAACGGCCCGGGCATCCCGGAAGACCAGTATGCCGACGCGGTGAAACCGTTCAATCGCCTCGATGAAAGCCGCAATCAGAACCGCAAGGGCGTCGGCCTCGGCCTGGCCCTCGCCAGCGACGTCGCCCGCAGCCATGGCGGTGACATCCGGCTGGGCCGGTCGGAGCTGGGTGGGTTGATGGCGGTGATCAGCTTGCCGCGGTGACGGGCGGCCGGCATCCACCGCCAGTCCTTCCCATAAATCTCTTGTCTGCCAGCAGGCGAGCTGGGCTTCTTTTCGTTTCCATCACCCTCTCATTTTTCCCGGAGGCGCGCAGCGTCATCCGGGACCGAGGGGAGCCTCATCGCTTGCAGGACGGGTGAGTTGGTCCCGGCTCTCCGCCCCGCTTTTGCGGGGCTCCGGCCGGGAAAAATGTGTTTGGGTTTGCTGGGGCTTGGAGCGAAGTGGATGATCCCATCCAGGGGCCGGACCTAGCGCTTGCCCGGTTCCTGGCCCATCTGACGCGACCGGCGTTCCGCAGCGGCGACGGCCTGGCGGACCAGCTCTGGCAGTCCGCCTCCGCCCCCCATCAGCACATCGACAGCAGCCTGGGTCGTCCCGCCCGGCGACGTCACGGAGCGGCGGAGTTCCTGGGGGGATTTGCCGGACTTGGCCAGCAGGGCGCCCGCACCGATAATGGTTTCGCGGGCCAACTTGTCGGCCAGCTCGCGCGGCAGACCTTCGGCGAAGGCGGCACCGGCCAAGGCTTCGGCCAGCAGGAACACATAGGCCGGCCCCGAGCCGGAGACCGCGGTCACCGCGCCGATCATGCGCTCATCGCTGACCCATTCCACCGTGCCGGCCACCTTGAGGAGCCGGGTCACGGTTTTTTCCAGCGCTTCGCCGGCATCATTGGCGACACACACCGTCACGCCGGCCCCCACCGCGGCTGCGGTGTTCGGCATGGCGCGGATGATTGGACGGTCGCCAAGCGCCATCGACATGCGGTTGATGGTGACACCGGCCATGATCGAAATCACGCCGGTCGCCGCGGGAAGCCGGTCGGCAATCACCGCGCAGGCCTGCTCGAAAACCTGTGGCTTGACCGCAAAGACCACGAGGTCGAGCCCGGCCGCGGCGTCCGCCGTCAGTTCGGGCAGGACCGTGATACCCGACTGCGCCACCAGGTCCTGGACAACATCGCCCGGGTTCGGATCAATCACGACCAGATCGTCAGCCGTGATGCCACCGCGCTTGGTGCGCAGCCAGCCGGCCGCGAGCGCGCCCCCCATATTCCCGCCACCAATGAGCGCAATCCGAAAGCCTTGGGTCATGGACGGTGTCAGGCCTCGCCTGCTGTTTCAAACATTGCCGCAGCGGCGGCTTCCTCGACACCCTTGCCGCCCCAGACCAGGAAATGGAAGGCCGGATAAAAGCGCTCGCCGGCCTCGCGGGCGGCAGAAATCATGGCAGCGGCCTGCGAGGGCGAGACCGCCTCGCCATTGGGCAGGGAGATCGCATGCCGATAGACGATCGAGCCATCCTCGGCCCAGATGTCGAAATGGCCGAGCCAGAGTTTCTCGTTGAGGCGCGCGACCAGCTGGCAGACATCGGAGAAACGATTGGCCGGGACCTTGAGGTCGAGGCTGCCGCAAATGTGCAGCGCTTCCATATCCGGCCGCCAGGCGAACCAGATCTGGTGATCCCGCCAGGCCCCCGTCGCGGTCAGGTGAATCTCACCCGTCTCGTCGCGATCATAGGGATATTGCTCGGCGATGACCGCCTGTTCGACCGCATCGAGCGGATCGGTCACGGTCGGTGAAAATTCGTCTGACAGCAGGTCCATCAAAATGGCTCCATCGTCTGCGCGGCGACTCACACCGTTCAGAGCACGGTATGTCTGCGCCGCGTCAGGCGCAATTAAAAGCGCGTACGCGCGTTATCTCAGGATTTGGCCTTGGCAGCCTTGGCCTTTGCGGCCGTCTTGGAGGCCGTCTTCGAGGCCGCAGTCTTGGCGGCAGTCTTGGCCGCAGCTTCCAGCGCTGCAAGGCGCTCGGTCAGGGCGGCGATCTCGTCCTGCGAGGCATCAAGCGCAGACTTCACCGCGTCGAATTCCTCGCGTGTCACCAGATCCATCTCGGCGACCATGCGGTCAGCGCGGGCGCGGAAAACCGAGCGCGCCTCTTCGCCCATCGCTTGTGCCGCGCCGAAGGCGTCGGTCATGAGATCAGCAAAATCATTCAGAAGCGGGTTGCGCGTTTGCATCAAAGAAAGCCATTAGAGTGTACAACATCGCCTATATGCGGCCGCAGCCCGGAAAGCGCAACGCGCCGTTCCGTCACAGCTGCACCTCGCCAGACAATGAGCCGAGTATATCATGGAATACTGTCCGCCAAGCTTTGATCTGATCGACCCCATCCTGTTCACGATCGGACCGTTCGATCTGTTCGGGCTGGAATTGCGGTTCGACCTGCGCTGGTACGCCCTCGCCTACATCGCCGGACTGATGCTGGGCTGGCGCTATATGGTGGCCCTGTCGCGGCGCCCGGCGATGTGGAATCCGATCGGCACAAAGAAGCCGAAGGCACCGTTTACCGAGCCCCAGGTCGACGATCTCCTTATCTGGGCAACACTGGGCGTGATCGGCGGCGGACGGCTCGGTTTCGTCCTCTTCTACATGCCCGACATGATCTGGACCCGTCCCCAGGATATCATTCTGGGCATCACGGACGGCGGCATGTCCTTCCATGGCGGTCTGATCGGCGTATCGCTGGCACTGTGGTGGTTTGCCCGGGGCCAGAAACTCGACCTGATGCGGATCGCGGACGCGGCAGCCGTCGTGACCCCGATCGGGCTTTTCTTCGGCCGCCTGGCCAACTTCATCAATGGCGAACTTTGGGGGCGTCCGACCGACGTGCCCTGGGCGATGCGCTTTACCGGCGACCGTCTGTGCGAGCTGCGCCATCCCAGCCAGCTCTACGAGGCGGCGCTCGAAGGTCTTCTGCTCTTCACCATCATCAATGTGGCGACCTGGAAGTTCCGTTCACTGGAGAAACCCGGCTTCAATGCCGGCCTCTTCCTGCTCTTCTACGGCCTGTTCCGGACCTCGCTTGAGCAGGTCCGCGAGCCTGACCTCTACATGCCGGAAGCGCTGCGGGGCTACATCACCATGGGCATGTTGCTGTCGATCCCGATGATCATTGCCGGTGCCTGGTTGATTCACCGCGCCCTGAAAGCCACGACACCCGCCAAGTCATGATTGCCGAGACCCTCCGCGACCGGATCCGCAGTGGCGGACCGATGTCGATTGCCGCCTTCATGACGGAAGCGCTGTTTGATCCAAGTCATGGCTTTTACGCCACCAAGGACCCGATCGGGGCCGGTGCGGACTTCATCACGGCGCCGGAGATCAGCCAGATGTTCGGCGAGCTGATCGGCCTGGTGGCCGCACAGACCTGGCTCGACATGGGTCGCCCCGACGGCGTCAAGCTGATCGAGATGGGGCCGGGCCGTGGCACGATGATGGCTGATGCCCTGCGCGCGGCCCGTGCCGTGCCCGGCTTCATCGAGGCTGCCGAAATCGTCCTGATCGAGGCCAGCGCGGCCCTGAAGGCGGTTCAGGCCCAGACACTGGGCCCGACCGGCGCGCAAATCCGCTGGGTCGACCGGCTCGAGGCCGTTGCCCCAGGCCCGTCCATCATCCTTGGCAATGAATTCCTCGACTGTCTGCCGGTACGCCAGGCGGTTCGGCACAAGGGCACCTGGCATGAGCGCCTGGTCGGACTGGACCCGGAGGCGGAGGCGGAGAGCGGCTTCGTCTTCGTGCTGGGACCACCGCTGGGCGAAGACCTTGCACTGGTTCCCGAGCGGCTTCGGGAAGCGGGGGACGGCGCGCTGGTCGAGCTGCGCCCGGGTGATCGTCAGGTCGTCGACCAGCTCGCCGCCCGTTTCGCCGCCCATCCCGGCCGCGCACTGTTCATCGATTATGGTCCGGCAACCAGCGAGATCGGCGACACGCTGCAGGCCATCCGCGCTCATAAGAAACAACCACCCCTGCTTGATCCGGGAACCGCCGACCTGACCGCCCGCGTGGACTTTGAAAGCCTCGTTCTGGCAGCCCGGTCCGCCGGACTGACCGCCTATGGCCCCGAGCCACAAGGCGCCTGGCTGCTGGGATTGGGCCTTGAGACCCGTGCCGCTGCGCTCAGCCAGGCGCAGCCCGGCAAACGGTCACAGATCGCCCGCCAAATCTGGCGTCTGACAGATCAGGAGCAGATGGGCGAGCTGTTCAAACTGGTCTGCCTGGACGGTGGCGACCTGCCAATACCGCCCGGATTCTCCGCAGGCTGATCATTTCAGCTTCAATCACCGCGCGGCCTCTGTTAAGCAGCCCGCGTTTCCAAGACTCAGGGGTCGAAACGATGAAGCTGATGTCGGGCACCGCCAATCCGGACCTGTCCCGGTCCATCGCTGACTATCTCGACGCTCCGCTGACGGCCAGTCACATCGAGCGCTTTGCCGATGGCGAGATATTCGTACGCATCGACGAGAATGTCCGCGGCGAGGACGTTTTCATCCTGCAGTCGACCTCCTACCCGGCCAATGACCATCTGATGGAATTGCTGATCTGCATTGACGCGCTGGTGCGAGCGAGCGCGCGGCGGATCACGGCTGTCATCCCGTATTTCGGCTATGCCCGACAGGACCGCAAGACCGGCGGCCGGACGCCGATCTCGGCCAAGCTGGTGGCCAATCTGATCGCCAAGGCCGGCGCCGACCGTGTTCTGACCGTCGACCTCCATGCCGGTCAGATCCAGGGCTTCTTCGATATCCCGACGGACAACCTCTTCGCCACCAAGGTCATGGAGGCTGACATTCGCCGCCATTACGAGACCGACAACCTGCTGATCGTGTCGCCGGACGTCGGCGGCGTGGTGCGGGCGCGGGCGCTTGCCAAGCTGCTCGATGCCGAGATCGCCATTGTCGACAAGCGCCGCCCGAAGGCGGGTGTCGCCGAGGTGATGAATATCATCGGTGAAGTGGAAGGCCGTCGCTGCATCCTGTTCGACGACATGTGCGACAGTGGCGGCACACTGGTGAACGCGGCTGACGCCCTGCTCGACAAGGGCGCCGTCGAGGTGTCCGCCTATGTCACCCACGGCGTGCTGTCCAAGGACGCCCAGGGCCGGGTCGCCAAGTCTCGCCTGCGCGAGCTGGTGGTCACCGACTCGATCGTCCCTCCGCCCGGATCCACCGAGACGCCGAAAGTCCGCCGCCTCTCCGTGGCGCCGCTGCTCGGCGAAGCCATCCGCCGCATTGCCAATGACGAGTCGGTGTCGAAGCTGTTCGACTAAGCCGGGCAATATTGACAGTTACACGCCGGCCATGCTGCCTTTCCTGCCGGGATAAACGGGGCCTGCCGGGATAAACGGGGGTAGCATGATGCGGCGTGTCTGGATCATTCCAGTCGGCTTGCTGGCGAGCGCGTGCGCGAGCCAGGAGCTTGTTCATTTCGGCGGGACACTGAATCCGGTTGAGCGGCCTTCGCAGACGGTCGCGTGTCGGCAGGCCCAGCCCCGACTGGACGCGATTGAGCGCCGGGGCCCCGATTTCCCATCCGATCTCGTCTACTACCTGTTCATCAACCAGGGCACGAATATCCGTGCAGTGGTGATGAGCTACGACGTCACCGAAGACGGCACCACAGGCAATATCCGCTATGGTGGAGCGATCTCCGACCTCGACAACGGAACCAATCGCGACGCCACCCTGCCGGCGGCAAGGGCCATCGCCGACTGGACATTCGCCTGGTCGGATGGACCGGGCGCCCGCTTCGCAACCGGCTGTACGGCCCGGTTTGACTTCACCTTGCGCCAATAGGGACTGCGCACCAGGCGACAGGCGCTGCGACTTCCCGTGCAGCGCTGTTGCGTGGGGCGTTTGGATCGGCTATAGCCCGCCGCTCGAAAGAACACTGTGGCGTAACGCCTGGATAGATCGCCGCCCGCACTTACCCTGCTGGAGGCGGCGTTTGCATTTAAGGATCTGGACCGATGAGCTCCAACATCGTTCTCACCGTTGACGTTCGTGAAGGCACTGGCAAGGGCGCGGCTCGCGCTGCCCGCCGCGAAGACCTGGTCCCGGGCGTCGTCTATGGCGGCAAGCTCGGCCCGGTTTCGGTGAACCTGCGCGGCAATGAAATCCGCAAGGCCCTGCTCGGCGGCAACTTCCTGTCGCACATGATCGAGCTCGATCACGAAGGCAAGCGCCAGACGGTGATCGCCCGTGACATCCACTTCCACCCGGTCTCCGACAAGGCCATGCATATCGACCTGTTCCGTGTCGACGAAGACACCAAGATCAAGGTCAATGTGTCGGTGAACTTCATCAATGAAGACGCCTGCCCGGCTCTGAAGCGCGGTGGCGTGCTCAATATCGTGCGTCACGATGTCGAGCTGCTCTGCCCGGCCGGCTCGATTCCGGAATCGGTCGAAGTTGACCTGACCGGTCTGGATATCGGCGACTCGGTCCACATCTCATCGGTCAAGCTGCCCAAGGGCATGAAGCCGACCATCACGGATCGTGACTTCACCATCGCCACCCTGCAGGGTTCGCGCGCGGTCCTGACGGACGCCGAAGAAGACACCGATGCGACACCGGCCGAGCCGGAAGCCATCAAGCAGAAGGGTGACGAGGCCTAAGCCTTTTCCCTTTCAGCACTGGAATTCGAATCAGCGAGGCCACACCATGGCTTCGCTGATTTTGTATCCGGCTTGCCGATGTCCGGCCTTGAGATATGAGGAGCGCGCGCGATGATGATCCTGGCCGGGCTCGGCAATTACGAGCCGAAATACCTGCGCAACCGGCATAATGTCGGCTTCATGGCCCTCGACATCATCGCCCAGGCCTGGAGCGCCGGGCCGTGGCGCAAGCGCTTCCAGGGGCTGACGACCGAGATCACCATCGGCTCGAACAAGCTGCTGCTGCTCAAGCCGACCACCTTCTACAACAATGCCGGCCAGTCGGTCGGCGGCGCCGCGAGCTTCTACAGGGTCAAGCCGGAGGACATTGTGGTCTTCCATGACGAGCTCGACCTCGCACCGGGCAAATTCCGCATGAAGCTTGGCGGCGGCGCGGCCGGCAATAACGGCATCAAGTCGATCACCAGCCAGCTCGGACCGGACTTTCGCCGCGGCCGAATCGGTATCGGGCATCCCGGCGACCGCGGCCGCGTCACCGGCTATGTCCTGTCCGACTTTGCCAAGGCCGAGGAAGTGTGGCTGATCGACCTGCTGGACGCCATCGCCGGCTCGCTCGACCTGCTCGCCAATCGCGACTACGACGCCTTCCAGACCCGCGTGACGCACAAGGCGCCGGCGCCGGACGCCGTGAAGCGCGGCGGCCCTGACAGCGAGGACTGAGACGGGGTGGCATCGCCGCCTTGCGCTGCCCTCATTCTGTCATTCCGGACGGAGGTCAGGATGACAGCGGCAAACCGAGAAGACGCTCAAATCCCTGAGACACCCAGGTATCGCCCGGAAATCCCTCGCTTTGCTCGCCCCCTTCCACCTGACGCGTGCGCGTCGGCCCACCTCCCCCGCGAGCGGGGCCAGAAAAACCGCCACTGACTCCACAGTCGACCCCGCGCTGCATTCTTCTTATAAGGCGCGCTCGAACCAGTGAGGAAATCGCGCCATGGGATTCAAATGCGGCATCGTCGGGCTTCCGAACGTCGGCAAGTCCACCCTGTTCAACGCCCTGACCCAAACGGCTGCGGCGCAGGCGGCGAATTATCCCTTCTGCACGATCGAGCCGAATGTCGGTGATGTCGCCGTGCCCGAGCCGCGCCTGGCCAAGCTGGCCGAGATCGCCGGCTCGAAGGAAATCCTGCCGGCGCGGATGAATTTCGTCGATATCGCCGGCCTCGTCGAAGGCGCCTCCAAGGGCGAAGGCCTGGGCAATCAATTCCTCGCCAATATCCGCGAGACCGACGCCATCGCCTATGTGATGCGCTGTTTCGACGATGATGACGTCACCCATGTGAACAACAAGATCGACCCGCTCGCCGACCTCGAAACCGTCGAGACCGAACTGATGCTGGCGGATCTGGAAAGCCTGGAAAAGCGCAAGGCGGGTCTCGAGAAAAAGGCCAAGTCCGGTGACAAGGAAGCCAAGGCCACCCTCGCCCTGATCGAGGTGGCGCTGGAGCAGCTCAATGCCGGCAAGCCGGCCCGCTTTGCCGAGGTCGCCAAGGATGACCGCAAGGCCTGGCGCGCGCTGCAGCTGTTGACCACCAAGCCGGTCCTCTTCATCGCCAATGTCGATGAGGCCAGCGCCGGGACCGGCAATGCCTATTCCGAGATCGTCATGAAACGCGCCGCCGAGGAAGGCGCGCAAGCCGTTGTCATCTCGGCCAAGATCGAGAGCGAACTCGCCCTGCTCGAAAACGAGGAGCGCGACGAATACATGGAGGCGATCGGCCTCGAGGAACCCGGCCTCGACCGCCTGATCCACACCGGCTATTCGCTGCTCGGCCTGCAGACCTATTTCACCGCCGGCCCGAAAGAGGCCCGGGCGTGGACGATCCGCGAGGGCTGGACCGCGCCGCAGGCCGCCGGCGTCATCCATGGTGATTTCGAGAAGGGCTTCATCCGCGCCGAAACCATCGCCTATGAGGACTATGTCGCCTGCGGCGGTGAAGGCCCGGCCAAGGAAGCCGGCAAGATGCGGGCGGAAGGCAAGGAGTACATCGTCAAGGACGGCGACGTGCTGCACTTCCGCTTCAACGTCTAGGGTGGTCGACGCCAGTCGCATCAGCCAGGCCCGCCAGACGGCCCGTTCCGAAGCTGCCGCGATGGGGATCACGCCGGAGCAGATCTCTGATCTGGTGGAAACCTTCTACGGCCATGTCCGGGAAGATGCGATGCTCGGCCCGGTCTTTGCCGACGCCATCGCGGGCGATTGGGAGCCGCATCTGGCGACCATGAAACGCTTCTGGTCGGCACTGGTCTTTCATGATGGCGGCTATCAGGGCCGCCCGATGCCAGCCAATGTGAAGCTCAAACCGCAGATCTCGCCCGCTCATTTCGAAAGATGGCTGGCGCTGTTCGGGCAGACGCTTGACGAAATCGGCGCCACGCCCGCCGCAAAGACCGCCCTTCTCGAGCGCGCCAACCGCATTGCAGCCAGCTTCCAGGCCCATCTTTTCCACGATCCATACGAAAACGCCTGAACCGGCATTCAGCCACGAGACTTGCGCTCGAGCCTCCAAAGTCGCATTTCACCCGCTCGGCACCTCTCCGTGCCGGCTCCCGGAGTGACCCATGTCCCAGCCCCAGGCCCAGCTCAAGCTGGCGAACGGCGACGCGCTGCCGTTATCGCTCAAGGAACTTGTCGCCCTGCTTGTCGCCATGACCGCCGTCGTGGCCCTGGCCATCGACATGATGCTCCCGGCGCTCGACGATATTGCCGGCGATCTCGGCGTGCTGCACGCCAATGACCAGCAGTTTGTCATCGGCATCTATCTGACCGGCTTCGGGGTCGCGCAGCTTCTCTACGGCCCCCTCTCGGACCGCTTCGGACGCAAGCTGGTCATTCAGGCGGCGCTGGCCTTTTTCATCCTGACCAGCCTGATCTGCACCCTCACCCCGACCTTCGAGCTGCTGCTGGTCGCACGCTTCTTCCAGGGTGCGGCAGCGGCGGCCTGCCGCGTGATTGCCACGGCGATCGCCCGCGACCTGACCTCCGGTCGCCGGATGGCCGAAGTGATGTCGATGGTGATGACAGCCTTCATGGCGGTCCCGGTGCTGGCACCGATGCTGGGTCAGGCCATCCTGATGGTCGCGCCCTGGCGCTGGATCTTTGCCTTCCTGATGCTGTTCGGCCTCGGCCTGATGGTGTGGCTGCATGTGCGCCTGCCGGAGACCCTGCATCCCGAATTCCGCGTCCGTCTGCGCGTGAAGCCCCTGCTGGCCGCATTCCGCGAAACCGTGAGCCATCGCCTGATGCTGGGCTATACGCTCGCTGGCGCCCCCTTCTTCGGTGGCCTGTACGGTTTCCTCGGCAGTTCACAGCAGATCTTCGTCGGCCATTTCGGCCTGTCCGACGAGGCCTTCCCCTTCGCCTTTGCCGCCATTGCCGGCGGGATCGGCCTGTCGAGCTATGCCAATTCACGCCTTGTGAGACGCCTCGGCCAGCGCCGCCTGTCGCACGGCGCGCTGATCGCCTTCACCACCATCTCTGCTGTCCACGCGGCGGTGCTGATGAGCGGCATGGACAATTTCGTCCTCTTCCTCGTCCTGCTCGCCGCCGCCATGGCCTTCCTCGGCCTGATCGCCGCCAACTTCTCGGCCCTGGCGCTGGAACCCGTTGGCCACATCGCGGGGACGGCCTCGGCGGTCTATGGCTTTGTCACCGGCGTCGTCGGCGCAGCCATCGGCAGCTATGTCGGCCAACTCTATAACGGCACCGCGACCCCGCTGATCGTCAGCCAGGCGCTGATGGCCGCGACCGCACTGGTCATCGTTATCGTGACCGAGCGCGGCAAGCTCTTCCAGACCGGCGAGGACTGAGCGCGACTGGACTTTGCGGCGATCCGCGTCATGTCACACAGTGGTGCGATCGGGGACAACCGGCATGAACCTTCGCCTTCTCAGCCTTGCCTTCGCGCCCTTCGCCTTTGGAACGAGCGCCTTCGTCTTCGTCGGCCTGATCGATCCGATGGCGGTTGACCTGCAGGTGGGTGTGCCGATGGTCGGCCAGTTGCAGACCGTATTCGCGGTCGCCTGCGGCCTTGGCGGCCCCATCCTGGCGCGTCTGCTGGGTGGTTTTGACCGCAAGCGTCTCTTGATGATGGTTCTGGCCGGTCTGGTCCTGCTCAACATCGCCACCGCCCTGGTCAGCGATTTTCAGGCAATTGCCGCGATCCGCTTTGCCGGTGGCCTGTTCGCCGCACTGACCCTGCCGCTCGCCTCGACCATCGCGGCCACACTGGTCCCCGAGGCGAAGCGACCGGAGGCATTCGCGACCGTGCTGGCCGGCTATACCCTGGCCTTCCTGGTCGGACTGCCCGCCGGCAGCGTGCTGGGCGATGCCTTTGGCTGGCAGGCGGCGTTCTGGTTTGGCGCCGTGATCTGCGCTCTGGCCCTGGTCATCATTGCCCTGGTCACGCCGGGCAATATCCAGGCGCCGTCACTCAGCGGTGTCAGCTTCAAGGCAGCGCTGCGCGGCGACAATGTCCGCCTGATGATGATCACCATGCTGGGCTTCCTCGCGACCTTCAGCACCATTGCCTATATCGGGCCGGTGATCACCGAGACGACCGGCATTACCGGCGCCGGAATTGGCGGGGTCCAGCTGGCGACCGGGGTGGGCAGCCTGCTCGGCTTGCCCGCCGGGGCGATGTTCGCCCGCCTGCCCGCGCGGCGCGCGCTGGCCGGCCTGCTCTCGATGACACTGGCCATGCAGGTCCTTTTCAGCCTCGGCATGATGCTCGAGCTGGGCGCCGCGGCGCTCCCCCTCCTGGTCCTGGTGATGTCGCTGGGCCCTGCGGCGCTGTTCGCCTGCTCCCCGGTCATCCAGACGCGGCTGGCCCGCTCCGCCGGTCCCGCCGCCACCCTTGCCTTCGCGCTGAACGGCTCGATGATCTTCTTCGGTCAGGGCCTGGGGGCGAGCGCGGGCGGTCTCACAATCGCCCACGCCGGGCTGGCCTGGGTCGGGATCGCGGGGGCGTGTGCCGCCGCCATCGGGCTGTTGGTGATCTGGAGCCTGCGCCCGCCGGTGCCGGCTGCCGGAAGCTAGGGCCAGAGCCGGCCCTGCGTCACACCGCCAGCGCTGCCGCGCACCTGCGACTGGCCTCCCCGGGCATTCCACCCCATCATGCCGCAAAAGCCTGACGCATGAGGGGAGCCAGCTTGGCCTATTCGAATATCAAATACGCCGTCGAAGACCGGGTCGCGACGATCACGCTGAACCGGCCGCACCGGCTGAATGCCTTCACCTACGAGATGGGCGACGAGATCATTGATGCGCTTGACCATGCAGACGGTGACGACGCGGTCCGGGCGATCATCTTTACCGGTGAGCCACCGGCCTTCTGTGCCGGCGCTGACCTGTCGACCGGAGCCGAGACTTTCAACATGGTCAGCCAGGCGCAGGAGAGCGGGGCGTTCGACGAGACCGACCCGAAATGGCGCGATCGCGGCGGCATTCTCAACCTGCGCATCTGGAACACGCTGAAACCGGTCATCGGCGCGGTGAATGGTGCGGCTGTCGGGATCGGCGCGACGATGATCCTGCCGATGGATATCCGCCTCGCCTCGATGGACGCCAAATTCGCCTATCCCTTCGCCAAGCGCGGCATTGTCTGGGATGGCTGTGCGAGCTGGTTCCTGCCGCGCGTGGTGGGCATCTCGACGGCGATGGACTGGGGCCTGACCGGCCGCACCTTCTCGGCCGCCGAGGCCTTCGAGGCGGGCCTGGTGGCACGGGTGGTACCGGCAGATGACCTGATGGCGGAAGCGCGCGAGCGGGCCCGCCTCATCGCGGAGCGCTGCGCCCCGGTCTCCGTCGCCATGATGCGGCGCATGGCCTGGCGCATGCAGGGCGCCGCCCACCCGATGGAGGCCCATCGCGTCGAAAGCCTTGGCATCCTGCATGCCGGCATGGGCGAGGACGCCAAGGAGGGGGTGATGTCCTTCCTCGAGAAACGCGCGCCTGATTTCCCGATGAAAGTCTCCACCGACCTGCCGGCCTGGCATCCCTGGTGGGACGCATCGGACGACGCCTACTGAGGACTGGCCATGTGGCCACCCGCTGCCGGAGGAAGACGGTCATGAAGCATGGATCAAAGCCGGGCCCGGGCTATTATCTTGCCTTCATCCTGATCGGGCCGCTGACCTACCTCGCCCATGAGTTCGGGCATTGGGCCGGCGGCGAAGCGGTCGGCGTCGACATGTGGATGAGCCTGAACAAGGCGGGCCCCGTCGCGGGCAGCCTGCCGGGCGCGTTCGAGGCCCTGATCATCGCCGCCTCCGGTCCCGTGGTCACCCTGATCATTGCGGTTCTGGCCTATATCATGGCCGCGGCGCGACGCTCCCTTTTCGCCTACGGCATCCTCTATTTCCAGTTCATGTTCCGACTGGCCGCGGGCGGCATCACGCTGGCCGGCAATCACCCCAATGACGAGGCCGCAGTCGGGGTGATGCTGGGTATCGGGCCTTATGTGCTGACGCTCGGCGTCAGCCTGGTCCTGCTGGCCATGACCTGGGACATCGCCCGCCGCCTCCGCCCCGGACTGCTGGCCAACATCGCAGGCTATGCGCTCAGCAGTCTTGTCATCACTGGCTTCGTACTGGGAGATGGGCTGCTCCGCGGCGCCGACCTTCGTCTGCTCTAGCGGTCGCCGCTCCACGCCGAAGCGGTCGCAAGATCCAATCTGTCCAACTCGCGCCTTGAGTGATATTCTCTGGTTCATAAACCGGAGATTGCCATGACGAACCACGTTCTTCTGATCCATGGCTGGAGCGCCAGCGACAAGTCCATGGCCAAGGTTGGCGAGTTGCTGGCGACTCATGGCTACCAGACGCAGGACGTCTTCCTCGGTGGTTATCCATCAATGGATGATGATGTGCGGATCGAGGACTCGGGCCGCCGTCTGCACGTCGTTGTGGCGGAGATGCAGGCCGCCGGGACCCTGCCGGCCAGCTTCCATGTGGTTGTCCATTCGACAGGGGCGCTGGTCGCACGCTGGTGGCTGGCGGAGTATTTTCCCGATGGCGACGCACCGGTCGCCAACTTCCTGATGCTGGCCCCGGCCAATTTCGGCTCGCCCCTGGCCACGATCGGACGCTCGACGCTTGGACGCCTGACCAAGGGCTTCACCAATGGCTTCCAGACCGGGACGAACTTCCTCAACGCACTCGAGCTCGCCTCGAAATTCCAGGAATCCCTCACCCTGCGCGACCGCCTGAGCGAGGACGGGGCGACCAACAGCCCCTTCTCGGAGGATGGCACCCGTCCCTATGTCATCGTCGGCGCAGACCCGATCTTCGGGACGGGCGTCCTCGGCGAGAAAGCCTGGGACGGGACAGTCCGTATCTCCACCGCCAATATCGATCCGCGCGGGGTCACCGTCGATTTCACCAAGGGCTCGATCCTGGAACCGGAATTCCGCGCCTGGACCCGGCGCGGCCCGGAGGACACGCCCTTCGCCGCGATCCCGGATCGCAGCCATCTGACCATCCTCAAACCCGCCGCCAAGGAAAGCGCGTCCAAAGACGCGATTGTCTCGGAACGGCTCGCCAAGCTGATCCTGCAGGCACTGGCGACCCAGTCGGCCGCCGCCTATCGCGCCGTCGCCGAAGACTGGGCCGAGGTATGTCTGGAGACCCGCAAGCTGGCCCAGGACGGGGAAGTCGCCGATGCACTGCGCAAACGCATACTCGGCCGCGCCAGTGCCGACGGCAGCCGGTTCCGCGAATTCTACCAGATCGTTGTCGAGGCGGTGGATGACAGCGGCCTGCCGGTCGATGATTTCTCGATCTGGCTGACCGCCCCGAAAAAGGCCAAGGAGACCCAGTTCAAGGCGGGGAACAATGTCACCCAGGTCGAGATCGACGCCCAGCTCTCGCTGATCCAGGACCGGCATGTGAACACCTGCCACAAGAACCGGCTATCGCTGCATGTTGATCGCCGCGAACTGCTCGCCAACTTCCTGCGCGACCGTATTCCGCCGAGCTATGAAGCCTCGCTGGCGGCCGGCATCACCGCCGCCTCACCGGGCAAGCGGGTGGGTTATTTCGATATTGACGGCAAGGAACACAGCGCACTGATCCGGCTGCGCGCCCTCGAGCCGGGGGATGAGGAGAAGGGAAAGCGCTTCCTGCGGCGCTACACCACCCACTTCATCCGCGTGATCCTGCCGCGCGTGACCAGCGATGATGTGTTCACGGTGCGCACGCTGCGCTAGCCGAGATCGCCGGTGAAGAGCGTGCCCTCGGCAATCTTCACCGCATCACCGCCCAGCATGAGATCGGTCAGCTTGCCGGCCTCATGCTTGAGACGGAGCCGGATCAGGCTGGGTCGTCCCATCTCGACGCCCTGGTAGATGTCGACGCCATGCTCGCCCTCGCCCAGGCCGCCCTGCTCACTGATCAGGCCGGCAAAGGCGGCGGCGGCACTGCCGGTTGCCGGGTCTTCGACAATGCCGAGATGCGGGCCGAACATGCGTGCGCGCCAGTCGGTCGTGTGCTCGGTCAGGGTCGCCTTGGCGACCACGAGTGCGCAAACCGGCTCATCGCCGCCAAACACATCCTCGAAAGCCGCCAGGTCCAGCGTGATCGCGGACAGGCGCGCCGGATCGCGGATCGGCACGATGGCGAAGGGCACGCCCGCCGACCAGACGCCACCGAGGATCGGCGTGTCCAGCAAGTCTCCGGTCTGCAGCCCCAGCGCCGCGGCGATCGCGGCATAGTCCGGTAATTCCCCGACCTGTTCCGGCAGTTTGGGCGCGAAGAAGCGAGCCGAGCCGTGGCGCTCCGAATTGGCGCGGCCATCGGCGGTCACATCGCCGACGGTCTCCTCCAGCACGAAGCGCTTGCGCTGGCCGGGCGCGGCACCGCTGGCCAGGGTCAGCGCGACGGTGGCGCCGATCGTCGGGTGCCCGGCGAAGGGCAATTCCTCGCGCGGGGTGAAGATGCGCAAGCCGTAATCCGCGTCGCGGCCCCGCGGTTCGGTGATGAAGACCGTCTCGGACAGGTTGAACTCACCGGCGATGGCCTGCATGGAAACCGCATCGAGATCATCCGCGCCAAAGACCACAGCCAGCGGATTTCCCGCCAGCGCCTGGTCGGTGAAGACGTCGAAAATGGCGTATCGGTGGGTCATCAATGGGCCTTACGTCTTGAGCCGGTAGCCGGTCTTGAACATCCGCCAGACGATGAAGAGGCAGAGCGCAAAGAAGCCGACGATCGCCGCAAGCGAGATACCGATATCGACATCGGCGACTCCATAAAAGCTCCAGCGGAAGCCACTGATCAGATAGACGACCGGGTTGAACAGCGTCACCGTCTGCCAGAAGGGTGGCAGGACGGAGATCGAATAGAAACTGCCACCCAGGAAGGTCAGCGGCGTCACGATCAGCATCGGCACGATGTTGAGCTGTTCGAAATTATCGGCCCAGATGCCGATGATGAAGCCGAACAGCGAGAAGGTCACCGCCGTCATGACCAGGAAGGCCAGCATCACAAAGGGGTGCTGGATTTCAAGCGGCACGAAGAACGAGGCCGTGGTCAAGACGAGCACGCCCAGCACCAGCGACTTGCTCGCTGCCGCGCCAACGAAGCCGATCACGATCTCGACCGCCGAGATCGGCGCCGACAGAAGCTCGTAGACCGTGCCGTTGAACTTGGGGAAGTAGATGCCGATGGCCGCATTGGAGACCGACTGCATCAGGATCATCATCATGATCAGGCCGGGCACGATGAAGGCACCATAGCCGACGCCGTCGATCGATTCCATGCGCGATCCGATGGCGGCCCCGAAGACGACGAAATAGAGCGAGGTCGAGATCACGGGCGCCAGGATGGACTGCATCAGCGTCC
Source organism: Maricaulis maris (assembly GCF_036322705.1). NCBI lineage: Bacteria > Pseudomonadati > Pseudomonadota > Alphaproteobacteria > Maricaulales > Maricaulaceae > Maricaulis > Maricaulis maris. The sequence goes on from NZ_AP027270.1 coordinate 2,006,180, forward strand.
GCCCCGTGCGGGCCATTTCGGCCTTGTAGATGGTCAGTGCGCCGCGCCAGTTCATGATGCGCCTCCCACGAGGTCGACAAAGATTTCCTCGAGCGAGCTCTGCCGCGTCTCGAGATCCCGGACCGAGACACCAGCCGCATTGAGATTGCTCAGCAATGTGGTGATCCCGGTACGGCCGGACTGCGTGTCATAGTCGAAATGCAGGGCATGCCCGTCCTCGGCAAGGCTGAGCCCCTCAACCGCAATGGCCGCGGGCAGGCTCGAGAGCGGTTCGGCGAGCTGCAGGGTGAGCGTCTTGCGACCGAGCTTGGCCATCAGGGTCGCGGTCTCCTCGACCAGCACGATCTCGCCCTGGCGGATCACGCCGACCCGGTCGGCCATTTCCTCGGCCTCCTGGATGTAGTGCGTGGTGAGGATGATGGTCTTGCCGCGCTGGCGCAGCTTCTCGACCACCTGCCACATGCCCTGGCGCAGTTCGACATCGACACCGGCGGTCGGCTCGTCGAGGAAGAGAATGTCGGGATCATGCGACAGCGCCTTGGCAATCATCACCCGGCGCTTCATGCCACCGGACAGGGCCCGCATCTGGCTGTCCCGCTTGTCCCAGAGGGACAGATCCCTGAGCACCTGCTCGACATAGGCGGGATCGGCCGGCTTGCCGAACAGGCCGCGCGAATAGGCGACCGCATCCTTCACCTTGGTGAACATGTCGATCGACATTTCCTGCGGCACCAGACCGATGCGCGCGCGGGTGTGGCGGAAGTCACCCTTGATGTCGTGACCGAAGACCCGGACCGAGCCGGAGGAGGCATTGACCAGGCCGCAAATAATCCCGATCAGCGTCGTCTTGCCGGCACCGTTCGGGCCCAGCAGGGCAAAGATTTCGCCCTTGCGGATGTCGAGATTGACGGTCTTGAGCGCGGTAAAACCGCCGGCATAGGTCTTGGAGATCCCGTCAATCGACAGGACGACCGGGTCGGCAGCCTCGGACGGTGCGGCGTTTGGCATGTCGAGGTCAGCTTTCTTCAATGGCAGGCACGCGCCCGACGTCAGACCGCAAAAGTGGCGGATCGCCGCGAGAATTCAAGGCGCGGGGCCGCATGAGGCGGTGGGAAACGGCCGACCGGACCTTGTTCGAACCCTATTCCTCGCCCAATTCCTCAAGGTCGTCCTCGGTCAGGCCGCCATCGACGCGCCAGCCATAACCATCGCCCTGGGCCAGGGTTTCGGCCAGCCAGGGCATGGCCGCGACCAGCTTGTCTTCCAAGGTGAAGGGCGGGTTGATGATGACAACGCCGGCGCCGGCGAGCTTGCCTTCGGAGGCGAGGTCGCGGATCCACAGATCGGCGCGAAGGATCTTCTCCGGCTCGAAATCCTTCTCCGAGATCAGCCATTCGGCGAGGCCATTGTCAAAGCGGTCGGCGGCCCAGAGATTTTTCAGCGAGCGCCAGAAGATGAAGGTGCCGGTCGGCCATTTCGCCAGCGCGCCCATCACCGCTTCGGCCATGTGAGCCAGCTCGTCGCGGTCCTCGAAGGGCGGATCGATCAGCACCAGGCCACGCTTTTCCTTCGGCGGCACCAGGCTCTTGAGTGCCTTGTAACCGTCACGGCGCTCGACCTTCACCCGGGCATCGCGGCGATAGCGATTGTCCAGCGTCTGGCTGTCGGCCTCGTGCAGCTCGCACAGATGGATGCGGTCGTCCTCGCGGGTCAGGCGCGCCGCGATCTCCGGCGAGCCCGGATAGGCCCTGATCCCGTCCGGGTTCATGTCGCGCACAATGTCGAGCCAGGGGCCGAGCATGGCCTGGACCGGCTCGGGCAGGTCGGCCTCCATCAGGCGACCAATCCCGTCCTTCCACTCCGGCGAGCGCTCGGCTTCCGAAGAGGCGAGATCATAGCCACCAATCCCGGCATGGGTGTCGATCACCCGATAGGGTTTCGGCTTGGCGTTGAGATGTTCAAGGCACAGGGCGAGCACCGAGTGCTTGAGCACATCGGCGAAGTTTCCGGCGTGAAACGCGTGGCGGTAATTCATGGCGGCGCTATAGCGCGGAGCGGGGGTCAAGGCCAATACTCCGTGTTGCAGGGCCTGAGCACCACCTGCAAAACCGCCCTCGCCTCCGACGCAGCCTTGTCCTAGCTTTCGCGGGGCCGGGACAGCTTTGAGGGACGCCGCCACATGTTCGTGAAACTTTACCGCCGAATGCAGGACGAGGCCGCCCATGGCGAGCGTCGGGTGATGAAGGCCGGCTGGTTCCTCAAGGACGAGAAATCGAGCCTGATCTGGGATGCGCCCAAGCCGGTCAGCTTTGACCATGACAAGCCGGCGACCTCGAAATCCGCCCTGTCCTGCCCGGCGGCGATCGAGTTTGACCGTCGGCACTTTGCGATCAACTGCCCGATCGATGTGCATCTGCGCATGGTTCGGAATGCCCAGGGCCAGCTCCAGCTGACCAATATCGAGGGGCCGCAGGCCTCGACCCGCCCGGCCGGCCTGCAACAGATCCTGATGATGTCGCCGCAGAGTGAATGGCGCCATCCGGCCCGGCCAATGCTGCAACTGGTGACGCCCTATGTCTTCGTCTCGGACGATCCGCTTTACGTCAACCAGTTCCCGCCCTTCCTGCACTACGAGACCCAGAGCCGCCCCGGCGTCATGCTGTGCGGCCGCTTCCCGGCCGATATCTGGCCGCGCCCGCACATGTGGGCTTTTGAATGGCATGACCTGGAAAAGGACCTCATTCTCAAGCGAGGCGAGCCGCTTTTCTATGTCCGCTTCGAGGGAGGCGACCCGGCCTCGCCTCTGCGCCTTGTCGAGGCGGAAAAGACCGAAGAGCTGATGGGCTTCATGCGCTCGCTCACGGATGTGACCAATTTCGTCAATCAGAGCTTCCAGCTTTTCAAGACCGCGCGGGAGCGCCGGCCCAAGACCCTGTTGGTCGAAAAGAAGCGCTGACCCGCACGGCTTGCAGTTTGGCCGTCAGCCCCTAGTCTCCCCGCAATAACCTTGGGGAGTCACACCATGTTCCGTCTACTTGCTGCCGCCGCTGCGGTGGTCACCCTCGCCGTACCGGCCTTGGCCCAAGAGGCCGACACGCCTGAACCACGGGTCTGGGAAAGCCGTGGCCAGGTCACCGTTGCCGGCGAGCGCATCCGCTACGCTGTCACCGCCGGTGAAACCTTCCTGCGCGATAGCGACGGCAATCCGACCGCATCGATCTTCTCGACCAGCTATATCGCCGACGGCACCAGCGATCCGCGCACCCGCCCGGTCGCGTTCGTGTTCAACGGCGGTCCGGGATCGGCCAGCCTGTGGCTGCACATGGGCGTGTTCGGTCCGCAGCGTCTGGTCCTGCCCGATGCCGGCGACGATGGTGCGGCACCGTTTGATCTTGTCGAGAACGCCTATTCCATCCTCGACGTCGCCGATCTCGTCTTCGTCGATCCGGTCGGCACGGGCTGGTCGCGGGCGCTTGGCGACAATGAAGGCTCCGACTTCTGGGGCGTCGATGAGGATGGCGAGAGCCTGGCCCAGTTCATCCGCATCTGGCTGTCGGAGAACCAGCGCTGGAACTCGCCGAAATACCTGCTTGGCGAAAGCTATGGGACGCTGCGCATCGGCTCGCTGCTGAACCAGCTGGAAGGCGGCTATACCGATGTCGCGATCAATGGCGTGGCCTTGATCTCGACTGTTCTGGACTTCCGCTTTGACGACACGTCCAACGGCAATGATATCGGTTATGTCGGCCTGATGCCGGGATATGCCGCAACCGCCTGGTATCACGGCAAGGTCGACCGCTCGGCCTGGAATGATGATATCGAGGCCTTCCTCGCCGCGGCGCGTGAATTCGCGATCGAGGACTACATGCCGGCCCTGATGCGCGGTGTGTCGCTCGACCCGACGCGCGAGGCCGAGGTCATCGCCCGGCTCTCTGACTTCACCGGCCTCTCGGAAAGCTTCCTCGACCGGGCCAATATGCGCGTGTCCCTGCAGCGCTTCATGCGCGAGCTGCGCCGGGATGAAGGCCTGTCGGTCGGACGTCTCGACAGCCGCTATACCGGTGTCGAGGTCGACGGGATCGGCGACACGCCGGAGACCGATCCGAGCTTCTATGGCATCGATGCCAGCTTCACCGCCTCCATGCTCGACTATTTCACCCGCACGCTCGGGGTCGATATCACCGAGTACTACTCCACCATTGGCGGCGTCAGCGGCTGGAACTGGGATGTCGGTAGCTCGGGTGCGAACAACTACATCAATGTCGCGCCCTGGATCGCCCGCGCCATGCGTCAGAACTCCGATCTCGAAGTGCTGGTCCAGCAAGGCTATTACGACCTGGCGACGCCCTTCTTCGCGGCCGAACTGATGTTCAACCAACCCGGCTTCGTGCAGGACCGCGTCCACTTCCGCTACTATGAGGCCGGTCACATGATGTACATCCACCAGCCCTCGCTGGAGACGATGACGGATGATGTCCGCGCCCTGATCACCGACTAGGGTTCGCGGACAGGCCAGACATGAAAGGCCCGGCGCACTGCGTCGGGCCTTTTCTTCGGGGACGCCTAGCGGGTCTTGCGGGTGAGGTCACAGATCGCGGCCAGCCCGGTCAGGATGAGGAAGGTCGCGGCCGCCATATAACCCGCCTGCTGCATCGTCCCGGCCGGCGGCATCGTGTGATTGACGTATTCAGCGGCCGCCAGCAGCGTCAGAAAGATCCACGGCCACACTCGTCCGAGGAGGCCCTTGGCCGCTGTCATCCGCAGATAAAGCGCGAAGCCGACCAGCAGGACCCCGATCTCGACGGCGAGGGCCAGCGGGTAGTTGTTCCACAGACCGAAGCCGACCCGCATCCCGCCCGGCCAAAGCTCGAGATCAGGCACATGGACGATCAGGTCGAGCAGCCAGTGTGAAAACACCGCCAGCGCAATCGCCAGCCCGCCGAGCTTTTTCCGGGTCGGCGACAGGAGCGCCCAGACCAGGCCGGCCAGCACTGACCAGCCCAGCGCACCCGGAAGCGAGTGGGTGATCGGCATGTCGTAGAGATCAAACGCATTGGCCTCGGTAAAGCCGGGCACGATACGGACATGCTCGATGCCGTTCGCGATGAAGATGCCCCACAGGACATCCACCAGCTGCACCGCCAGGAAAAAGGCCCAGAGCGGAACCGCCCTGGCGACCGTCTTGCCGGCAAAGGCCGGACCATAGTGACCGATGAACATGTGTGTCCCTCCCCCAATCTGGAGGCCGAGCTTACCCGCTTACCGAACGAGGGAAAGCGCAAGGGCGCAAGCGGGGCCGACGTTCAGACGCGACGCCCTGCGCGTGCCCTAATGCCCCTCGTAGGACACCAGGCTGGAGACCGGTACGCCGAGCGCCTCAATGCGCTTGGCGCCGCCCAGCTCGGGCAGATCGATGATGAAGGTCGCACCCACCACGGTCGCGCCGGCCCGCTGCAACAGCTTGATCGACGCCTCCGCCGTGCCGCCGGTCGCGATCAGGTCGTCGACCAGCAGGACGCGGTCGCCCTCGGCAATGGCGTCGACATGGATCTCGATCGCGTCCTGGCCGTATTCCAGCTCGTACTCCTCGATCAGCGTCCGGTGGGGCAGCTTGCCGCGCTTGCGGACCGGCGTGAAGCCGACCGAGAGCTGGTGGGCAACGGCGCCGCCCAGGATGAAGCCCCGCGCCTCGGTCCCGGCGACCTGGTCGATCTTGGCGCCGGCCCAGGGCTGCACCATGCGGTCGACAGCGACGCGGAAGGCGCGCGCATCACCGATCAGCGTTGTCACATCGCGAAAGAGGATGCCCGGCTTGGGATAGTCCGGAATGGTGCGGATGGCGGATTTCAGGTCCATGGCTCAGATCTCGGCGAATATCAGTCGGGTCGGGTTACTCAGGGACAGGTCAGGCGTCCGGCCAGTCAGCGCGTGGCCAAATTGTCAGCGCCTGGGCAAATCGTCAGCGCGTGGCCAGCTCGTCAGCGCGGCGACGGGTCAGGCTGATCTGGCAGTCCAGCGTGATCTCCTCACGAGACGCCTCGGACAGGAACATGGCCGCAGACCGGCGCGTGCATTCGGCGTCGCGATAGCCTGTCCAGGCGGTCTGGGCAGCATCGAACGCGCGCCGCGCCCCGAAGCGTCCGGCAGAATCCGCATCGACCGCGTCCGCCTCTTCACGGGCCGCATCGGCAACGGTATCGAGCCGGTCCTCGGCCTCGGAGAGCAGGTTGCGCAGGCAATTGCGGCGGGCGCGCCAGTCGGTGAGAAACTCGGCGCACTCGACGGCCGGCCGCGGAGCCGGAAAACGCAGTGGCTCGGGCGGTCCGTCCTGGATGGCCAGCATGGTGATGAGAAGTCCGGAAATCACGATCATGTCCCACAATCCGCTGAACCTCCGTTATGGACGAGGCCTGCGGGCGGGGAAAGGGGGCAGTGGTCAGGGCACTGCGGCTGGATCGGGTATGGTTTCAAGGTAGGCGACCAGGGTATCGAGGAAGGTGTCCGACAGGCGCCTGGCCACGCCGAGGCGCCGCCCCTCCTCATCAAGCAGGATATACTGGCCCACATGCAGACCAACCACGTGCGGCACACCTTTGATCAGGGTCACCATGGGAGATCCCGACAGGCCGGGCCGCGCCGGGCAATCGTGAACGATCAGACGGTCATCCGACCAGTTTTCCATGCGCTCGACATGGCAGGCGCGACTGTCGGTGACACGGTTGAGCATGGACAGCTCGCCCTGCCCGTCGCTCTCCCACCCGGCCGCCTGGAGCCGCGCGATCTCGTCAGGGAGCCGCCCGGCCGTGCGCAGGATTGCCCAGTCCTCGCCAAACTCATTGTCTTCACGCGGATCCTGCGGGGCGATGACCATGTCGATGATCGCCCCGGCCTCGGTATCCTGGCCGTAAACCTGGCAGTCTCGCTGGCCGCCGCTCCCAATGACGCCGTGGCGGGCGGTCAGAAGGACGTCGTGATTGTCGTCCGGCGCGGTGACATCGAGCAGGACGGCACGGCTGAGATAGGAATAGCCATTGGCCGCATCGACGCACAGCAGGCGGACCACGCCATTGCGGCTATCCTCAAAACTGTCAGGGTCGAGCGGCATGAAGCTCACCCGGTCGGCCGCTTCGGCAGCTCCCGTTGCGAGCCCGGCAAGACTGGCGAGGGCGATAAGGGCTTGGCGCGTGATCATGCCGTCATCCAACCACCCGGCTGACAAGGCGTCCAGTCACATCGCGGTGAAACCCCGGGGCGGCGCCAGGCACCTCGCCTCAGAGCACCCGCCCGGCAATCACGCGCAGCCGCCCGACGACATCGGCGTCACGGGCCGATGGTGGGGTGATGATCGCCTTATCCAGACAGGTCTCGATCCCGTCGGGTGACGGGGTCCGTTCGACCCCGGCCAGCCGGGTCGTCAAACGGTCCAGCAGCTGTCTGGCCCCGACCGTGTTGGACGTCATGACGGCCAGCACCGCGGCCACATCGACGCTGTCACCCTCGTCGCGCCAGCAATCATAGTCGGTGACCATGGCGATGCCGGCATAGGGCAGCTCGGCCTCCCGGGCGAGACGGGCTTCGGGCATGTTGGTCATGCCGATCACATCCATGCCCCATTGCCGGTAGAGTTCGCTCTCGGCGCGGGTGGAGAATTGCGGTCCCTCCATCGCCAGATAGGTCCCGCCGCGCGTCACCGGCAGGCCGACCGCCTCGCCGGCCGTAGCGACCAGGCCGGCGAGCCGGGAACAGACCGGTCGGGCCAACGGGACATGGGCGACGCAGCCGGTCCCGAAAAACGACCGCTCGCGTCCCATGGTCCGATCCACATACTGGTCGACCATCACGAACCGGCCCGGCGGCAGGTCCTCGCGCAGCGAGCCACAGGCGGAGACCGAGAGGATGTCGGTACAGCCCGCCATCTTGAGCGCCGCGATATTGGCGCGGAAGGGAATGTCGGAAGGCGGAATGGCGTGGCCGCTGCCATGCCGCGGCAGGAAGACCAGCTCGATGCCGTTGAGCCGACCGCGGGTCAGCGGCGCCGAGGGCGCGCCCCAGGGCGTGTCGACAACCTGCTCGCTCACATCGGTGAGCCCGTCCAGCGCGTACAGGCCGGAGCCGCCGATGATGCCGAGGGTCCAGTGGGTCATGTCGAACTCCCAAACAAAAGGGCCGCAGACAATGTCCGCGGCCCTCTCTCACGTCTCATCAGACAAGGAAGCCTAGTGCTTCACATTGGCCCAGACCTGGCGGTAGGCCAGATAGACCAGGATGGCGAAGATCAGCAGGTAGATCAGAACCATCACACCCATCTGCTTGCGCGCTTCCATGTGCGGATCACCGGCCCAGCTGAGGAAGGTGGTGACGTCCTCGGCCATTTGCTCGGCGGTGGCTTCGGTCCCGTCCGCATACTCGAGGATGCCATCAGCCAGCGGCGCGGCCATGGCCAGCTTACCACCCGGGAAATACGGGTTGTAATGCTGTCCGGGTGACAGCGTCACATCGGCCGGCGGCTCCTCGTAACCGGTCAGGAGCGAATAGATGTAGTTCTCGCCATGGCTACGGGCCTTGACGATCAGGGTCAGGTCCGGCGGCATGGCGCCGCCGTTCGAGGCCCGGGCCATCTGGTCATTGGGAAACGGTGCCGGGAAAGGATCCGACGGCACACCGGCGCGTTCGACCGGATCGCCATCATCATTGAATTCGTCATCGCTCCAGACGCGCGTATAGCTCTGCGCGATCTGCATCACGATCGGATTGTCATTCGGGTTCGGGAAGGCCTCGGACTCGAACGGACCGCCCCGCTGGCCCAGATTGCGGAAACGCATCAGGTCCATCGAGTGACAGGACGCACAGACTTCCTGGTAGACCTGGTAGCCACGCTGCAGCGCCTGCCGGTCATAGGTTCCGAACGGACCATCATGGTGCCAGTGGTGCTCGTGCGGCGCGTGCTGCTCGCCCTCGAAGGCGGCCGCCGTGCCGGCGAAACCAAGGGCCGCGATGGCGGCGGCGAAAATGCGGGTCATCTTCATGATCGTCGCTCCCCTCAGGCCTTTGCCGTGCCAAGAACCGCGGCTTCGATCGAGGCCGGACGCTCCTTGGGTTTTTCAATGATGCCCAACACCGGCAGGACGACGATGAAGTAGGCGAAGTAGTAGAGCGTCAGGAACTGGCCGAGATAGAGGAATTTGAAGCCCTCGATCCCGAGCACGAAATCATCCGGGTTTTTCGCCCCGCACCAGCCGAGGCCAAGCGCAGCAAGCACGAAGAAGATGAAGAACCAGCGCGTCAGCGGACGGTAGCGCATGGAGCGCACCTTGGAGGTATCCAGCCACGGCAGGACGAACAGGATGGCGATGGCGCCGAACATGGCCAGAACACCGCCCAGCTTGGCGTCGATCGGACCAATGTCGAAGGTGATGGCCCGCAGGATCGCGTAGAAGGGCAGGTAATACCATTCCGGCACGATGTGGGCCGGAGTCACCAGCGGGTTGGCCTCGATATAGTTGTCGGCGTGGCCCAGAACCGTCGGCAGGAAGAAGACGAAGGTGGCGAAGACCATCAGGTAGACGATGATCGCGAAGCCGTCCTTCACCGTGTAGTACGGGTGGAAGGGCAGCGTGTCCTTCTTCGACTTGACGTCGAGACCGACCGGATTGCCATTGCCCGGCACGTGAAGCGCCCAGATGTGCAGGCCGACAACGGCGGCAATCACGAAGGGCAGCAGGTAGTGCAGGGAGAAGAAGCGGTTCAGCGTGGACTGGCCGACAGAGAAGCCGCCCCACAGCCATTCGCGCAGCGCATCACCGACGAAGGGCAGCGCCCCGATCAGGTTGGTGATGACCATCGCGCCCCAGTAGGACATCTGGCCCCAGGGCAGCACATAGCCCATGAAACCGGTCGCCATCATGAGCAGGTAGATCACGACACCGAGGATCCAGAGAACCTCGCGCGGCGCCTTGTACGATCCGTAGTAGAGGCCCCGGAACATGTGCAGGTAGACGGCGATGAAGAAGAAGCTGGCGCCGTTGGCATGCATTGACTGAAGCAGCCAGCCGAACGGCACGTCGCGGGTAATCCGCTGCACGCTGTCGAAGGCGTAATCCTCGTGCGCGACATAGTGCATCGCCAGCACGATGCCGGACATGATCTGGATCATCAGGAAGACGGCAAGGATACCGCCGAATGTCCACCAGTAGTTCAGGTTCCGCGGGGTCGGGAAATCGACAAAGCTGTCATAGCCAAGGCGGATGATGGGGAGACGGGAGTCGAGCCATTTCTCGACGCCGCTTCCCGGATTGTAGGTCGAAGGTCCGCTCATGATACAGCCCACCCGGAGTTTGACGCTTCCTCAGGCGAGATACCGATTTTCACCGTGGTCTCGCTCTCGAAATAGTAGTCCGGGACCGGCAGGTTTTCCGGCGCCGGTCCGCGACGAATGCGCGCGGCGGTGTCGTAGTGCGACCCGTGGCAGGGGCAGTACCAGCCGTCATAGTCGCCGGTGTTGGCGCCCAGGCCAAGCGGCACACAGCCAAGGTGGGTACAATTGCCCTTCACGATCAGGAACTCCGGGCGCAGGACGCGGTTCGCGTCCGTACCCGGCGTTCCCGGCGGCAGGTTGTCATTGCGGGCGTCCTCATCCGGCAGGGCGCTGAGCTCTACCTCACGGGCCTCGGCAATCTCTGCTTCCGTACGGTGACGGATGAAGACCGGACCACCGCGCCACATGACGGTGATTTCCGAGCCTACCGGCACCACGGAGACATCGACCCGGATGGATCCCAGCGCGAGCGTATCCGCTGCGGGATTCATCTGATCGATGAACGGCCAGACCACGAGACCGCCACCGACAGCGGCCGCGCCGCCTGCAGCGATATAGATGAAGTCGCGGCGGGACGGTTCCTGACCGTCTGCACCGGGCGCGCCGTTCTCTTCCGTCACGAGCCGACCTCTTCTCTTATCCAATACGGGACCGCGGGATGCGGGCCCTGCCCCAGAAAAACCACGTCTCACTTGACGTGCCCGCACATGCGGGGTTTGACGCGGTATAAACTACTCCCGGACGCACTGACCAGTAGGTGGCGCAATGCCGCATGCAGACAGTTGGGTCCAGTCTCAGCGCGGCTTAGAATGCGGATCGTATTTTTTCAACCGGATATTCCGCAAAACCTTGGGGCCGCGATGCGCGTTGCAGCCTGTTTCGGGGCGGAACTCGACATCATCGAACCCTGTGCCTTTCCCCTGACAGACAAGGGCATTCGGCGCGCTGCCATGGACTATCAGGCGGCGATTTCGCCGGTCCGGCATGCCTCGTGGAATGCTTACCAGGCAAGTGCACAAGCGGCCGTCGGCCGGCTCGTCCTGTTCACCACCAAGGGTGCAGGAAAGCTGTGGAATTTTTCATTCAGACCCGATGACCGGCTGTTGTTCGGACGCGAAAGTGCGGGTGTCCCGGACGATGTCCATGACGCGGCGGAATGTCGCGTCCGGATTCCGATTCGCGACGGCATGCGCTCGCTCAATGTCACGGTATCGGCGGGAATAGCCCTGGCCGAGGCCTCGCGGCAGCTCGATCTCACGAGCTAGCGGGCCAGTTCGCCTGGATCGGACGGAACAGCAGATAGACGGCCACCAGTTCCAGCGCGATGTTCAGATAGCCCAGCTCGCCGTCATAATAGGGATTGGAGCCGAGCTGCGTGAACACGGCGACATGGGCCGGCACGGCCAGCGCAATCCAGAAGAAGGCTTGGAGGCGGCCCATCCACGCGGCCACCGTCCCGGCGATCATCAGGCCGGACCAGACGAAAATCAGCACGCGCGCCCAGACCGGCAGATAAGCCATGGCGTTTTCAAGCTCGAGATCCAGCACGCGCTCCGGTGACAGGCCTGCCCACGCCAACGCAACGAGGGCGGCCCAGAAGGTCGCGTACATGGCGAGACCGGTGAGAAAGACGCAGACCCCCCGACCGGGTCCGGTCCCGGCGGTCTTTCGCGCGGCAAGGTCGCGCTGAAGCATGATCGTGTACCTGATTGCTGAGGCTCATGGTCTCATAACGCGACCGGAAAATCCAACCGGCGAACATCGTGTTGATCCCGAACCTTTTGGAAAGCCGCACAAATGCTGGCCGGGCGACTGATGAGAGGCGGACGCCCCGCCTTCCTCCCCAGCCCACAGGGCGGTGAATTGCCGCCTGGGCGGCAAGACAGACGGGTGGCGCCGCAGGCGGCACCAGGCCGACGCGAAGAGAAGGGTGGAGACAGCCCGGGAAATCTCCGCGAACGGGATGTCGGCGATGTCACGTTATCAAATCAACCGGTTATCGGCCTTGGCCGACATCCTGTTCCCCTCCCATCCTTCGGCGCGAATGCGTGCGAAGACGACAATCCGTGCCCCGGCGCACAGGGGCATGGTCTAGGTCATTCTCCGACGCGCCACCGACGCGGCGCTTTGCAGGGACCGCTCGCCTGCCATCTTGCCCTCGTCTGTCACTGCGCTAAACATCGCCCCATGACCCACCCACCTGCTCCCGCCACCGCCGCCACCGACATCCAGTGCGAATCCGCCAAATGCTGGTTTGAGGACCTGCGCGACCAGATCTGCGCTGAATTTGAAGCCCTCGAGCGAGAGGCGCCCGAAGCGCTCTATCCGCGCGAGGCCGGCACGTTCGAACGCGAAGCCTGGACCCGCGGCGACGGGTCGAAGGATGAAGGCGGCGGGACAATGGCGATCATGCGCGGCCGCCTGTTCGAAAAGGTCGGCGTGCATGTCTCCGCCGTGAAGGGCGAGTTCTCCGAGCAATTCCGCAAGCAGATCCCCGGCGCGTCCGAGGACCCCCGCTTTTTCGCCACCGGCATCTCGCTGATCGCCCATATGTGGTCGCCCAAGGTTCCCGCGGTGCACATGAATACGCGTTTCATAACCACGACGGAGTGGTGGTTTGGCGGCGGCATGGACCTGACCCCGGTGCTCGACATCGCCCGCACCCAAGACCATCCCGACGCGATCGACTTCCACGCGGCCTGCCAGGCAGCCTGCGACGCCCATGGCGATGATTTCCACGCCCGGTTCAAGAAGTGGTGCGACGAGTATTTCTACCTGCCGCATCGCGACGAGCCGCGCGGCATTGGCGGGATTTTCTACGACCGCCACAATACCGGCGACTGGGACACGGATTTCGCCTTCACCCGCGATGTCGGAAAAGCCTTCCTCGATATCTATCCGCAGATCGTCCGCCGCCGGATGAGCGAGAGCTGGACCGCCGAGGACCGCGAGGAACAACTCATCCGTCGTGGCCGCTATGCCGAATTCAACCTGCTGCACGATCGCGGCACCAAGTTCGGCCTTGAGACGGGTGGCAATGTGAAGTCGATCCTGTCGTCGATGCCGCCGGAAGCGAAATGGCCGTAGGCCCCACTGCGCATGGGCTGCATCCAATCACGCTCCGGGACGCATCCGTGTTGCGAGCGACCCAAGGGTAATCCTGTGACCGAGACCGAGTGCCGCCCCTTCCAGCGCTTTCACGCCGACTTGGTGGACACCGCCTTCTCGCCGCATCGACACGACACCTATACCTTCGCCCTGACCACGCGCGGTGTGCAGGATTTTGACTATCGCGGCGCAACGCGGCGCTCTCGCCCCGGTGCTGTGGTCGTGCTGCATCCGGACGAGTTGCACGATGGTCGACCCGGCGCTGAAGGCGGGTTCGGCTATACCGGCCTCACCGTTCTGCCCGAAACGCTCGCCCGATACCGGCCGGGGCGTAGCCTGCCCTTTCTCGCCAGCGGGGTGAGCCGCGACCGGGCGCTGATCTCGGCCATCCGGTCCGCCCTCGCACTCGACGAGCAGGCCAGCGGGTTGGAACTGGACAGCGCCCTGATCGACCTCGCCCTGGCACTCGACGCGGTCAGCGATGCGCCGGCAAGCGTCAGCCCGGTCACCCGCGCCGTCGTGGATGCCGCCTGCGCGCTGATCCGGGACAAGCTGGAAGACGGGATTTCCCTCGCCGAGCTGGAGACAGTGACGGGCCAGGACCGCTGGCAGCTCTGCCGCGACTTCCGCACCCTGCGCGGAACCAGCCCGGCCCGCTATCTCACCCAGCGCCGCCTGGACGTGGTCCGCCAGGGCCTCATCCGACGCCAGCCGCTGGCCGAGCTGGCCGATGCTGCCGGCTTTGCCGACCAGGCTCACATGAGCCGTCAGTTCAAGGCGGCCTATGGCATTTCGCCCGGCCGCTATGCCCGCACGATCGTTCAAGACCGGGCCGCCTGACTGCTTCACCCTGCCCTCAACTGACCGCGCCTGCGGTTCACATTTGAGGATATCTGCATGACCGACACACCCACCCGGCGCGCACCCGGCCTGATCATCGAGCTCGCCATCGTGATGGTGGTTCTGGTGAGCACCAAACTCATCTTCGACCAGATCGCCTGGCGCTTTGCCGGTCCGATTTCGCTGACCTTCACCCTCGCCGCCATCGCCGGTTTCACCATCCGGCACCGGGAAAGCTGGTCAAGCTTCGGCCTGCGTCGGCTGAAGCGCTGGTGGTCCGTCCCGCTGGTCCTGCCACAGGCCCTGCTCGGTGTCGTCGCCATTCTCGCCATTGGTGCCGGGACCGCGCTCGCCGGCGAGGCGCTCGGTTTCTGGACCACGGAAGGCACCCAGACCGGGGTTGAGGCCCGGTGGGGCAATATCGAGGGCAACCTGCCCGTCTATCTGATGTGGATGGCGATCGGCTGGACCAGTGCCGCGTTCGGCGAGGAAATCTTCTTCCGCGGCTATCTGATCGACCGGATCGGCAAGCTGCTGCCGAGCGCTCGCTGGGCGACCGCCGTCGCCGTCTTCATTCCGGCCCTGATCTTCGGGATCGCCCACGCCTATTATCAGGGCGTTCGCGGCCTGATCGTCACCGGTCTGATCGGACTGGCCCTGGGCACACTCTATCTCGTCAACAAGCGCAATCTCTGGCCCAATATCATCGCCCACGGTGTCGTCGACAGCCTCGCCTTCACCGCGATGTATCTCGATCTGGACATCTGATCGGGACCGAGAGGTGACGTCGATCCGCTTGTCACCTATCGCCCGGGCCCGACCTGCGGAGCGCTTCAAAGCGTTCCATTGCGTCTTGCACTTCATGCCCCGACTGATCAGCCACCGCGATCTTCGCGCGACACTGCGGGCAGTCGAATGACTGCCCCAAAAGCATGGCCTGGAGGTCGATGGTGATCGCGGTACTGCATTCCGGACAGGGAATGCTGGTTGTTCCATACGCGTGGGTCCTGGTCGTCACCTTCGGATTGCGATCAAGTCCGGAAAGCTAAGCACGCGCGACCTCCCCATGCACGCAAACAGGCGCATCCGGGCAAGAAAAAACCCCGGCTGATTGGCCGGGGTCTTGTCCGTGTCGTCTGGTGACGCGGCCTAGTGCTGGGTCAGCCGGGCGATCAGTTCTTCCTTTGTCGGCTCGAAACGGTCCGCAATCCAGAGCGCCTTGAGTTCGTCGAGCGCGTCACCGAGCATCGGGCCGGGTTCATAGCCCAGCAGGATGAGGTCGCCACCCTTGACCGGAAATTCCGGCTCTTTCCACTCGCGGGCAAATTTGGCGAGCAGTTGCCAGTCGCGCGGCGGCGGTGCGGTTTCACCGGCGGCCTCGAGGCGGACCTGGTCTTCAAAGGCGCGGGCGCCGAGCGCCATGATGGCGCGCTCGGCAGCGGCCCGGTCGGTGAAGGCCTCGTGGACATCCTCACGGGCGGCGGGATTGACCGCGCCCTCGAGCCGGCGGGTTTCCGCGTTCGACATTTTCAACTTGGCTGCCATGGTCCTGATCCTTTCCGGTCCGCCATCGGCGAGCGCCGCAAATCTGAGCATCGAATCGGGCGCTAATCCGTAGTCTACATCTTGCGCTATGATACCGCCGAGGACTCTTAATGATCCGTTCACTCCGAGGATCAAATCCAGTAGGCCGAAATCGCGCATCAGCTTAACGGCCGCCAGCGGATCAGGCGCGGCCAGCAGTTTCTTGAGCTCGGACCAGACCCGTTCGGCGGATAATTTATTCAGGCCTTCGGCGTGTTTTCGCACGGCCGCGAGGGCCTCCGGGTCCGGTGAACCCCCGCCATACCAGGCTTCGAAACGAAACAGGCGCAGGATGCGAAGATAGTCCTCGCGGATCCGCGCCTCGGCATTGCCGACAAAGACGAAACGGCGTGCCGCGACGTCGTCCAGCCCGCCCGTCGGATCATGGATGACCCCGTCGGTGTCGGCATAAAGCGCATTGAGGCGGAAATCCCGGCGCCGGGCATCCTCGGCCCAGTCCTGCGTGAAGGCGACCACGGCGCGGCGCCCGTCGGTCGCCACATCGCGACGCAGGCTGGTCACCTCGAAAGGCTTTCCATCACAGACAATGGTGATCGTCCCGTGCGCCTTGCCGGTCGGCACCGGCTTGAGCCCGGCCACACGGGCGGCAGCGATCACCTGATCGGGATCAAGCTGGGTCGCAATGTCGATATCGGCGACGGGCTTGCCCAGCAGGGTGTTGCGAATGGCGCCGCCGACAAAGCGGGACTCGCCCTGCCCGGCGGCCTTGAGCGCCGCCATGACCTTGCGGGTCGCCGGCGCCGTCATCCAGTCATGCTGCGCCGGATCAAGCCTCGACGCGGTCATTGCGGTTCGACGGCCTCGCCTTCGCCGGCTTCGGCCTCGTTTTCATCAATCGGCACGAAATGGCCCGGAATGATGCGGCCGTCGATATTCTGCGGCGGGACATAGCGTTCGCCCTCATGGCCGGCCTTGTTGGAGTCGATGACCACGAGGACCACCATCACCACGATGGCCAGCCCGGCTCCCGCTGCTGCGAGACGCAGCGTCGGCATCTGGCCAGCCTCCGGCGCCCGGTTCGACAGCCGACTCCAGATCAGGAACAGCGCGAAGGGCAGCAGGAAGGAGGCAATTTCGAGGATGGTGATGCGGATCATGTTCTAACCATATAGCCGGTCGTGGAGGGATTTCAGCATGCCGGCGGTTGCGCCCCAGATATAGCGCTCCTCCCAAGGCATCGCATAATAGTGCCGGATATGCCCCTGCCACTCACGCGAATGACGCTGGTGGTTGAGCGGATCCATCAGGAAATCGAACGGGGTCTCGAACACGTCGGCGACCTCTCCCGGGTCCGCCTGGACCGTATAGCCCGGCTTCAGCACCCCGACAAAGGGCGTGACATGATAGCCGGTGACAGTGGCGTAGCTGTCGAATCGGCCGATCAGTTCGACGTGTTGACGACCGATCCCGACCTCCTCTTCCAGCTCGCGCACGGCGGCCTCGGCCGCGGTCTCGCCGCCGGCATCGATACGTCCGCCGGGAAAGCTGATCTGTCCGGCATGACGCGGCAGGTGCGAGGCCCGTTCGGTCAGCAGAAGACGCGGCGGTCCGTCGTGCAGGATCAGCGGAGCGATCACCGCCGCAGCCCGGATCTCGACATCGGCAAAATCCGGCGAGGCTGGCGGGGCCTCTCCGTCGAGATAGCCGTCACCGAAGCGCGGGTGGTCCGGGGCGCTGTCGACCGGGTCGAGCCGCTCCCGCAGGCGCGCCACCAGCGCGGCGCCGTCAAGCATTGCCGCTCCCCAGCGCAAAGAACTGACCGCCACTCCATACGCCGAGCACACCGTCCTCCTCGACCGCCAGCGCGGCCAGTTCGTAGAAGACCGGACGCGTCATCAGCGCGTCGAGATTGCCGCGCACATGGACGAGCGGGGTGGGCTCGCCGGTCTCGGGGTCGACCGACACGGAAATCGGGTGATCCGGGCCGGCTTCGGCCAGCTCGTCCATATTTGTGTGGAAGACCAGCGACTGCGCACGGCCCTCACCCACCGCATCGACGCGCACGGCCAGGAAGGGCGCGACCTCGACCTGGATGGCGATCTTCTCGACCGGCGTCACGAGATAATGAATGCCGTCGTCATCTTTCCGCAAGATTGTCGCAAACAGCCGTACGAGACGGTCACGCGTGATGCGCGTTCCCTCATGCCACCACGATCCGTCCCGCTTGATGACGAGGTCCATCTCGCCGCAATACTCGGGATGCCAGCGCTCGACAGGGGGCAGCCCGCTGCCAGCCTCGCGGGCCGCCTTCAGCAAGGACTGCATCGGATCAGGGCTTTGGGTCGTAGAGGGCATGGACACCTTATCTGCGCATCGCCATGCTGCGACGCGCCACTTGGCCTATATGGGTCTGTATCGGAGAGGAATGTAGGACGATGACCGAGATGAATGAACCCGGTGCAGAGCTTATCGCTGAAGCAGACGCCGCGACGGATCGCCTCAAGGCGGTCAAGGACTCGATCGGCCGTGTGATTTACGGGCTGGAAAACGAGGTCGAGCTTTGCCTGACCGCGATGCTGTCGGGCGGCCACACGCTGCTGGTTGGCGCACCGGGCCTGGCCAAGACCCGCCTCGTCGAGACCATCGCCGTGGCGACCGGTATCGACACCAAGCGCATCCAGTTCACCCCGGACCTGATGCCGGCGGATATTCTCGGCTCCGAGATCCTCGAGGAATCAGACGACGGCAAGCGCCGCTTCCGCTTCATGCCCGGCCCGATCTTCTGTCGCCTGCTGATGGCCGACGAGATCAACCGCGCCAGCCCGCGCACGCAGGCCGCCCTCCTGCAGGCCATGCAGGAAGGTCATGTCACCATTGCCGGTGAGCGCCACGACCTGCCCAAGCCCTTCCACGTTCTGGCGACCCAGAACCCGATCGAGCAGGAAGGCACCTATCCGCTGCCCGAAGCCCAGCTCGACCGTTTCCTGCTGCGTGTCGACGTGCCCTATCCGACACGCGAGGCGGAACGCGCCATCCTGCTGGCGACAACCGGTGCCGAGACCGCCGAATCGGTGAGCGTTCTGAACGCCGAGGAAATCCTCAAACTGCAATCGCTGGTCCGCCGGCTGCCGGTCGGTGAGCGTGTCCTGGAATCAATTCTCGACCTGCTGCGTCTCGCCCGTCCCGACGAATCGGATGTCGACGCCGTTCGCAACGGCGTATCCTGGGGCCCCGGACCGCGGGCCGGTCAGGCACTGATGCTGGCCGTCCGTGCCCGTGCCTTGCTGCAGGGCCGCCTGGCTCCGTCCACCGAGGATGTTGCCGCGCTGGCCGAACCGGTTCTCAAGCACCGCATGGCGCTGTCCTTCGCGGCCCGCGCCGACGGCCACACGCTGGAAGGCCTGATCAAGACGCTCGCTGACCGGGCGGCCTGATCATGAGCCAGGGTGGCAATCGTCAGGACGAGGCGCGCGTCGTCTCACTCCGCCATGGCGGTGAAGATGCGGCAGCCAGCCTGCCAGCGCTCCTCGCCGAGGCTGATCGCATTGCCGCGACGGTCGCCCAGGGCGTGCATGGACGTCGCCGCTCGGGCATTGGCGAGACTTTCTGGCAATACCGCCACCACCGTCCGGAAGATGGCCGCCAGGCCATCGACTGGCGCCAGTCGGCCCGTTCCGATCAGCTCTTCGTGCGTCAGAACGAGTGGGAAGCCGCCAGCACGGTCTGGCTGTGGCGCGATGGCTCGGCGTCGATGCGCTATACATCAAGCCGCAACCACGCCCCCAAGATCGACCGTGCCGCGATCTGCCAGATCGCCATTGCCGCCCTGCTGACCCAGGGCGGGGAGCGCGTCAGCGTGCTTGGCGAATCGGCCATTGCCCGCACCGGAGCGCTGGGACTGGAGCGGGCCTCGCGTCGCCTTGCGCTCGGGCCTGGCGATGCAGCCTCGGTCGAAGCGCCGGAGATCTCCCGCTTCGGCCGCGTTGTCCTTGCCAGTGATTTTCTTGACCCGATGGAGACCTGGACTGCCCGCTTGTCGCGCTTCGCTGCCATGGAGGCGCAGGGCGTGATGTTGCGTATCGTGGATCCGGCCGAGGAAGATTTCCCCTATGCCGGCCGCACCCGCTTTGAGACCCCCGGCGGCGGTGAGAGTCTTCTGTTTGGCCGCGCCGAGGAAGCGCGAACCGCCTATCGCCAGCGCTGGGCTGAACACGGCGCCCGGCTGGCCGAGCTCGCCCGCCAGTATGGCTGGACTCTCGTGACCCACCGGACCGACCGCCCGGCTACCAGCGCCGTACTCGCCCTTTACCGCGCCCTGGCGCGAGAAGTCTGACATCATGTTCGCACTCGGCCCCCTCTCTTTCGGCGCGCCCCTCGCGCTTGCCGGCCTTCTGACCCTTCCGGTCCTGTGGCTGCTGCTGCGGGCGACCCCGCCGGCACCCAAACGCGCCGTGTTTCCGCCACTGCGCCTTCTCCTGGGCGCTCCGGACGACGCCGAGACGCCGCAACATGCACCGTGGTGGCTGATCCTGTTCCGTCTGCTGATCGCGGCCCTCATCATCATCGCCCTTGCCCGGCCGGTCTGGACCCCGCCGAGCGTCGAGGAAGAAACCCGCCCGGCGCTGATCGTAATGGACAATGGCTGGGCCGCCGCAGCCGCCTGGCCGGACATGCGGCAGGAAGCCGAGCGTCTCATTGATACTGCCGAACGTGACGGCCGCGCGGTCGCCCTGGTCACCACGGCTCCGACCGGGCAAGCCGCCCCGGCGCTGCGTCTGGGCAATCCTGACGAGGCCCGTCGCCTGCTTGAGAGTGCTGCGCCGCAAGCCTGGCCCGCAGATCGCGGCGCGACCGCTGACCGGATCGCCGACGCCCGCAGCAATGACGCGCTGGGCGGAGAGCTGGCCATTACCTGGCTCAGCGATGGCGTCGACAGCCGGGACGCGGTGGCGCTGTCCCGCACCCTGGACGGTTTGGGCGCACTGACCGTGATCGAACCCGACGCCGGACGGGCGCCGCTCGGTCTTGCCGCGCCGGAAGCGGCCGCAGACGGTCTCACGATCTCGGTCCGGCGCGCCGGGCGCGACTTCCCCCGGACAGTGGCTGTGACCGCGCTGGGCAATGATGGTCGCGCGATCGCGCGCAGCGATGTGACGTTCGCAGCGGGTGAAGGCGTGGCCACCACCAACATCTCGCTGCCGCTCGATCTTCGGAACCGGATTGCCAGCCTTCGCCTCGACGGAACCGCCTCGGCCGCCTCGGTTCGTCTCTTGGGTGACCAGTGGCAAAGGCCGCGGGTCGGCCTGATCACGCTGGAGAGCGATGAGGGTCAGCCGCTCCTGTCCGACCTGCACTATGTCCGTGCCGCGCTCGGTCCGCATGCCCAGCTGTCCAATGGCGATCTTGATGCCCTGCTGGCCGAGGACGTCTCGATCCTGGTGATGACGGACAACGCCCGCACGGACGACCAGCGCATTGTCGATTTCATCAATGAGGGCGGCGTGCTGATCCGGTTTGCCGGCCCCCGCCTGGCAGCCCATGGCGATGATCTCCTGCCGGTTGTCCTGCGCGAGGGCGGTCGCCTGTTCGGCGGCTCGCTGAACTGGGATGAACCCCAGCGCATTGCCGCCTTCCCGGATACCTCGCCCTTTGCCGGCCTGCCCAGCGACAGTACCGCCACCATCGACCGCCAGGTTCTGGCACAGCCCGGCAGCGCGACACCGGACAGGGTCTGGGCGCGGCTGGAGGATGGCACCCCGCTGGTCACCGCCGAGCGCCGGGCGCGCGGCTGGATCGTACTCTTCCACGTCACGGCCAGCCCGGACTGGTCCGACCTGCCCCTGTCCGGTCTCTTCCCGCGCATGCTCCAGCGTCTGACCGGCCTTGCCCAGGGCGGTACAGCCACGATTCCCGGAAACGGCGCCTGGGTGCTCGACCGTGCCCTCGACGCCAGCGGCCAGCTGATCGCAGCGCCGGTCACCGCCCGTCCGGTGCCGTCAGCGACGTTCGACACGACCGTGGTCTCGCCGGTCGCCCCCCCCGGCCTCTATCGACTGGGTTCGGCCGCCAGCGCGCTCAACATCATTGGACCGGATACCCGCATGGATCCCCTTCCCCGCGACCTGCCCGGCGCCAGCTTTGCCGGCCTGGACGGGCCGCGCGCCCGTCATTTCGATGCGCCGCTCCTGGCTGCCGCGCTGATCATGCTGATCCTCGATGTGGTGATCGCGCTCGGTCTCGCCGGACGTCTGCCGATGCGCTTCGGCACAGCCAGCGCCGCAATCCTGCTCGCGCTTGTTGTCCTGCCGATGGCGCCTCCGGCCCATGCCCAGGACAGCTCGGGCCGGCCCGTCGAGCTCAGCGACGAGATGATGCAGGCCGCCCTGACGCTGCGCTTCGGCTATGTCACCACGGGCGACGCCACGATCGACAATCGCAGCCGGGCCGGCCTGACCGGCCTGTCGCAGGAGATCTTCCGCCGCAGCGCCATGGAGCCGGAACCGCCGCTGGCCGTGAATGTGAACTCGGACGAGTTGATCTTCTTCCCGATGCTGTACTGGCCCGTAACCCGCGATGCCGGACCGCTGGGCGAGGAAGCCTCGCGCCGGGTCTCGGCCTATCTGGCAGCCGGCGGGCTGATCGTGTTCGATACCCAGGACGCCGACATCGCCATGCTGCGTGCCGGTGCGCCACATCCCGGCCTGGTCAATGTGCTCGACAGCATCGACGTTCCGGCCCTGTCGCAGATCCCCAGCGATCATGTCCTGACCCGCACCTTCTATCTGCTGCAGGAATTCCCCGGCCGCTATACGGGGTCGCCGGTCTGGGTAGAGGCCAATCCGGACGGCGCATCACGGGACGGTACCTCCGGCGTGATCATCGGCTCGCATGACTGGGCCACGGCCTGGGCGCGCGGCGAGAGCGGTGGCGCAGCAGCCCCGATCGAAGGTGGCGAGCGCCAGCGTGAGATGGCGATCCGCTTCGGGGTCAATATCGCGATGTACGCGCTGACCGGTAACTACAAGGCGGATCAGGTCCATGTGCCTGATATCCTGGAAAGGCTCGGCCAATGAGTGTGCCTCAAAGCCTGCCCCTCGGCGCCACGGTTTCGGCGCTCGACTTTGCCCCGCTCCTGCCCTGGCCGGTCATTGGCGGACTGGCCGGCCTCGCCTTGCTGGCAGTCGCTGTCGGCGGCCTGCAGAAAATGTCCGGCTGGGTCTGGCGGGCGCTGGGCGTCATCCTGGTCACCCTGATCCTCGCCAATCCGTCGCTGGTCGAGGAAGAGCGCGACCCGCTGCCCGATGTCGCCGTTCTGGTCACCGATACATCCGCCTCGATGACCGTCGGCGGCCGCCGCGAGGCGGCCGAGGAGATGGCCGCGGCGCTGCGCCGTGAAGCCGAGAGCGATCCTCTGCTCGACCTGATCGAGGTTGAAGCCGGCGAGACGCCCGATGGCACCATGCTGTTCGACGGCCTCAACGCTGCACTTGCCAGTGCGCCGCCGGATCGTCTGGCCGGGGTGATCCTGACCACGGACGGGCAGGTGCATGACGCCCCGCTCGACCCCGGCGGGCTCAATATCGACGCCCCGATCCATCATGTCATGACCGGCGACCGCGCCGCCGGGGATCGCCGCCTCGTGATCGAGGAAGCGCCCCGCTACGGCATTGTCGGCCAAACCGTCTCCTTCACGATCCGCGTCGAGGATGACGCGATGCAGGGAACGGCCTCGGTCGCCTTCCGCTTTGAGGGCGGCGAACCGCAGACCTTCCCGATCCCGATCGGCCGCTCGACCCGCGTCGATGTGCCGGTTGAGCGCCGCGGCCAGAATGTCATCGAGGCCGAAGTCGAACCCGGTCCGCAGGAATTGTCGCTGATCAATAACCGCGCTGCCGTCTCGGTGAGCGGCGTGCGCGACCGCTTGCGCGTCCTCCTGGTCACGGGCGAGCCGCACAATGGCGCCCGCGCCTGGCGGGACCTGCTGAAGTCCGACCCCTCGGTCGATCTCGTCCATTTCACCATTCTGCGGCCAATGGATCGTCGCGATGCCACCCCGGTCGATGAACTCGCGCTGATCGGTTTTCCGGTCCAGGAGCTGTTTGTCGAGCGTCTGAGCGAATTTGATCTGGTGATTTTTGATCGCTATCGCCGGCGCAATATCATGCCGCCGCTCTATTTCGACTATATCGCCCGCTATGTCGAAAATGGCGGCGCGCTGCTGGTCACCGCCGGCCCCCCCTTTGCCGGGGCGCCGAGCCTGTACCGGACGCCGCTGGCGGCCGTTCTGCCGGTTCGCCCGACGGGCTACATCACCGAAACCCCCTTCACGCCGGAGCCGACCGAAACCGGTCTGCGTCACCCGGTGACCGCCGGGCTGGCGGGCGGTGGCGAGACGCCGGAATGGGGCCGCTGGCTGCGATATATCCATGGTGACGCTTTGGGCGGGGAAACCCTGTTGCAGACACCGGACGGCGATCCGCTCCTGGTTGTCCAGCGCTCGGGCGAGGGCCGCGCGGCGATCGTGATGTCGGACCAGACCTGGCTGTGGTCGCGCGGCTTTGAGGGCGGCGGGCCCTATGCCGAGATGTTCCGGCGCGTTGCCCACTGGCTGATGCGCGAACCGGAACTCGACGAGGAACGCCTGACCGCCTTCGCCACCAATGGTGAACTCCAGGTCGACCGGGTCACCCTCGCCGACACGCCGCCACCGCTGCAACTGACCTGGCCGGATGGTCGTCAGGATGTGGTGAGCATGACCGAAGGCGAACCCGGGCATTTTGCGGCCCGCGTCCCGGCCACCGGCTCCGGTCTTGTCCGGCTGCGCTCCGGTGATCTGACAACGGTCGCCGCGCTCGGACCGATCAATCCGATGGAATATGCCGACCTTCGCCCCACGCCCGACGTGCTCGATCCCTTTGTCGATGCCACCAATGGCGGCCTGTTCGCGATCGGTGACGGCCCTGGTGCCGCTCTGCCCACCCTGCGCCGGACCCGGTCCAATGCTGACCAGTCCGGCCGGTCCTGGCTCGGCTTGCAGCGCAATGAACGTTATGTCGTGCGCGCCTCGACCCGAATACCGCTCCTGCCCGGCCTGCTGATGGTGCTGTTGATCATGACCATGCTGGGACTGGGCTGGTGGCGCGAGGGGCGGTAGGCGGACCACTCATCTCGCGCGAGAACGGCATGACGCCCCCTCGCGTTCACCATGCAGAAACACCTGATGGGGCATGAAGGCCTGCATTGAACCGGAGATCGACATGCGCCGCATCCTGACCCTGATTGCCGTTCTCGGCCTCGCCCCGGCCCTGTCCGGCTGCATCGTGATCGGCGCCACCGCCCTCGCCGCCGATGTCGCAATCGGCACCACCGGGGCTGCGGTCCGGACCGCAGGCGCGGTCGGCGGGGCCGCCATCGATGTCATCATCCCGGGCGATAGCGATGATGATGACGGTGATGACCGCTAGGAAGACCACCAGGAAGACAGCGCCAAGACGCCGCTTCTAACCCCCTTGCGAACCTGCTACCTTGTCGTTGAGGGACGATAGGCAGTTTTATCAAGGAGGCGCGACATGTTGCGCACTATGACGGCAATTCTGGCATTCGGTGCCCTGGCGACACCTGCCATGGCCAATGAGCCTGTGGCTCTGGGCGAAATCGCCTATGGCCCCGAGCTGATTGAACATGCCGAGGACTTCGGCGAGCGGGAGCTCGATCGCCTTGCCGGTTATCTGCGGACCGCCCTGGAACGTGAGCTCGCAGGCGAGCTTGGCGAAGGCGGCTATACGCTCAATGTCACCATTCTCGATGCCCAGCCCAATCGCCCGACCATGGCGCAAATGGGAGGCACGCGGGCCCTGCATTCATCCTCGATCTCGATCGGTGGCGCCGATGTTGAGGCCGAACTGGTCGCCCAGGATGGTCAGGTCATCGAGACCTACAGCTATGGCTGGCGCAGCATGAATATCAGCGATGTGGTCGGCTACGCCCAGTGGACCGACGCCCGCCGGACCTTCGCGCGTTTCGCGGACCAGGTGTCCGACAGCCTCGATGAGCGGGCCGGCAGCGGCTCCTGAGGGGCCGGGACCCCACACGTCGAGGACTGAACCACACAAACAGCGGGCGCGCCTTCACCGGCGCGCCCGCTTTTCTCTTAATGGCCGGGCAGAGCTTCATCCGCCGGCCCGCTTGACGCCGCCTCGGCCTCAAGGCGCGCCGATCCATTTGTGCGTCTGCAGCGACAGCGACCATTTGGGATGGGCGAGACAGTAGTCGAAGGCCGCCTGGGCATTCTCCATCATCTGCGGCCCGTCCATCGGCTGCAGGGAGAAACGCTGAAACGCCCAGCCTTCGAAGGCAGCCGGATCGAGCTCCGGCTGCGGGAAGACAAGCTTGAGCTCGTGGCCAGACGTCTGGACCATCGGTGCCCGCCCCTTTGGACTGACCGTGATCCAGTCGATCCCGTCCGGTGCCGCGATCGTCCCATTGGTCTCCACAGCGATCTCGAAGCCGCGCTGGTGCAGGGCATCAATCAGCGGCGCATCGAGCTGGAGCAACGGCTCACCGCCTGTACACACGACCAGCGGACGCCCACCGCCCGGCCACAGTGCCTCAACAGCCTCGGCCAGGGCGGCGGGTGTCTTGAACCGGCCGCCGCCGGGACCATCCATGCCGACAAAGTCGGTGTCGCAGAAATTGCACACCGCCGACGCCCGGTCCTGCTCGCGACCGGACCAGAGATTACAGCCGGCAAATCGCAAGAAGACCGCCGGCCGGCCCGCCTGCGCGCCCTCACCCTGAACGGTGAGGAAGCGTTCCTTGACCGAATAAGTCATGCCGAACCTGCCTTCCATTCCGCATGCCCGCGGGCCCTCAGCTCGCAGGCCGGACAATCACCGCAGCCATAGCCCCAGTCATGGCGCTGACCGCGCTCACCGCGATAACAGGTATGACTGTCTTCCTCGATCAGTCCGGTCAGCACCGGACCACCCAGCCTGTCGGCCAGCGCCCAGGTCTGCGCCTTGTCGAGCTGCATGAGCGGTGTGGCAATCTCCAACCGCGTATCAAGACCAAGGCCAAGCGCGGTCTGCATGGCGTCAATCGTCTCCCGCCGGCAGTCCGGATAGCCGGAATAGTCCGTCTCGCACATGCCCCCGACAAGAACCCCATGCCCGGCCCGGTAAGCGAGAGCCGAAGCAACCGTCAGGAACACCAGATTGCGTCCGGGAACGAACGTGCTGGGCAGACCGCTGGCCTCCATCTCGATCGCCCGATCGCTGGTCAGGGCGCTGTCGGCGATGGCGCCATAGCCGAACAGGTCAATGACACTGTCAGCCCCCAGCTTGTCGCCCCAGGACGGGAAGTGCCGCCGAATGCCGTCCCGGACCCGCTCGCGGGCCTGCATCTCGACATGATGGCGCTGGCCATAATCAAAGCCGACGGTCTCGACACGGTCATACCGGTCAAGCGCCCAGGCAAGGCAGGTCGCTGAATCCTGACCACCGGAAAATAGGACCAAGGCGGAGCGTGTCGCGGGGATGGGGGTGGAGGTGTCTGTCATGCGGGGCTTATATACCGGGGAGGAGAATTTTGACCATGCAGAGCGTCTGTCTTGTCTACACAACCTGGCCCGACCGGGAGAGCGCAAAGAACGCGGCCTGCCAGCTTGTCGAAGAAGGCCTGTGCGCCTGCGCCAATCTCCTGCCCGGCATGACCAGCGTCTATCGTTGGCAGGGCGCGATCGAGACGGCGGCGGAATGCGTCGCGCTCTTCAAAACCAGCACGGTCGCGGCGGGCGCCCTGCGCGACCGGCTCATGACCCTCCACCCGTATGACGAGCCGGCAATTATCGCTCTGCCGGTTGACGGGGAAGCCAGCTCGACCGGCTTTCTCGACTGGATCACGGCCCAGGTCGTTGCGAGCCCGACCTCGCCGACAGACCGCAAGGCCTGACGATCGACAAGCGCCAAGCAGGCGTCGCCTGTCAGTCCGGTTCGCTGTGACGAAAGACTTCATGGGCAGCCTCATCAAAGCCGCGGCGGCGAGAAATGACGAGCACGGTCGTCAGCGTGCCGCCGAGGGCGACACTGAAGACGACGCCCAGACCCAGTGCGATCCAGCCATGCATGCTCATGGTTACATCGGCGAGCTGGATCATGCCGAACACCATGAAGGCGCCACACATCAGAAGAACGATGGCGAGCACCAGGATGGAGAGCAGGTTGGGACGTGACATGGCCGAGGCCTCCGGGACAGCAATTCCCCTATATGAGCCTCAATGCGCGAGGACGCCACACGCACACCTGATACCGGCGCAATTGTCGCAGGCGGTAGTGTCTGGTTTGACTGACAGGTTCAGGAGAAAAGTGGTGGCGAGGGAGAGACTTGAACTCTCGACCTCACGATTATGAGTCGTGCGCTCTAACCAGCTGAGCTACCTCGCCACACAGGCCCTCCGCAAGGAGGAGGGACGGCATATACGCGCAGCGCCCACGACTGGCAAGCCGTGGGCGCTGGCAGAATTCAGTTCGTTTGCAGTTAGGCTGCACGAACCTCCTGGAGGAATTGCTCGACCGCTGCCTTGAGCGATTCCGACTGGCGGGAAACGGCCAGCGACGCCTCGAGCACTTCGCCTGCGCTCTCACCGGTTTCCGAGGTCGACTGGTCGACTTCCTGGATGTTGGTGAAGACATCACGTGTGCCGTCCGCGGCTTCCTGGGCCGAGCGGGTGATCTCTCCGGCAGCAGCACGCTGCTCTTCCATCGCGGCCGCAATGGCGGTGGCGATCTCGCTCATTTCGTGGATCGTGCCACCAATGGAGGACATCGCCTCGACGGCCTTGGCGGTCGCGCCCTGAATCCCCGAAATGTGCTCGGAGATGTTCTGGGTCGCAGCGCCGGTCTGGCTGGCCAGGGCCTTGACCTCTGAGGCCACGACCGCGAAGCCCTTGCCGGCTTCGCCGGCGCGCGCGGCCTCGATCGTCGCGTTCAGGGCCAGCAGGTTGGTCTGCTCGGCAATGTCGTTGATCAGGCTGACAATGTTGTCGATCGACTTGGCGGCATCATCAAGACGCTGCACATCGCCATTGGTCTGCTCAACCTGGTCGACTGCGGAGCCGGCGATTTCGGTCGAACGCGAGATCTGTTGCGAGATCTCGCCGATCGAGGACACCATTTCCTCGGCTGCAGCGGCCACGGTCTGGACGTTCTGCGACGCACCTTCGGAGGCCTGGGCCACAGCGGCGGACTTGCCGGTTGTCGCTGCCGCCGTCGAGCTCATCGCCCGCGCTGCCGTTTCCATCCGGATCGCTGCTTCGCCGACCTGACCCAGCGCGTCGCTGGAGGCCTGCTCGAAGACCTGGATGAGGCTTTCCACAGCGGCGGAACGCTTCTCCTTCATGCGGCGTTCTTCTTCGGTCTCCGCTTCGAGACGAGCCCGCTCGATCGCGTTCTGACGGAAGACGTCCACCGACCGGGCCATGTCGCCAATCTCGTCCTTGCCCGGCGTGAAGCCGAGATTGACGTCGCTATTACCCTCGGCAAGCGCGCTCATGGTGCGGGCCATGGCGCTCAGACGCTTGAGCAGCATGTTGTTGACGTAGAACCAGGCAATCGCGGTGGCGACAACGATGCCGATCGCGGCAATCGCGATCAACAGGATGCGTCCGGTGATCACGGCGGCGTCAGCGGCCGACGTGGATGCGGCAACGCGGTCGGCGACCTCGGCCTTGAAGATATGGACGCTCGACAGCAGGGCCTCGGCGGAGAGGCGCGCTTCCTCGGCGACGACTTCAGCGGCGGCGACGGCAGCCAGTTCGTCCTTGCGGAGCTGGAAGACACCATTATTGCCTTCGCCAAAATTGATCAGGGTTTCGGCCTGGGTCTGCATCACCTCGGTGACCACATCGCCGAGGATCGCGAAATTGACGTCCAGCTCACCGGCATTCTCGTCGAAGCGATCGAAAATCGAGTCGACTTCGCCGGTCGAGGTTGCCGTATCCACCTCATTGAACTGGATCATGATCTGGTTGGCGGCCAGCAGTGCGCGCAGCAGGCTTTCAATATCGGCCTCATCGCTGGCATCAAGGGCCCCCTCAACGCTGGCCGCGAGGTCGGCGCGTGCATCGCGCGCCTCGCTGGTGACAGACCCGCGGCGATCGCGGATCTGCAGCCGGCGCTCGACCACCTCATTCATGCTTTCGACGAGTTCGTTGAGATCGGTCGCGGCCTCTCGCAGGTCAGCGGTCTCGGCTTCACCGGCAAGGGCCTGAAGCGCCTCGAGGTCACGAACCAGCGCGTCGCGATAGTTGGCGACGCGGTTGTAGTTTTCGAGGCGGGCCTCGACCGAGGTCGATCCGGCAAACACGATCAGTGTCTCGCTCAGGCCGACACTCTCTTCCGAGATGGCGTCAACAAGCTGGGTTTCCGGGACCGCGCGATTGGCGATCTCTCCCACCGCATTGTTGGCAGAATTGAAGCCGGTCACACCAACAATCGCTGCGACCAGGGTCATGACCGTCGTCAGGCCGAAAGCGGCCAACAGCCGCACCCGGATACTGGTGGTTTTCTCGAGGAAATTGGCAAGCACAGAATTCATCGCTCGGCCCCTAGGGTTAATGGCCCGGTACAAAAGGATACGGCGACGCTACCGCGTCGCCGTAAATGAATTCTTATGATGGTAAACGCTTTTCAGTTCTTTTGCTGATTAGCGTTGTATCTCGGCTGGTTAGCCGCCGAGATTGAAGTCGAAGCGCTGCTGAACACCGGCGGTCGCCGACGCGGCCGGCGCATAAGACCAGCCTTCGATGGCGCGGAGGACGGCGCGATCGAACACACCTTCCGGCTGCGCTTCAACGACCGTGGCCTCAGCAACAGTGCCGTCTTCCGCGACCGTGTACTCGACCACAGCGTAGCCTTCGATGCCGCGACGCTCTGCGCCCCGCGGATATTCCGGCGCTTCCACTGCCGTACGCTCCCGCTCCTGGTCTTGCGCCAGTGCCGGAACTGCCGTGAAAGCCATGGCAGACATCGCAGCCGCCAGAATCATGGTTCCCGTCTTTTTCATGACTTACCCTTCATCCAATTTACGTTGTTGACGCGCCCGGGCTTCTTCCCCGTGTTCGAACGCCGAGTTGAATTCATGCGGGTCGTTTGTTGCCCGACGAGTTGGATAATGCAGAAGAGCGGTTGCCAAACATTTAAGCCGGACAGGAAAACGCCACCTCGGCGACCAATTTTTTTCCTCGATAAATCAATGCACTATATCGTAGACACGCCGAAATTCATGTTTTTGTGCCAAAAAATGACAGATCGAAATCTGAGCTATGCCTAATAAACCCCTAATGGGTAACCACAAATCTTATGCATCACGCCGGTTTACTGTAACAGGAATGTTGACCCCACAATGAGCATGCCAGAACGCCGTCTCGAGCCCGCCGCGCTGCGGACCTTTATTGCCACTGCACTCGTTGGCGCAGGGGCGCGCCAGACAGACGCTGACGCCGTGGCGACCCATCTCGTCGACGCCAACCTGAAAGGCCATGACAGCCACGGCGCCGGGAGACTGCCGGCCTATGTCGACCAGGCCCGTCGCGAGCTGATCAACCTGCAGGCCAGCCCGCGAGAGCTGACCGACACCGCCGTCCTGATCCGCGTCGATGCGGATGGTGGCTGGGGTGCGCCTGCCGCCCATGGGCTGATTGGCCGGGCGGCCGCCAAGGCCCGAGCGCACGGCCTGGCCGCAGCCACGATCGGGAATGTCCACCACCTCGGACGGATCGGCGCCTATGGTGAACAGGCTGCCGCGGCCGGGCTCGTGTCGATGCACTTTGTGAACATGACAGGCGAGCCGCCGGTCGTCGCGCCCTATCGCGGATCCGATGCCCGCTTCGGGACCAACCCGGTCTGCATCAGCTTTCCCGCCACACAGCGACGCCCGGCCTTCCTGCTCGACATGGCGACCAGTCAGATTGCACTCGGCAAGGTGCGCGTCGCGGCCAACAAGGGACTACAGGTCCCTGCCGGCTCGCTGATCGACAAGCAAGGCAGGCCAACGACAGACCCCAGCGGCATGGCGCAGGCCGAAATGGAGGGCGCCCTCACCCCGCTCGGCAAGCACAAGGGTTATGGCCTCGCCTTCGCCTGCGAGCTTCTGGCGGGCGTGCTGGGCGGCGCGGGGACGATCCAGCCAGGCAATGCGCGCAAGGGTGGCCTCCAGAACTCGATGTTCTCGATCCTCGTCGATCCCGACGCCTTCGGTGATCGCGCCTGGATGGAGGCCGAGACCGACGCCATGGCCCAATACGCCCTCGCCTCGCCGCCGATGGATTGGGACAGCCCGGTGCTCTATCCGGGCGATCCGGAGCGCGCGATCGCCGGCAAGCGCGCCAGGGAAGGGATACCGATGGATGAGGTGACGATTGGCCAGCTCAACGCAGTGGCTGAAAACCTGGGCCTGGCGGCGCGGCTCTGAGCCCTAGGCCAGGTCGAGCCCGACGATCCCGAACGCGACCATCACATCATCACCAATCCGCATCGGCCGGCGGGTCTCGCGATTGATGCGGCACCATTCGGTGGTGGCGCGGGCCGAGAAGCGCTTGGCGCCGGGCTTGCGGATATCGACATGGCGGTCAAAGCGCGGCCCGCGGGACTGGCCGAGCCAGGTCCGGATTTCCGCAGTCTCGCCGGGCAGGATCGGGTCGCGATATTCGATTGTGTGCTTGAGCGCGATCCAGACCTCGCCATTGACCATGTCGCCCGGCGCGATGGCGTGCCAATGCGTGATGGCGATATCCTGGACCCAGCGCAGATAGACGACATTGTTGACGTGACCGAGCTCGTCGATATCGGCCGGACCCGGTTCGATCCGGCGCAGGAAGGCGGTCTCGAAAGAGACACAGCCCAAGCCTTCGCCGGCGACCGCCTGGTCGGCGCCGATGATGCCGGAGAGAAAACTGCCCTTGTCGTCCATGATGCCCGCCCCCGATGCGCTCGCCTACTTCTTCGGCGCAGAGATGTGGATCGGGTGGCCCAGCGCGGTCAGTGCCGCTTCGGCGAAGCCTTCGGTCAGGGTCGGATGGACGTGGATCGTGCCGGCAATGTCGTCGAGGCGCGCGCCCATCTCGACCGCCAGGGCGAACTCGCCGGACAGTTCCGAGACATGAGTGCCGACGGCATGGATACCGAGGATGACATGGTCGTCCTTGCGGGCCGTAACCCGCACGAAGCCGCCATCGGCCCCCGCTTCCATCGACAGGTAGCGCCCCGAGGCGGCAAGCGGGAATTTGCCGGTGATGATCTCTTCACCCTTCGCCTTGGCCTCGTCCGGCGTCAGGCCGACACCGACGACTTCCGGCTCGGTGAAGCAGACGGCGGCAATGGAGACCGGGTCATGAACGCGGCGATGACCGGCAATGATCTCGGCGACCATTTCGCCCTGGGCGGTCGCCTTGTGGGCCAGCAGCGGCTCGCCGACGACATCGCCGATGGCATAGACGCCGCGCATGCCGGTGCGGCACTGATTGTCGACCTTGATGAATTTCCCGCCCTCGAGGTCGAGACCCATGTTTTCCAGACCCCAGCCGTCAAGGCAGGCCTTGCGACCGACCGCTACGAGGATCTTGTCGGCGGAAATGGTCTGCTCCGCACCCTTGGCGTCTTCATAGGCGAGAACGGCCTTGCCGCCCTTTTCCGTGACGCCCTTGGCCTTGCAGGAGAGGTTCACATCGACCTTGTGCTTCTTCAGCCACATCGTGATCGGACGGGTGATCTCCTTGTCATAGAGCGGCAGGATGCCGTCCGAGGCTTCGATGAAGGTGACCTTGGAGCCCAGCTTGCGGAAGGCGATGCCCAGTTCGAGGCCGATATAGCCGGCACCGACAACGACCAGCTCCTGCGGCAGCTCGGACAGGTCAAGCGCATCGGTCGAGCCGATCACCGTGTCGCTGAACGGCAGGAAGGGCAGCTCGACCTCGACCGAGCCGGTGGCCAGGATGACATTCTCGGCCGTTATCTCGACCTTTTCGCCATTGTCCTGTGTGACGACACAGGTCTTGGCGTTGGAGAATTCGGCCCAGCCGGCAATATGCTCGGCGCCGGCAGCCTTGATCAGCTGGCCGACCCCGCCGGTCAGCTTGGCGACGATCCCGTCTTTCCAGCCGACCAACTTGCCCATGTCCAGCTTCGGCGCCTCGGCGAGCGAGATGCCCAGCTCATCGCCGGTCGCATGCTTTGACATGTCCTCGAACTTGGTCGCAGCATGGATCATCGCCTTGGAGGGGATGCAGCCGCGATTGAGGCAGGTTCCGCCCAGACCGTGCTTGTCGACAATGATGGTGTCGAGGCCCAGCTGGCCGGCGCGAATGGCGGCCGGATAGCCGCCCGGGCCACCACCGACAATGAGAACCTGGCAGGTACGGGTCTGGGTCATGAAAGGCACTCCTGATACTGGCGCGGCTCAAGTGAACGGTGGTTTAGACCGGCACGGCGTCGGCGGAAAGGGGGCGGGTGCGCCTGGAAGGCCCGACGAATTGGCAGGTTGAATGTCTGCCTCAAGTTTCTACGATGGACTCTCGGCATTTGTGCACTTGAAAAAGGGATCACAATGCGCGCTGCATGGATCGTCATGGCTTGTCTGCTGACAGGAGCAGCCAATGCTCAAAGTGAATGTGTCCAGATCCAGTCCACACAGGGCTGGCAGGCGGTGCAATTTCTCGAGGCACCGGTCGATATTGCCAGCATCAGCGGGAGCTGGACAGTGGATACAGCGATCAGCCGGAGCAGCTATGCGGGCCATCAAGGCGCCGATGCCCAGCGGCTCGAACCCTTTTCTGCCTACAAGTACGACCAGAATTACGCCTTCGGACAGCTCCTCCTCCGGGCACAAGGCCGCGACCAGGTTATTGCGCCCCGTCCGTCAATCGGGAACGGGCAGGTCACGCGGATCTGGGGGAGCGGCCCGGTTGAGTTCAGGATCAATGACGCGGATGCCGCGCTCGGCGATAATGCGGGTGTCCTGACGGTCTGCGTCAGCCCCGTCGGCAGCGAGGCCGCCACATCGCCCGCGTCGTCCGCTGCGTCGGCGGGCAACGGGGCCGCAAGCGCTTCTTCCTCCACGACGGCGGCGCCTGCCGAGCGGGCAGCGGGCCGGAGCGAATGGATGGCCTGCTTCAATGACTCCCGTGAAAGCGATGCCGAGTCCAATCGGCTCCGTCGCTGGCGATCGGAGATCCGCAGCGCCGAGCGGGCACTTTAGCGACGCGCCGACGGACTACAGGATGAGCGCAATCACCTCAGCTATTCCTTCAATAGCGATGCCTACGGTGTTGCGGACCGGGCCCGCGCCAATCAGGTGCGCATGCACCAGGATCGGGTCGATGCCTATAATGACGACGTGGACGATTTGCAGGACGAGCTGGACGATTATAACCGGGACGCCGCCGACCATGACGCCCGGGATGATGCCTGGCGCGCCCGCTGCGGCGGGGTGCTGTTCGACAACCCGCGGGAATGGGCGCGACAATATTGTGTCGGCAATGCTGCGAGCACCTCGTTCTGCGAGGCGTTCGACTAGCGTAACACCGGCACGGGAACCCGCAGACGTCTAGGCACGATAACGGGGTTCCAAGCCGGGTTTGGCGGCTCGGCGAATAAGGGGAAAGAGCCGGACTCAGGCTAGGTGCGCCGGATCACCCGGCGCCAGAGCAGCGAACCGACCGGTGCCAGCACCAGGACCACGAGGCAGCTGCCGAACACGATCTGCGGCATCCACTCGGACGGCATGCCCATCTTCTTGTGATAGAACATCAGCACAAACACGCCGCCGCCCCAGACCGCAAGGGCTGAGACGAGGTCGGACCAAGTTTGTTTCAGGACTGACGGCATGGCAAAGCTCCCCTGCCCCTCGTTTTGCCGCTCACCCGATGTCCGGGTCAAGCCCTGTCACGCGCCGATCGACGACGGAAGGGTGGCCGTTTCGGTGCCATGGAAAGCCAGGCAGACCGTATGGCGACGTAGAGCAGTAATCCGAAAAAGGTCAGAACCTGACCGATCACGCTGGCAATAGATGGCCACCCCCAAAGCATCGGTCCGAGAAACAGGGTGACTGAAATCGCGACACAGACGGACAAGGCAAGCCCAAACCGGTCCAACATCCAATCCCATGGCCGAAACATCGGGTCCTCCACGACTCCTTTGCTCAGGCTAGCCAAGCAGGGCGCCAAAGCAAAGCGGGACGCCCTGCACAACAATCCTGATCAGGCAGGTCCTCGCCCAGACAAGGCACGGGAGGCCGCAAAGCGGTGGAGTGGGTGATGGCCGATAGGAGCCGGAACGCTTGCGCGTCTCACCCTTTCCGAGCCGAGGCTTAGCCTCGGCCCACCTTCCCCATCAAGGGGAAGGACCTGACCGAGATTTACATGAACAGCGTCGACGGATTTTCCAGATAGCCCTTCACGGCCTGGATCAGCATGGCGGCCTCATAGCCGTCGACGATGCGGTGATCGAAACAGCTCGACAGGTTCATCAGCTTGCGCGGCACGACCAGTCCTTCGGCATTGTAGCGCGGCAGGGTCTGCATCTTGTTGACGCCGATGATGGCGGTTTCCGGGGCGTTGAGGATCGGCGTCGTGACCAGGCCGCCGATCGCGCCCAGCGAGGTGATGGTGATGGTCGAGCCGGTCAGCTCGTCCTTGCTGGCCTTGCCGTCCTTGGCAGCGGCCGCGAGGCGTTTCAGCTCGGCGGCGATCTGCCAGATATCGAGGCTTTCGGCGTGCTTGATGACCGGCACCATGAGACCGCTCGGAGTCGCCGCAGCGACCCCGCAATGCACGGCGTCATACTTGGTCAGCAGCATGGCCTCGCCATCGAAATGGGCATTGGCCTGCGGCGTTTTCGGCAGGGCCTTGGTCAGCGCCAGGACGAGGAAGGGGATGAAGGTCAGCTTGGTCTGGTCATCCGACTTGGTCGCATTGAGATGCGCGCGCAGCTCTTCCAGCGCCGTGACATCGATTTCCTCGACATAGGCGATATCCGGAATGGTGCGCTGGGCGTGGGACATGTTGTCAGAGATGCGGCGGCGCAGGCCGATCACCTTCTCCTCGGTGACACCGGTGCGCGGCGCCCGAACGGAGGAACTGCCCGACCCGGAGCGGGCGACAAGGCGGCCGCCCGACTTGATGAAGTCATCGAGGTCATCATGCGTGATCCGGCCCGCCGGACCGCTGCCCGGGACATTGGCGAGATCGATGCCTGCGTCGAGGGCGCGCTTGCGCACCGCCGGGCTGGTCAGCGGGCGCTCGCCACCGGTGCGGCTGGCAATCGCCGGCGCCTCAGCCGCGGCCACCGGTTCGGTCGCCTTGGGCGTCGTCGGCTTGGCCGGTTCGGCGGGCTTGGCGTCTTCGGCGGCAACCTCATCCTCGGCCGGGACGGCCCCATCGACGGCGATGAACATGATCTCGGTTCCGACCGCGATCACGTCGCCCGGCGCGCCGACCAGCTTGGTCACCGTGCCATTGACCGCACAGGGGATCTCGACGGTGGCCTTGTCCGTCATCACATCGAGAACATGCTGGTCCTCGGTGACGGTATCGCCTTCCTTGACGTGCCACTCAACGATCTCGGCCTCGACAATCCCTTCGCCGACATCAGGCATTTTATAGCGGTATTCGCTCATCGATCAGGCCTCCAGAACGGCGTTCATGGCGTTGATGAAACGGTCAGGGCCCGGGAAGTAGGACCACTCATGGGCATGCGGGTAAGGCGTGTCCCAGCCGGTGACGCGCTGGATCGGCGCTTCGAGGGCGTAGAAGCACTCTTCCTGGATCTGCGCGGCCAGCTCGGCGGCAAAGCCGGAGGTGCGCGGCGCTTCCTGGGCGACGATGCAGCGGCCGGTCTTGTTGACCGAACGGGCAATCGTCTCGATGTCGTAGGGCACCAGGGTTTTCAGATCGATCACTTCGGCATCAATGCCGGCCTTCTCGACTGCGGCCTGGGCGACCAGCACCAGCGTACCGTAGGCGATGATGGTCAGCTCCGAACCCTCGCGGACGACTTCCGCCTTGCCGATCGGCAGCGAGTAATGATCCTCCGGCACCTCACCCTTGGGATGCTTGCCCCAGGATGACAGCGCACCGCCGGAATGGCCGTCGAACGGACCATTAT
Source organism: Maricaulis maris (assembly GCF_036322705.1). Classification (NCBI taxonomy): domain Bacteria; kingdom Pseudomonadati; phylum Pseudomonadota; class Alphaproteobacteria; order Maricaulales; family Maricaulaceae; genus Maricaulis; species Maricaulis maris. Next base: position 2,044,142 of record NZ_AP027270.1, read on the forward strand.
ACAGGCGCTTCGGCTCGAAGAAGATGACCGGATCCGGGCTCTCGATCGCGGCGATCAGGAGCCCCTTGGCGTCATAGGGATTGGACGGCATCACGACCTGGATACCCGGCACCTGGGTGAAAAAGGCTTCCGGGCTCATCGAGTGGGTCTGGCCACCGCGGATTCCCCCGCCGCAAGGCGTGCGGACAACGACCGGCGTGGTGAACTGGCCGGCCGAGCGGTAACGGATGCGCGACATCTCAGAGACGATCTGGTCGATGCCGGGGAAGATGTAGTCGGCGAACTGGATCTCGGCGACGGGCTTGAGTCCCTTTGCCGCCATGCCGATCGCCATGCCCATGATGGCCGCCTCATTGATCGGCGCATCAAAGGAGCGATCAAGGCCGTATTTGGCCTGCAGGTTCGCGGTGACCCGGAAGACACCGCCGAAATAGCCGGCGTCCTCGCCGAAGCTGATCACATCGGGGTCACGTTCCATCATGTTGTCCAGGGCCGAATTGAGGGCCTGGATCATGTTCATCTTGGCCATGCTCTAGACTCCCAAGTCCTGGCGCTGGCGACGCAGGCGCCAGTCCGGTTCGGCATAGACATCCTCGAAGATCGAGTTGACCGGCGAGAGCGGGCCGTCATGCAGCGTGCCGTGGCTTTCCGCTTCCTTGTAGGAAGCGATGACCATCTCGTTCAGTTCCTTCTCGAGCACGAGGTGACGCTCCTCGTCCCACTCGCCCAGACCGATCAGGTGCTGTTTGAGACGCTCGATCGGATCGCCAAGCGGCCAGATCGTGTTCTCGCCCTTGGGGCGATAGCCGGACGGATCATCGGAGGTGGAGTGTGCATCGGCGCGGTAGGTGAAGGTCTCGATCACCGTCGCGCCATGCCCGTCACGGGCCCGCTTGGCCGCCCACTGGGTGGCGGCGTAGACGGCGAGGAAGTCATTGCCGTCGACGCGCAGCGACGCGATGCCATAGCCGATGCCCTTGTTGGCGAAGGTTGGTGCATCACCGGCCGCCATGCCCTGGAAGGTCGAGATCGCCCACTGGTTATTGACCACATTGAGGATGACCGGTGCCTTGTAGGTCGAGGCCAGCACCAGCGCACCGTGGAAATCGCCCTCGGCGGTCGAGCCTTCGCCGATCCAGGTCGAGGCAATCGAGCCGTCACCGCGATACTGGCAGGCCATGGCATAACCGACAGCCTGCGGGAATTGCGTCGCGAGATTGCCCGAGATCGAGAAGAAATTGCCGTCGGCCCAGGTGTAGTGGACCGGCAGCTGGCGCCCCTTGAGATTGTCGCGGCTGTTCGAGATGCAGTGGCACATCATGTCGACGATGTCGCGGCCACGGGCGAACAGGATGCCCTGCTGGCGATAGGACGGGAAGACCATGTCGCCGCTGTCGATCGCCATCGCGCCGGCCACGGCCACCGCCTCTTCGCCGGTCGACTTCATGTAGAAGCTCATCTTGCCCTGGCGCTGCAGCTTCAGCATGCGTTCGTCATAGACGCGGGTCAGCACCATGTGGCGCAGCCCTTCACGCAGGACCCCGGCATCCAGCTTGGGATCCCACTCGCCGACCGCCTGATGATTGTGGTCGAGCACGCGGACGAGGCCGAGCGCGAGATCGCGGGTCTCCATTCCCGGCACCGACGGGTCAGGCCGCTTGGCCTCGCCGGCCGGCGGAATGTCGATATGGGAAAAATCAGGCGTATCACCGGGCCGCACATGCGGCGCAGGGACGTGGAAGCGGGGTTCAGTGTGTGCCATGGGCTCTCGCTGAAAACTTCGGCAGGATGTGCCACTTAAAGGGTCTCCGCCAGTGCGGATACGCGACGCGCTCTAGCGCGGAAGAGCAGGTCTTGTCCAGCATAGCAATGCGGTGCCATTTCGGGGTTCGCAATTGCGGAAAGTTGAATTATTTTCCCTCAAAATGAAGATTTGAGGAAATAATGACCGTCACCCTGGACACGATCGATGTACGCATTCTTGAAGCCCTGCAGGAGGATGCGGGCCGGTCCGTCGCCGACATTGCCGAAATCGTCGGCCTGACCCCCTCCCCCTGCTGGCGCCGGATTCGCCGCCTCGAGACCGAGGGCATCATCAAGCGGCGCTCGATCCAGCTCGACCGGCGCATGATCGGACTGATGTTCACCGCCTATCTGGAAGTGAAGATCCAGCCCGCCCGCAAGGCCAATTACGAGAAGTTCGAGAAGGCCATCCAGAGCTTCGAGGAAATCACCGAGGCCTGCACCATGACCGGGCCCTATGATTATCTCCTCAAGGTCGTGACCCCGGACATCGACGCCTACAACGACTTCATGTCCGACAAGATGATCCCGCTCGACGTGGTCGGCGACTTCCGCACCTCGGTCCAGATCCGCAACGTCAAGGAAGGCCGCGGCCTGCCATTGGGGCATATTGACGGCTGAGGCTGGCGGCTGATTTTCGCCAGTGCAGCATAGGGGACGGGAAGTTTTCGGGCGTTCGTGCATCAGCATGGAATGCGTCATTGATGACTTGCCGAGAGAGGGCCTCATCGACTTCTTGCGGTCAAGGGTAACAACCGCGAAGCGGCCCTGCGGGCCCTTGACCGCAAGAAGTCGATGAGGCGGACTGGCTTGCAAGACATCAATGGATGGTTGGGCGGCTGAGCCGCATTTCGTTGAACATCTGCGTTCCACAAACACGGTATTGAAAACCCAAACCGGGTCTGACGTTACAAGAAAAGGGCGCAGCCATCGGCCGCGCCCCCTTCATGTCAGCCTGTGCGACGCCGCTTACGCAAAGCGCTCCACAGCCACGGCGGTGGCTTCACCACCACCAATGCAGAGCGAGGCGACGCCCTTGGTCTTGCCGTGCTTTTCCAGTGCGGCGAGCAGGGTGACCATGATGCGGGCACCGGAGGCGCCGATCGGGTGACCCAGGGCACAGGCGCCGCCATTGACGTTGATGATGTCGTGGGAAATGCCCAGCTCCTTCATCGCGATCATCGGCACGACGGCAAAGGCCTCGTTGATTTCCCACAGATCGACATCACCGATCTGCCAGCCGGCGCGCTCGACAACCTTGCGCATGGCGGGCACCGGAGCGGTGGTGAAATAGGCCGGCTCATGGGCGTGGGCGGCGGTGGCGACGATCCGGGCGATCGGCTTGAGGCCACGACGCTCGGCTTCAGACAGACGCATCAGGATCAGCGCCGCAGCGCCGTCCGAGATCGCCGAGGCGTTGGCCGCGGTGACCGTGCCGTCCTTGGAGAAGGCCGGACGCAGGGACGGGATCTTCTCCGGCATCGCCTTGCGCGGCAGCTCGTCCGTGTCGACGACGACATCGCCCTTGCGGCCCTTGATCGTCACCGGCGTGATCTCGCGCTTGAAATCACCGTCCTTGGTCGCGCGCTGGGCGCGGGCCAGGGTTTCCAGCGCGTAGGCGTCCTGCTGCTCGCGGGTGAACTGGTGTTCCTCCGCGATCATGTCGGCATAAACACCCATCGGCTTTTTCTCGTAGGCATCCTCGAGACCGTCCTGGGCCATGTGGTCCTTGAGGGTGTCATGGCCATACTTGAAGCCGGCGCGGTGGGTCGGCAGCATGTGCGGGGCATTGGTCATCGACTCCATGCCGCCGGCGATAATGATGTCGGCATCCCCCGCCGCGATCGAGGCGCGACCCATGATCGCCGCCTGCATGCCCGAGCCGCACATCTTGTTGAGCGTGGTGGCTTCAACCGACTTGGGCAGACCGGCCTTGATCGCCGCCTGGCGACCCGGTGCCTGGCCCTGGCCGGCCTGGAGCACATTGCCCATCAGGATCTGGTCGATATCGTCGCCGGCAATGCCGGCTTCTTCCATCGCCGCCTTGACGGCAATGGCGCCGAGTTCATTGGCGGACAGCGGTGCGAGTTCACCGAGCAGGCCACCCATGGGGGTGCGGGCCATGCCGACGATGACGATGGGATCGTCCACAGCACTCATTTTGTCTCTCCTCTGGGATCAGTCTTGTTTAGTCTGGCGCGCATGATCGAATTATGCGGCACAGCGTCAAGTTTTTTCGCAGATGCAAAACGGGCGGTCCGGAAATGCCCGACATTGTCCGATTGGGGGCAATCACTTCTAATCCTTGCCCTATTTGCCCTCGCCGCTGGCGTGGTGAACGCAGTTGAGCCCCTGTTCAAGTTTTCCGTGACCCCTGACCCGAGCGGCCTGTTAGCGATAGCAGCAGTGGCATTTCTTGTTCCGGCCCTCGCTGAAGAGCTGGTCTTTCGAGTCGTCCTCGGCGGCCGGACCGGCCGGATCCGGGCCGGCCTGGCGATCCTCGCTTTCATGCTCTGGCACCCGCTCCAGGTCTGGCTGGGCCTGCCGATGGCGCAGCCTGTCTTTGTCGAGCCGGGCTTCCTCGCGATCACCGCCCTGCTGGGCCTGACCTGCACAGTCCTCTACCGGCGTTCCGGCTCGATCTGGCCGGCAATCCTGTTTCACTGGCTGCTTGTGGTCGCCTGGAAAGGCCTGACACTCCCCGCCTGATCATGGCGACCCGGTATTGCGACCTGGCACAGGCGAACCGCCTAGCGCTCGCAGGCCTCAACCTGACCCAGCTCGCAAGCCTGAGCGAAACGCCGTTGCGCCTGTTGGGCATCGCGGCGCATGGTCTGGGCGCCATCACGGCCACGCTCGAACATCAGGGCAAGCTCGAAACAGGCCCGGCCACTGCCCGCCTCGCAGGCCGCCGTGCAGTCGTCCTGCTTGCGCATGCGGCCCGGGAAGTTGCCAAAACACGCGGCCTGCGAGGCCTGCAGGCTATCGCGCCCCATGCCGGCGAGAATGTCGGCCAGTCGCGCACACCCGTCCGAGAACCCGCCCTCACAGGATTGCCGCGACAATTCCAGTGCCTGCTCACGCTCGCCCGCATTGCCCTCCTCGAAGAAACCGGCCGCCTGCCAGCACGCCATATTGCTGCCATTGCGGCAGCCCGACAGGGCGACCGGAAGGTAGACGTCCCGGTCATAGCGCGGACCGATATACGGGTTGGGCGTATTGATCCGCTCGAACAGCCAGCACGAGCGGTCCGAGCCCAGCGAGCAGCCGCGCAAATGCAGCTCAACCGCCTCATCGGTCAGCCAGTAACCGGAATCGCGGCGCTGCAGCACACCACTGGCATAATTGCAGGCGAACGCCTCGCCCGCCTCGCAGGCCTCCAGCCAGGGCTCAACGTCCGGCTCCGGCGGCTGGGCACGCGCCGCCCCGTTCATCAGCAGGCCGGTCATCACCAAGCCGGTCAGGAGGATCAGGAGAAAACGCATCAGGCCTCGCAAGGTTCGAGCACAGGATAGGCGGCGCCCACCGGGCCCGGCAAGCACCGAGATCGCCACGACGCTTGGCGCCTGGCGGTCTGGGCAGAGGAGGGAGCGGGATGCCGGCCGGAGCCGATAAAGCGCTGGATTGATAAGGGTAGCTTCGACAAGCATCCCGCACGCGGAGATTTCCCGGACGCTCTCGCCCCCGATTCCAATGCGACCGGTAGATGGGGTCGGTCGTTTAGTGCCCCGCGACCATGCCGCACGCCCTGCCGGAGTATCGGGATGTCACCCCCGTACGCGGACAGGCTCCGCACGCTTCCGGGCACAAGTGACTGAGCTCGCGCCTCCCGTCCCGAAAACCGCACGCATTATCGCGTGGGGTCGAGGGGGTGCGGATAAGTTTTTGTCGGCGCGGCACTTTCCCTCCCCCTGGGGAGAGGGTCAGGGTGAGGGGTAAATCGCGGCATTTCCCGGAGAATCCCCCTCATCCGCCCCTCCGGGGCACCTTCTCCCAAGGGAGAAGGAAGGGCTCTGAGGCGGGGGATAAAGCAGAGTATGGGGGTGGAGAGCGCCTCGCCTGCGCGGGACGTGCATCCGGGATGACACGCGAACGCGTGGCGCGAACAACAGCACCCTGCCCCATTCAGCCTGTCCTAGACCAGGGCGATCCCCTCACCGGCCTCGATGCGGCCGATTACGGCGGCATCGCTGTGGCCGGCCTTGTGGAAGTGAGCCAGCACGGCCTCGGCGCTGTCGGGCGCACAGCTGACCAGCAGGCCGCCGGAGGTTTGCGGGTCGCACCACAGGGTCTCGTCGAGGCCGGACCAGTCGGCCGGTCGGCCGGTCACCGCCGCGCCGACGGCGGCCCAGTTTCGACCGGACGCGCCGGTCCGGACGCCGGCGGCCGCCAGGCTGCGCGCTTCGGCGAAGACGGGGACTGCCCTGCGCTCGATCACGGCCCGCACACCGGCGCCGTCGCACATTTCGCCGAGATGACCGAGCAGGCCGAAGCCGGTGACATCGGTCGCGGCATGAACGCCGCCGAGCGCGGCCAAGCCCGCACCCGGCGTATTGAGGCGCGTGGTCGAGGCGACCATCTGCGCATAGCCGTCCGGCGAAAGACGGTCCTGTTTGAGCGCCGCCGAGAAGATTCCGATACCGATCGGCTTGCCGAGAATGAGGACATCACCGGGACGCGCCCCGGAATTGGTCAAAAGGCGGTCGGGATGGACCGTGCCGAGCGCCACGAGGCCGTAGATCGGCTCGGCCGCGTCGATCGAGTGTCCGCCGGCAATCGGGGCACCGGCCGCTTCGGCGACCGAACGTCCACCGGCGAGGATGGCGCGGATCATCTCCGGCGGCAGCTTGCCGACGGGCATGCCGACGAGGGCGAGGCAGAAGATCGGCGTCGCGCCCATGGCATAGACATCAGACAGGGCATTGGTTGCGGCGATTTTCCCGAAGGTCTCCGGGTCGTCGACAATCGGGGTGAAGAAGTCCGTTGTGGCGACCAGCGCCGTCTCGTCATTGATGCGCCAGACCGCCGCGTCATCGCGGGTGGAGGCGTCGACGATGAGGTCCCGGGGCAGTGGAAAGGCCGAGGGCGCCCCCAGAATGTCGCTGAGAACAGCCGGGTCGAGCTTGCAGCCGCAGCCGCCGCCATGGGCCAGTGCACTCAACCGGATCGGCGCTGTGTCATCCATCATCACGAACCTCATCTTTTTGGCTAGTCTGCCGGAATGACCGGGATCGACACGCCGATGCAACGAATTGCCACCACTGATGACCTATCCGCGCGCGGATTGGAACGCTTCGATGCCATCATTGATGTGCGCTCGCCATCCGAGTTTGCCGAGGACCATCTGCCCGGTGCCATCAACCTGCCGGTTCTCGACGATGCCGAGCGGGCCAAGGTCGGCACGCACTACACCCAGGTCTCCGTCTTCGAGGCGCGCCGCATGGGCGCCGCTATCGCCGCCCGCAATATCGCGGCGCATCTGGCGAGTGCACTTGCGGACAAGGACAAGCGCTTCAAGCCACTGGTCTATTGCTGGCGCGGCGGCATGCGCTCGCAATCCATGGCGACCATCCTCGCGGCGGTCGGCTGGAAAACGACACTGGTCGAGGGCGGCTACCGGACCTGGCGGCGCCAGGTCAGCGCCGCGCTGGACGATGAGGCCCCGCTGCCGGTCATCCTGATTGACGGCCAGACCGGCACCGCCAAGACGCAACTGCTGCATGTGCTGGCAGCGCGCGGCGAGCAGGTCATCGATCTGGAGGGGCTGGCCAACCATCGCGGCTCGATCTTTGGTCATTTCGCCGACATCCCGCAGCCGAGCCAGAAGGCGTTCGAGAGCGCCATCTGGTGCACCTTGCGGGATCTGGACCCCGGGCGTCCGGTCTATGTCGAGGCGGAAAGCCGCCAGGTCGGCCAGCGCCGCGTCCCGCCGCGCCTGTGGGCGGCCATGCAGGCCGCGCCGCGGATCGAGATCCAGGCGACCGTTCACGAGCGCGCCCGCTTCCTGATGACCGCCTATCCCGACCTGCCGCGCGATACCGAAAAGCTGGTCGATGCCATCGACGGTCTGCGACGGTTTCAGTCCCGGTCCGATATCGAACGCTGGCTGGAGATGGCCCGGACCGGCGATTTTGAAGCGCTCGCAGCGGCGCTGGTCACGGCCCATTACGACCCCGCCTATGACCGCGCCCGCAAGCGCGATGGCGAGGCGGTCAAACGGGCAGTCCTGAGCACGGACAGCCTGTCCGACGAGGCGCTGGAAGACCTGGCAGACCAGGTTCTGGCGATCCGCCCGGCCTAGACCCTAGACGCCCTGGCGCGCCTCGTGCTCGTTCAGGGCCGACGGCGCGATCAGGAGATCGATCAGCGCCGTGATGTGGTTCAGGTCGTCGATGATTTTCGAGAACCGCCCCTCTTCCGTCAGCGGCTTCAGCATCGAGCCGGCCTCGAAGAGATTGCCGGTCTCCGCCGCGATGATCAGCTCGCCCTGACCACTGTCCTGGTCGAACAGCGCCCGGACATTCTTGCCTTTCAGCGTGGTTTCCAGCGCCAGCAATCGCTCCATGAAGGAGGGTGTCAGCATATAGCGGGCAAGGACCTGATCATTGCCATACACCTCGAAGGCTTTCTCGAAGACCGGATCGACGAGGCCGATCCGCTCCAGCTTGACGCCGCCAAAGGAGCGGCCGAGCGCGTTCAGACCGTTGAACACACCCTGGTCCCGGCTGATGACGGTGATGCCCTCGACCTTGCGCGGGAAGGTGATGCGGATGATCACGCCGCGAAAGACGGTGACATAGCTCGTGCTCTTGCCGGTCTTGCGGCGCTGTTTGAGATCGGCCTCATAGAGTTCGAAATCACAGCCGTCGCGCTCACCGGTGAAATGGTCCTCGAAGGTCTGGCGGTCGGAGGACGGCAGTAGCCCGAAGGTCCGCAGGCGATCGAACCGCGCCGGAGCGTAGGGCTTGAGCTGATAGGTCAGCCCCAGCGTCTCGGCGATCGTCATGTTGAGTTCGAGCTTGATCCGCTTGGCCAGCGACGCCACGCCGGTATTGCCGATGATGAAGCCCAGAAACGGCCCCAGGATGATGAGGAACATCAGCGGGCCCGGGTCTTCAATCACCCCGAAAAAGGCCGCAGCCCCGATCAGCCCGACCGCCACACCGACGCCGAGCCAAATCCAGCGCAGGCGGACGACCCGTTTGCGTTCTTCCTCCAGCTCGGCCAGCCAGGGCGCAAGCCGCTCATCCCAGACCGTCTGGAAGCGTTCGTCCATTACATCCCCTCGAGCCGGGCCAGGGCTTCGGCCATCTTGGCTTTCTGACCGGCATAGTCTTCAAGCTTTTCGCGCTGTTCGGCAACCACCTCGACGGGAGCATTGGCGACGAATTTTTCGTTTCCGAGCTTTTTCTCGAGCCGGCTGATCTCGCCGTCGAGCTTGGCGACTTCCTTGGAGAGACGGTCCTTTTCGGCGGCAAAATCGATGACGCCTTCCAGCGGCAGGGCGAGCGTGGTCGTGCCGAGAACTGTCTGGGCCGAGGCGGGAGGGACGGCCTCGGCGGTCGAGACCTCCGACAGGCGCGCCATGCGCTTGATCAGGGCTTCGTGACGGGCAAAGCGCTCGGTGGTGACGGCATCGGCCCCGACGGCCACCAGCGGCAGCTGGGCCCCGGCGGGGATGTTCATCTCGGCGCGCAGGCGGCGGATATCGGTGATCAGATTGATCAGCCAGTCCATCTCGGCGGTGGCGTCGACGTTTTGCAGGCCGTCGAGCTGCGGCCAGTCGGCGACAATCAGATGGCTGTCGCGGGTGCCGGTCTGGCTCCACAGCTCCTCGGTGACGAAGGGCATGAAGGGGTGCAGCATCTTGAGCGCCTGATCGAGAACGAAGGCGGTCGTCGCCCGGGTCTCGGCCTTGGCCGCCTCATCCTCGCCATTGAAGAGCGGCTTGGCGAATTCCAGGTGCCAGTCGCAGAACACATTCCACACGAAGCGATAGGCGGCGGCCGCGGCGTCGTTGAAGCGATAGCCCTCAAGCCCGGCATTGATCGCCTCGACCGCCTGGGCGGCTTCCGACAGGATCCACTTGTTGACGGTCTGGGTGACGGTCTTGGGGTCGAACCCGGCCGGCACGACGCATTCATTCATCTCGGCAAAACGGGCGGCATTCCACAGCTTGGTGCCGAAATTGCGATAGCCCTCGACGCGTTCCTTGGACATGCGGATATCGCGGCCCTGCCCGGCCTGGGCGGCCAGGGTGAAGCGCACGGCGTCCGCACCATATTCGTCAATCAGCTCCAGCGGGTCGATCACATTGCCCTTGGACTTGGACATTTTCTGACCCTTCTCGTCACGGACGAGGGCGTGGATATAGACGTCCTTGAAGGGCACTTGCGGCTTTCCGTCGGCATCCTTCATGAAGTGAAGGCCCTGCATCATCATGCGGGCGACCCAGAAGAAGATGATGTCGAAGGCGGTGATCAGAACCGAGGTCGGATAGAATTTCTCGACCAGCTCCGGCGTGTCATCCGGCCAGCCCAGCGTCGAGAAGGGCCAGAGCGCGGAGGAAAACCAGGTGTCGAGGACGTCTTCGTCCTGGCTCAGCGGAACGTCCTTGCCATCCTTCGCCCGCGCCTGTTCGGCAGCCTCGGCTTCGCTCTCGGCGACGAAGACATTGCCGTCCTCGTCATACCAGGCCGGAACCCGATGCCCCCACCAGAGCTGGCGCGAGATGCACCAGGGCTGGATGTTGCGCATCCATTCAAAATAGGTCTTTTCCCAGGTCTTGGGGTGGAAGGTGGTGCGACCATCCTCGACGGCAGCGATGGCCTCCTTGGCCAGCTCGCCCGCATTCACATACCACTGATCGGTCAGCCAGGGCTCGATGACGACGCCGGAGCGGTCGCCATAGGGCTGCTGGATGACCTTGTCCTCGACGGCGCGCAGAAGGCCCAGCTCGTCCATTTTCGCGACCAGCTTCTTGCGGGCTTCGAACCGATCGAGACCACGCCATTCAGCCGGAATCCGATCGAGACCACCGGTGCCGTCATCCTCGTTCAGGAGACGCGCTTCACGGTCGAGAATATTGACCTTGGGCAGGTCGTGACGCTTGCCGACCTCGAAATCGTTGAAGTCGTGCGCCGGGGTGATCTTCACACAGCCCGTGCCCTGCTCCGGGTCGGCATGCTCGTCGGCGACGATCGGGATTTCGACATTGGCGATCGGCAACATGATCGTCTTGCCGATCAGGTGCTGGTAGCGCTCATCGTCCGGGTGGACGGCGACAGCGCTGTCACCGAGCACGGTTTCCGGGCGCGTCGTGGCGACCACCAGCTCACCGGAGCCATCGGCCAGCGGATAGGCGAAATGCCAGAAATGGCCCTGGGTCTCGCGGTTCTCGACCTCGAGGTCGGAGATCGCGGTCTGGAAGTGCGGATCCCAGTTCACCAGGCGTTTATCGCGGTAGATCAGGCCCTGCTGGTGCAGTTCGACGAACACCTTGAGGACGGCCTTCGACAGGCCCTCATCCAGGGTGAAGCGCTCACGCGACCAGTCGCAGGTCGCGCCGAGACGGCGCAGCTGCTGCATGATGGCGCCGCCACTTTCTTCCTTCCATTCCCAGACGCGTTTGATGAAGGCCTCACGGCCCATGTCGCGGCGGGAGATATTGCCTTCCTGCGCGAGCTGGCGCTCGACCACCATCTGGGTGGCGATGCCGGCATGGTCGGTGCCCGGCTGCCACAGCACGGAGCAACCCAGCATGCGCTTGTAGCGGACCAGAACGTCCTGCAGCGTATTGTTCAGCGCGTGGCCGATATGCAGACGACCGGTGACGTTGGGCGGCGGAATGACGATCGAGAAGGCCTCGGCCTTGTCGTCATTTTTCGGCTTGAAGGCGCCGCTGTCTTCCCAGGCCTGATAGATCCGGGTTTCCGCGTCATTCGGATTGAAGGTCTTGTCCATGATGGTCCGCACTGGCTCTGTGGCGCGTGATCGCGCGTTTGCACCTTTATGGACATCTGACCGGAATTGTCAGCCCGCAAACTGCGGATCAGCCCCCTCGCCTGCGACAGCGCCCCTATTCGCGCCGTTCGCCGAGCTCTTCCTTCACCTTCTCGGCCAACTGGGTGAGCGTGAAGGGTTTGGGCAGGAAGGAGACGTCCTGCTCCCTCGACAGCGTTTCGGAGAACTGCTCGGCCGCATAGCCGGAGATGAAGACGACCCGGGTATCCTTGAGCATGTCGCGCGCCTTCATCAGCAGGCCCGGACCATCCAGCCCCGGCATCACCACGTCGGAGATCAGCAGGTCGAACCCCTCCTCGTCATCCTCGAGGATCTCGTAGGCCTCTTCGCCATCACAGGCCTCGACCACGTCATAGCCGCGCTTGGTCAGCGTCTTGGCGGCGATCTGGCGAACCGCGTCCTCGTCCTCGACGAGCAGGATGCGGCCGCGACCGGACAGGTCGGCGGGCGCCTTCTCGACGGTCTTGGCGACCTCGGCCTGCTCCATCTCCACCGCCTCTTCCTCGGTCGGCGCATGGCCCGGCAGGTAGATGGTGAAGGTCGTGCCCTTGCCGACCTCACTGTCGGCGAACAGGAAGCCGCCGGACTGTTTGACGATGCCGTAGACCGTGGCGAGACCGAGACCGGTGCCCTTGCCCGCCTCCTTGGTCGTAAAGAAGGGCTCGAAGATCTTCTCCATGGTCGCCTTGTCCATGCCATGCCCCTGATCGGTCACGGCGATGGAGAGCCAGTCGCCCTCGCGCGGATTGGGAGCGCCGGCACTGCGCACGGTGTCAGCATCGACGCGGGCGGTCTTCACCACCAGCGAGCCGCCACCGTTTTCGCGCATCGCATCGCGGGCATTAGCGGCGAGATTGATGATGGCGGTTTCGAGCTGGCCCTTGTCGGCCTTGATCATCGGCAGGTCGCGGCCATGCACGATGTCGAGCCGCACCGTCTCCTCGACGATCTGGCGCAGCAGCACCGAGACGTCGGACAGGAGATCGCCGATATCCAGCGTTTCCATGCGGAAGGTCTGCTTGCGCGAGAAGGCGAGCAGCTTGCGGACCAGGCCGGCGGCGCGAGCCACGGTCTGGTTGATCGCCTGCAGCTCGGAATAGTCCGGATCGCCCACCGGGTGACGGTTCAGGAGTTCGTCGCAATTGAGCCGGACCGCGGTCAGAAGGTTGTTGAAATCGTGGGCAACACCACCGGCGAGCTGACCGACCGCCTGCATCTTGTTGGCCTGGGAAAACTGGCGCTCCAGCTCCTTCCAGGCGGTCACGTCGATGACATAGGCGACGCGCTTGCCGCCGCGGGCAGGGGCAAAGGCGAGGTGGACATAGACGCCCTTGTCATCGCGATCGAGGCGGGCTTCGGCCGGATCGCTGCTGCCGGCCATCGCCGCGGCGAAGGCGTCGGTCGGCGAACGACCGTCTTCCCAGTTGAACAGGTCGCAGAACTTGATGCCCGGCAGCGCCTTGCCACCCGAGAGCTGGACCAGGGCCGGGTTGACGTCCTCGATCATGGCGGTCTCCGGATCCGCACCATCAAGCCGCACCACACCGAACGGCGCATTGCCGAACATGTCGTCCAGGGTCCGGCCGGTCGGTCGGGCTTCGGCGGTATCACTGGCGGCCATCGCCTGGGCGACGCCGGGAGGCGCGCCGGTGATCGACAGGCCGTACATCACGGCCCGACCGGCACCGGGATCACCCGGCGCCCACTCGACCGCAATCGCGACCGGGCTTTCAATCCCGTCCCGCGCCTTCATGCGGGCATCGATGCGGGCGATGCCCTCACCGCCCCGGGTCTGCAGCACCCGCCGGGCACCATCGCCGGTCAGCATGTCCTTGAGCGCCGGGAAGGATGCGCCCTCGGCGAGACCCAGCCAGTCGCGCAGCGTGGCATTGCCCATCGGGATGTCGCCATTGGCGCGCAGCGAGAAGAGCGCAACCGGTGAATGCTGGGACCAGTCGGCCAGAGCGCCGGCCGCCCCGCCATCGCGATCCCCGGAGGGCATTAGCCGCCACAGGATCAGGCCGCCCTCCTGCGGTGCCGCTTCGAGGTGAAAGCGCTGTACGCCGTGCTCGCCCAGATCGAGCGGCGGCAGGAGTTCGCGGGCGCTGTCGCCCTGGGCCGCCGCGCGCGCCAGCCGATACACCGTTCCGTCGCCGCCACCGGATCCGGCCCACAGCCGGTCCACGGTCGGCAGGCCAAAGCTCTGACCGAAGCCACCTGCCTTGCGCGCCAGCTCGCGATAGGCCGCATTGGCCCAGCGCGCTGCGCCGCGCTGATCGGAGATCAGCACCGGGTCCGGAAACCCGTCCATGGCAGCAAAACCGATATCGGTGGTGCTCGGAGCCTGATTGCGCACGACCTGGCGCCGCATGGTCTGCCCCGCCGCCTCGCCGGCAGCGATTGCAAACAGGATCAGTACCGCAATGACCGCCAGTCCGAACAGATAGACGAGACCATGGCCGCCATCCTGGCCGGCGCCGATCAGGGCCACGGCAGCCGCCGCCACGGCAATGCAGCCGCAGACCCAGAAGGCAACACGCCCGGCCGGTTTCGACCAGAACGGCTTGCGTTCGATATTGGCATCGACTTGCGGGGTCGGCGGGGAGGTATCGGCCATGGGAGGGCTCCGGCGCGAATCAGGACTTTGAACGATCAGTCTACTCGCTCGGACGGTATCGTGCGCGCCGTCCCTGAGTGAGGGAGAGGACGTAGCCGACCACTTTGGCCACGGCCTGGAAATGCTCGGTCGGGATTTCCGCGTCGAGGTCGGCGGTCGCGTGCAGCGCCCGCGCCAGGGGCGGATCCTCGACGATGGGGACACTATGCTCGGCGCCGACCTCGCGGATGCGCAAGGCGACCTCGTCGACACCCTTGGCGACACAGATCGGGGCCGGCGTCTCGCCCTGAACATAATACAGCGCGATGGCATAGTGGGTCGGGTTGGTGACGATCACGGTGGCGTCGGGGACCTTGGTCATCATCCGGCGCTGGGCCCGCTCATGGCGCAGCTGGCGCAGCTTGGCCCGGACCAGCGGGTCACCCTCGGACTGCTTCATCTCGTCCTTGATCTCGCGCCGCGACATCCGGTTGCGCTTCATGAAGCTCTGGCGCTGGAAGACATAGTCGAGGGCCGCGATCACCGCGTAGACGATCAGGGCCGCGAGCAGCAGCTCGATCGCGCCTTGCCGGACCAGCGGCAGCAAAGCGGTGATGTCGAGCGCCGGCATGCCGGCCAGGATCTCGCGCTTGGGGTAGATAACGAGAAAGGCCGCCACGGCGACCAGTGCCATCTTGCCGACGCCCTTGAGGAAGTTGGCCAGGCCCTGGGGTCCGAAATTGCGTTTGAAACCCTCGATCGGATTGATCTTGTCGAATTTGGGCTGGATCTTTTCCGTCGTGAACAACATGCCCTGCTGCACGTAGTGACCGGCGAAACCAGCGACCGCGAACATCGCGATCGGCAGGCCGACGGCGGCCACGACCTGCCAGGACAGGGTCTGCATCAGCGTCATCATCGCGCCTGGCTCAATCGCGAAGCGGTGCGGCTGTTCGAAGAAAATCTCCATCGACCCGGCCAGCGCGCGCGCCATCATGGGAAAGATGAAGCTCAGCAGGGCCAGACCGGAGGCGAGGATGAACCAGCCCGGGATTTCCTGCGACTTGGCGACATCGCCTTTCTCGCGTGCGTCATCCAGCCGCCGCTGGGTGGGTTCCTCGGTTTTCTGGCTGTCGTCTTCGCCTTCGGCCATGCGTGCTCAGCCTTCCCTCAGTTCATGTCCAGCGCGAAGCGCTGCATGCGCTCCAGCCAGACGGCGCTCATCGCGCCAACGGCGATCGCGAGGATGAACAGTCCGACGAGGATGTTCGACGGCATCGCGATGAAGAAGATTTGCGCCTGCGGCATGAGTCGCGAGAGTATCCCCAGCGCGAAATAGAACAAGAGGCCGTACATGATCAGCGGCGAGGCCAGCTGGATGCCGAGACGGAAGGCATCGGCGAACGCGGTCAGCGCCCAGTCGGCGGCATCGGCCATCGAGGGCATCGCCCCGGGCTCGAACACCACGTAGGAGTTGAGTGCCATCTGCAGCAACATGTGATGGGTATTGGTGGCCAGCAGCAAGAGCAGGAAGGTCAGGTTCAAGTAGGTGGCAATCAGCGCCCCTTGCGAGCCTTGCGACGGGTCGAAGGACTGGGCCATGGCGAGACCGGTCTGCATGCCGATCACCTGGCCGGCGACCGCCGCGGTCGAAACCAGCATGCGCGCGACCGCGCCGATCATCAGGCCGGTGATGACCTCACCGATGACAATCCCCGCCATCGCCAGTGGCTGCGGCGGCATGGCCGGCAGCGAGGGCGCAATGATCGGCGCCATGATCAGGCATAGCAGCAGGGCGAAGACCAGGCGGATCCGGACCGGAATCGATGGCTCACCAAAACCGGGCAGCAGCATCAGGATGGCGCCCAGCCGGGCAAAGACCAGGCCCGCCGCATAGACCAGGGCTGGCAGTTCCGGGATCATGGATTGGCGATCCGGTCGAAGATCATCGTCATGAAGCCGGCCATCAGCCCGCCCATCAGGGGCAGGAAGAGCAGCAGGGCGATGAAGATCGCGATGATCTTCGGGACGAAGACCAAGGTCATTTCCTGAACCTGGGTCAGGGCCTGGAACAAGGCGATCGTGACACCCACAGCGAGGCCGACCAGCATGACGGGTGCCGCCATAGCCAGCATGAGCCAAATGGCTTCTCTCGCAAAATCAAGGACTTCAGGTCCGGTCACGGGTCTCGCCTCAGCACCAGCGGGGAGAATCGGTTGAAAGATTAAGTATATTTACGGATGCCTTCGCGGCATTAAGAAAACGTCAATTCTGGTAAACGGGGACAAACCTGCCATGCGCCTACATTTCCTACTCGCCGGAGCCAGCGCCCTGGCCCTGGCCGCAGCCTGCACACCGGCCGACGAAACCGAAACGGCCGCCATTGCCACACAGGCAGCGGTTGCCGAAAACATGGCGGGCGACACTTCCCCGGCCGAGCAGACCGAAACCGAACGCCTCTATGCCTGGTTCCAGGAGCAGTTCGAGGCCGAACTTGCCTATAACCCGATCGGCAAGACCTATCTGGGCATGATTGATGACCTGGAAGCCTATGGCCAGTGGGATGACCCCAGCGAGCAGGCCTATCGCGACAGCCTGCAGCGCTCCGCCGAACGCCAGCGCTACATGCGGGAGAATTTCGACTATGGCGCGCTGACCCCGGAAGCCCAGATCACCTGGCGCTTCTCCGAATTCATCCACGAGAACAATTCCCAGCAGTCCGAGTTCTGGGACCACAACTACATCTTTTCGTCCTTCTTCGGCCCCCACACCGGCCTGGCCACGACGCTGATTGGCTACCACCGGATCGACAATGTCGACCACGCCGAGGCCTATGTCAGCCGTCTGCTGGGTCTGGGCGACGTGCTCGACGTCAACACGCAGCAAGCCGATGACCGGGCGCGGCAAGGCGTGCTCGCGCCGGCCTTCGCCTATCCGATCATCATTGAGGCCGCACAGCGTTTCGTGACCGGTGCCCCGTTCGATGACAGCGGTGGGGACTCGCCGCTGTGGGCCGATTTCAAGGGCAAGCTGGGCGAAATCGAGCTGGATGATGCGACCCGTCAGGATCTGCTCGATCGCGCCGAGGCGGCTCTGCTGACTGGCGTCGGTCCGGCCTATGACCGGCTGATCACAACCATGCAGGCCCATGCCGCTATGGCCGGTGACGCCAATAACGGCGCCTGGTCCCTGCCGGAGGGCGAGGCCTTCTATCGCAGCCAGCTGATGAACTACACCACCCGCACCGACCTGACCGCGGACCAGATCCACCAGACCGGCCTTGATGAAGTTGCGCGGATCCATGGCGAGATGCGGGCGATCATGGAGCAGGTCGGCTTCGAGGGCTCACTGCAGGACTTCTTCGAGCACCTGCGCACCAGTGACGAGTTCTACTACGAGGACTCCGAGGCCGGACGGGCGCGTTATCTCGAGGAATCGGCCGCCATGATCCGGCAAATCGAGCAGGCCGCTCCGGACTTCTTCGGCCAGCTGCCGCAAGCCCAGCTCGAGGTTCGCGCCGTCGAGGACTACCGTATCACAACCGCGACCGGCGCCTTCTATGAGCCGGGATCGCTCGATGGAACCCGGCCCGGCGCCTACTATGTCAACCTCGCCAATATGCGCGACAACCCGACCTATTTGATGGAGTCGCTCGCCTATCACGAGGGATCGCCGGGTCACCACTTCCAGTCATCGCTGGCGCAGGAGCTCGAGAACGCGCCGATGTTCCAGCGCCTGCAATGGTATTCCGCCTATGGCGAAGGCTGGGCGCTCTATGCCGAGAACCTGGGCAAGGACATGGGCTTCTTCACCGACCCCTACCAGGATTTCGGCCGCCTCTCCTATGAGGTCTTCCGGGCGGCCCGCCTCGTCGTCGACACCGGCATCCACCATCTGCAATGGAGCGAGCAGGAAGCAGTCGATTACATGCTGGCCGCAACCCCGATGCCGGAAGGCGATATCGCCAATGAGGTGCGTCGCTACATGGTATGGCCGGGTCAGGCGGTCTCCTACAAGGTCGGAATGATGACCATTCTCGACCTGCGCCAGCGCGCCATGGACCAGCTGGGCGATGATTTCAGCTATGGCGAGTTCCACGACATTGTCCTGACCAATGGCTCCATCCCGCTGACCCTGCTGGAAGAGCTGGTCGATGCGTGGATCGCACGCAAGCTGGCCGAGTAGCGGCCGTGCCCGCGCGGCCGGTTTGACATCGCTGACAGGCCGCGCACTATTCCGAGACCGGATTTGTCCAGCCGTCGCCCCTTCGACCGGGGCGGCGGCTGGACTATGTAAAGAGACGGCCCGTCTGGTCTGGGAGAGAGACCGGGCGCGCCAGGGGAGACAATCATGACCAAGACCCGCGCCTGGCTCGCCACGGCCTCCATCGCTGTTCTGATGGCCGCCTGCTCACCGCCCTCCAATCCTGCCGGGAACACGGATCCGGCGCCGGCGGAGACCTCGGCAGCGGCCAGCGAGCAGACTGAAAGCGAACGCCTCTACGCCTGGTTCGCGGAGCTTTTCGAAGCCGATCTGGCGCGCTCGCCGCAGCAGCAGACGGGGCTGGGACGGATTGACGATCTCACCGCCTATGGCCAGTGGGATGATGTCAGCGATGAGGCTGCAGAGGCGACGCAACAACGCCGCATCGAGCGCCTCGCCACCATGCGCGAGCGCTATGACTATGACGCGCTCGATCGGGATGCGCGGGTCTCCTACCGGGTCTTTGAATACCTGCAGGAAACCGGCATCCGCCAATACGGCTTCCGCGACCAGACTTACGTCTTCACCCAGATGTTCGGCCCCCATACCGGCATGCCCTCGACCCTGATCGGTCAGCACCGGGTCGAAACTGTCGCCCACGCCGAGGCCTATATCTCGCGCCTTGCCGGGATCGGTCCGATCTTCGACACACTGATCGCCCGCGCCGACGCGCGCGCCGAAGCCGGCGTCATCCCGCCGCGCTTTGCCTTTGAATACCTGCTCGGCAACACCCGGGCCGTCATTACTGGCGCCCCGTTTGACGACAGCGATGCAGTCTCGCCGCTGCTGGCCGACTTCACCGCGAAGGTCGAGGCGCTCGACGTCGATGACGCGGTCAGGGCCGACCTGATCAGCCGCGGCACCGCCGCCCTCACCGAAACCGTCGGGCCGGCCTATGAGCGCCTGCTGGCGATCTTCGAGCGCCACCAGGACATGGCCGATGATCGCGACGGCGCCTGGAAGCTGCCGCGCGGCGAGGCCTATTACGAGAGCCAGCTGGCGGCCTTCACCACCCTGCCCGATCTGTCGCCGCAGGAAGTCCATGATACCGGTCTGGCCGAGATCGCCCGCATCCACGAAGAGATGCGCGGCATCATGGAACAGGTCGGCTTTGAGGGCTCGCTGCAGGACTTCTTCGAGTTCATGCGCACCGACCCGCAATTCTACTATCCCAATACCGATGAAGGCCGGGCCGCCTATATGGCCGCGGTCGGTGGGATCTTCGACCGGGTCCGCGGCGTCCTGCCGGACTATTTCGACACCATGCCGCAAGGCGAGATGGTGGTGCGCGAAGTCGAGCCCTATCGCGCGGCCGGTTCTCCGACAGCCTTTTACAGCTCCGGCTCACTCGATGGATCGCGGCCCGGCGTCTATTACGCCAATACCCTGAACATGCGGAACCTGCCGATCTACCAGATGGAAACGCTGGCCTATCACGAGGGCATTCCCGGCCACCATTTCCAGCTCACCCTGGGACAGGAGCAGGAAGGCACACCGATGTTCCAGCGTTTCCTCTACCTGTCGGCCTTCGGCGAGGGCTGGGCGCTCTATGCCGAGAGCCTGGGCAAGGACATGGGCATGTTCACCGATCCCTATCAGGACTTCGGCCGTCTCGCCTACGAGCTGTGGCGTGCCGGACGCCTGGTCGTGGATACCGGCATCCACTCGCTGCGCTGGTCGCGCGAGGAGGCGATCGACTATTTGCGGACCAACACCTCCTTCACCGTGGAAGAGATCACCCGCGAGGTCGAGCGCTATATCGTCTGGCCGGGCCAGGCGACCTCCTACAAGACCGGCCAGATGCGGATCCAGCAATTGCGCGACTTTGCCCAGGCCGAACTGGGTGACGCCTTCGACTATGGCGAATTTCATGACGTGGTGCTGACCAATGGCTCGCTGCCGCTGGCGGTCCTGACCGAGCTGATCAATGACTATGTCGAAGAAAAACGGGCCGGATCGGCCGAGTAGAAGACCAAGAAGGGGTATGACTATGCGACTTTCACACCTGGCCGCCGGCGTCTCGGCGCTCGCCCTCCTGACAGCCTGCAATGCCGCTGACGAGACCGGCGCGACATCAGAGGCGATGCCGGCTGAAACCGCCGCAACAACCGAGACCCTGGCCGATGCGGCCTCGCAGACCGCCGAGGAAACCGAGTCCGATCGCCTCAATGCCTGGTTCCAGGAGGTGTTTGACCGCGACGTCGCGCGTTCGCCGATGACCCAGACCTTCCTCGGCATGAAGACCAATTACGACCAGTGGTCCGATGCCTCGCCGGAATTCGCGCAGGAAAGCTTCGAACTCGGGCAGGCGGACCTCGCCCACATGCGCGAAACCTTCGACTACGACGCGCTCGATGACAGCGCCCAGCTGTCCTGGCACCTGTTCGAGTACGACGCTGAACGCTCGGCCGAAGGCCAGCGCTGGATTGACCATCGCTACACCTTCACCCCGCGTTCGGGACCGCACATGAATGCGGCCTCCTTCCTGATCAACAACCACCGGGTCGACACCGTCGAGGATGCCGAGGCCTATATCGGCCGCCTGCGCAATCTGCCGGTCTATATGGACCAGAGCATCGCCAATTCGCGGCGCTCGGCGGAGATCGGTGTGCTGACACCGCTCTGGACCTATGAGCCGATGATCACGACCGCGCGCAACATCATCTCCGGCGCCCCGTTCGATGATGGCGAGGCCAGCCCCCTGCTGGCCGATTTCACCGGCAAAGTCGAAGCGCTCGGGCTTGAGGCCGACGAGCAGGCGCGCCTGATCAGCGAGGCCGAGGCCGCCCTGACCGAAGCCGTCGCCCCGGCCTATGAGCGTGTGATCGCCCTGTTCGAGGAGCAGGCCGCCGTCGCCACCGAGGATGATGGCGTCTGGAAACACCCCGATGGCGGTGAGTTCTACAACTACCTGCTCAATGGCTATACGACGATGGACCTGTCGGCCGAGGAGATCCACCAGCTCGGCCTGTCGGAAGTCGCCCGCATCCATGACGAGATGCGCGCAATCATGGAACAGGTTGGCTATGAGGGGTCGCTGCAGGACTTCTTCGAATTCATGCGCACCGACGAACAGTTCTACTACCCCAATACCGATCAGGGGCGTGACGACTACCTCGCCGACGCAACGGCACTGATCGACACCATGCGTGAAACCCTGCCGCAGATGTTCAACACCTTCCCGCGGGCCGAAATGGAAGTGCGCCGGGTCGAGATCTTCCGTCAGGACAGTGCCGGCAAGGCCTTCTACCAGCGCCCGGCCCCGAACGGCTCCCGCCCGGGCGTCTATTATGCCAACCTGCGCGACATGTCGCTGATGCCGACCTACCAGATGGAGGCGCTCGCCTATCACGAGGGCATTCCGGGTCACCACATGCAGCTGGCGATCATGCAGGAGCTCGAGGGCGTGCCGGCCTTCCGGCGTTTCGGCGGCTATACCGCCTATACCGAAGGCTGGGGTCTCTACACCGAGTATCTGCCCAAGGAATACGGCTTCTACTCGGACCCCTATTCCGACTTCGGCCGACTGGCGATGGAGTTGTGGCGGGCCTGCCGACTGGTCGTCGACACCGGTCTGCACAGCCAGCAATGGACGCGTCAGGAAGCGGTCGACTACCTGGCCGAGAACACGCCCAACCCGTTGGGCGACAGCATCGCCGCGATCGATCGCTACATCGTCTATCCGGGCCAGGCGACAGCCTACAAGGTCGGCATGCTCGAAATCCTGCGCCTGCGCGGTGTCGCCGAGGAAGCTCTTGGTGATCGCTATGACATCCGCGATTTCCACGACGTCGTCCTGACCCAGGGCGCGATGCCGCTCTCGGTCCTCGAGCAACGCGTCAATGCATGGATCGCCGACGCCGAGTAAACGGCGACCTTGCCGCCAACGAGACCGGCCTCCCGGCAGATGTCGGGAGGCCGTTTTTGTATCGGACCACGAAAAAGCCCCGACCAGGGCCGGGGCTTGTCATGACAGCGCGGGCGGTCCGGCGTCAGATCGGCATGCGCAGGATTTCCTGGTAGGCCTTCACCACCTCGTCGCGCACGGCGACGACCGTCTCGAGCGAGATCTCGGCCGCGGACACCGCGGTTACAACGTCGATCAGTTCCGCCTCACCGGCAGCCCCGGCGGCGGTCATCCGCTCGGACATGGCCAGGGTCTGGCCGGTATCGGCGATGGCACTGGTGACCATCGAGCCGAAATCCATGCCGCCACCGGTCGCGGCTGCGTCCTGGCTCGACCCCATGGCGGATTGCTGGGCGGTACGGATCGCGGCTTGGTACGCCTGGACGGCGGAGAGATCAGCGGCCATGGACTGTGTCCTTCATCCTGTTTCTAGGGCTCGCGTCCGCTGTTCTAGCGGCGCAGCAGATCGAGCGCCCGCTCCTGCATGCGGCGGGCATTCTCGATCATGTTGAGATTGGCTTCGTAGGTGCGCATGGCTTCGCGCATGTCCATCATCTCGACCAGCGTCTGCACGTTGGAGGTCTGGACATAGCCCTCCGCATTCGCGGCCGGGTGACCGGGATCGAACTCCAGTGTGAAGTCGCTCTGGTCATAGGCAACATCGGTCATGCGCACGGCATTGAGCCCGGTCGCGCGATCGAGTTCGGCCTCGAAGACCGGGACCTGACGGCGATAGGGCTCACCGCCCGCCTCGCGGGAGGTGGAGTCGGCGTTGGCAATATTTTCCGAGATGATCCGCATCCGCGCGGCTTGCGCCCGCATGCCGAAGGCGGAGATTTGCATGGCGTCTGAAGCGTTACCCATCGATCACTCCCTAGCGGCCCGGCGCGCGGATCGCGGTCCGCAGCAGGCCAATGCTTTTCTGGTACAGGGTCACCGCGCTCTCATAGCGCATGCGGTTTTCCTGGGCCCGGACCATCTGTTCTTCAATCACGACCGAGTTGCCGTTGACGGTCGTCTCGGAGTCCGGGCTCTCGCTGGCTTGCCACAAGGACGACGACCCGCCGTCTGCGCCGGACGCCGGGATATGACCGGCATTGGTGGTGGTCAGGCGCAGGGCTCCCCGACCGCCGGTCTCACCGCCACTCATCTGCGAGCGCAGGGCTGCATGGAAGTCGGACTCGTCCAGGTCACGCGGCGTATAGCCGGGCGTATTCGCGTTGGCGACGTTCTCCGCGATCACCTGTTGGCGGTCGGCGTGAAAACTCATCGATTGTCGAAGCAGTGCCAGGACCGGCACGTCATCGGGCCGCATGTGCGAATCCCCTTTCCTATTCGTGAACGAAGGTGGTCCCGCACGGTTAACGGCGGCTTAACCGCATCACCCCACACAGTCATCATTGATTATGAGGCCTCACCGCGATGTCGGATATCGTCACCTGGACCAGCTATCTGTTCGCCATCTCCATCCTGGTCGTCCTGCTCGGCGGGCTCGGCCTGTTCGGCTATGCGGTCCAGAAGGGCTGGCTGTTGCAGCAGATGACCGGGCTGCGCCGCATCGGTGGCCATGAGCGGCGTCTGAAAATCAGGGAGACGCTCGTGATTGACCCGCGCCGCCGGCTCGTGATTCTCCAGGCCGACGGGGCCGAGCACGTGGTTTTGCTCGGTATGGAGCGCGAGACCGTGTTGTCGACAGCCCCGGCCAGACCGGACCTTGATGCCGCCCCCTCGCCGGCCGTGGAGCGATCCGCATGAGCGCGCGCAAGGGTCTGTGGGCCTGCCTCGCCCTTTTCCTGCTCGGCCTGATCACCCTGGCCGGCTTTCAGGCGGAAGCGCAGACCGTCACGATTGAAGCCGGTCAGGAAGGCGCCCTGACCGAGCGTGTGCTGCAGCTGATCGCGCTGCTGACTGTTCTTTCGCTGGCCCCCTCCATCGTCATCATGACGACGAGTTTCGTGCGCATCATTGTGGTCCTGTCCCTGCTGCGGACCGGCCTCGGCCTGCAGCAGAGCCCGCCCAATGCCGTGCTGGTCTCGCTGGCCATCTTCCTGACCGGCTTCATCATGGCGCCGGTCTTCACGCAGTCCTATGAGGACGGCATCCAGCCCCTGCTGGCGGAGGAAATCGAGCTGACCGAGGCGTTCGATCGCTCGACCGGCCCGCTCAAGACCTTCATGCTCACCCATGTGCGCGAGGACGACCTCGCCCTCTTCATCGACATGTCCCAGCAGGCCGTGCCGGAGACGCCGGAGGATACCTCCTTCTGGGTGGTCGCGCCCGCCTTCATGATCTCCGAATTGCGGCGCGCCTTCGAGATCGGCTTCCTGCTTTTCATCCCCTTCCTGATCATCGACCTCGTGGTCGCCTCGATCCTGATGTCGATGGGCATGATGATGCTGCCGCCCATCGTCATCTCGCTACCGTTCAAGCTGATCTTCTTCGTGCTCGTTGACGGCTGGCGACTGGTCGTCGGATCGCTGGTGCAGAGTTTCGGGACGCTGAACTGACGTCTCAGCCCTTGGCCGGATCATCCGCCAGCAGCCATTTGTTGGCCGCGCCCAGCGCATCATTGCCAAAGACCCGTACCGGCATGGGCAGGAAGATCGCCGTGCCCTGGACCATCGCCGCCATGACGTGATCATCGGTGACGACAGCAATGCGGGTGATGTCCTTCAGATGGTCGAGGCCGAGCCGCATGTCGGCCCACATCGCTCCGGCGGTAAAGCCGTCAAACTCAGGTCCGAACCAGTACAGCATCGCGACCGGGCCGTGCGCGGCAATCGCCGCCTCGAGGCCGGGGACGAGGGCATCTGAATAGTCGGATGCAGACAGGGTGCCGACGGCCTTGGCCACCACGACACCGGATGTTTCGCCCGTTTCAACAAGGATCATGACAGGTCTCCTTCAAAGACCTCTCCTTGGTTAGGCTCTAATACCCGCAATGAACACAGGGGAAATCGTCACAGGACGATGAAGGCGCGCCTCAGCTCGGGCCGCCGCCGTTGACGAAGCGGGCCCGGAACGGCTCCATGAAGGCATCCAGCGTATCAATCGAGGCAATCCGCGACGCCATGTCGGTGAAGCGGACATTGCCCGGCGTGGCATCGTCATTGGTCAAAAGGCCGAAGGCGGCAGCCTGGTCAGTCGCGGCCATGGCCTCGCCATAGCGCTCTCCCAGACGGACCGCACTATCGGTGTCGCGGGCCAGGCTATAGGCGATCGCGGCCCGCAGGACATCGTCCTGCTCGGTGGGCTCGAGCGGGCTGGCCTCGGCGAAGCGATTGCCGAGAATGCCCTCGAGCCGACGCCCGGCATTGCGCCAGTCGCGCTGGGTCCAGGCAACATCGGCGCGCAGACGGCTGGCCGCCTCGGACTGGTCGGATGCAATCAGCTCGAGCGCCTGCTCGGCCCGGCCCATCTCTGACAGCGCCCGGGCTTCCAGCAGATAGCGTTCATCCACCATTGCCTCCGGCAGGCCGGCAATGCGGGATCTGCGGATCGTGTTGAGGGCATCCTCATAGCGGCGATCCATCAGGTAGACGATGGCGAGGTCCGTCGCGACGCGGGCGCGGGCCAGGGGTTCGCGCAGACGGTAATCGACCTGGTGCTGCAAAAGCTCCGCAGCCGGGTCCAAAAGGTCAAAGGCGATCAGCCGGTCGGCGAGCCGCCGGATCATGCGGTCACCATCGGTGCCGATCGGCGCCAGGTTCTGGTATTGATAAAAGATCGCGACCGCTTCGACCGGGTCCATCCGATCAGCCTCGCCGTCGAGAAAGAGACGGCGGAAGATCGATACCATGTCCTCACCGATGCGGCGTCCGGCCTCGGATTCGGGGAAGCGCGCCTGCGCGGTCGCCATGGTCTCGAGGCCGCGGGCGAAATCACCGGCCTGGACATAGAGCTCACCGAGGGTGCGTACGGTTTCCAGCTCGATGGTATCGCCGCGCCAGCGGAAACGGAGATTCTCCAGATTCTCGATCGCCTCGGCCCGGCTGATCTGGCCGTCGGCGAGCTGCAGCCGGTAGAGATCGTACAGGGCGCGGGCTTCCGCCTCGGCATAGCCTGATGTTGACAGCGCATCGAGACGGCTGAGGGCCTCCGACAGGTTGCCACCCGCCTCAGCCAGCCGTGCCGCCACGTAATTGGCGTCCAGCTGGGTCTGCCAGTCCGGATCACCGGCCTCGACCGCATAGAGATATTCCTGCGCCGCTGCAGTATCACCGAGCTCAAGCGCGGCCAGGGCGTGCGCGGCATTGAACCGGGCCTGCCACTCCGCCGGATAGTGATAAATGGTGGCCTCGCCCGTATTGAAGCGGCGCCGGGCATCCTGCCAGCGCTGCTCGCGCACCGCGATCATGGCTCGCCAGAGATCGGCCCCCGGGTCCTGGGCCAGGGACGGGTGAGCGAAATACTCCGCCGCATCATCAAGGCGGTACATCAAATAGCTTGCGACGCCCTGGATGGAGCGGACATGCGGATCGTTGGCGAGTTGTGGCTCGGCCTCGATCGCCAGCTGGACCATGCCAAGGGCCTCCGGCGCGAGATCACGCGC
The DNA here is from genome assembly GCF_036322705.1 of Maricaulis maris. Lineage (NCBI taxonomy): Bacteria > Pseudomonadati > Pseudomonadota > Alphaproteobacteria > Maricaulales > Maricaulaceae > Maricaulis > Maricaulis maris. The sequence continues at coordinate 2,071,286 of NZ_AP027270.1, forward strand.
CAGCAGGAAACGGGCGAGCGCGATCTGCCCGTCTGTCCCCTCCTCCAGAGCAGTCCGGCGCAGGCGGGCATTCCATTCCGTGTTGAAAGCGCCGGCGCCGCGCCAGGCATCGAAATACATCAGCGCCGGCGAGGAGATATTCGCCAGCACGGACCCTTCGCCGTCGGACCGTCCTGCGGTCGCGGTGGCGGCAGGCGTCAGATCAAGGCCCGTGGGGCGACTGATGGCGGCACCGCCGCCGATCAACTCGATCTCGATATCCTCGGCGATCACCTGAACCGCTGCGCCCTGGGCGCTCGGCAGCAGGGCACCGCCGACGAATTCGCTGCGGGCGATCAGGCCCTGGATCGGACCCATGGCCGTGATCACGCCAATCCGGTCGCCGACCACGGGATCATCGATCCAGCGGATCGCGTGCGCATTGGCGATATCCATCAGGATGCGCCCCGGACGACCGCGACGCGCATCGCGTCGCACATTGATCGGGCGGGGCGGCGAGTCGATCCGTTCCGACAGCACGACCGACCAACGATTGCCATCAAGCCGGGCCTCGGCCTGGGAGGTCGACGGCACGATGATCCGCGCGGCACTGTAGGTCTCGCCCGTCACCGCGGAATAATTGCGGACATGGCGCCGGCCGGCACCATCGAGTTCGTCCAGGTTGAGCGCGGCCGCTGCGTCAAACACGATCCAGATCGCTTCGCCACGCCGGAACACCGCCATGCCGAGCGGCGCGGCCCAGTCAAAGTCGATCCGCAGGTCCCCGTTGAAGTCGGACACTTCAGCCCGGACGACACCGTCATCGGGCAGCGGGCTCGGCCCGGTCATGACGGGCTGCAGCATCGTCGGCTGTGCCGCTTGTGGCCGGGGCCCGGTCTCCACCGACGGCTCGGACTCGACCGGGGGTTCATCGCTGGTGGAGGCCTGCCGGGTCATCGGCGCAGCGGCCGGTTGCGACGTGGCCGGGGTCGGGGTCGGCCGGGGATTGGCGGCGGCCACCGTCTCTTCGGCAGCCGCATCTGTGGTGGCATCAGCCCGGTTGGCGATGGCCTCGGCATCGGCGGCTTCACCGAGCTCGGCCAGCAAGGTGGCAGCGTCGACAAAGGCCGGATCGGGCAGGTCGATGGCAACCCGGCCATCCTCACCCCAGGCCCGCACCTCGACACCGGGCTCAACCGTCAGCCGGAGCACGAATTCATCGCCCTCACGCCGGGCGTCGAGGCCCTGAAGGAAGCGCGGCGGCGAGCCGGACAACCGGCTCAGATCAATGTCAGCAGGCTCGGCAAAGCGCACCTCCGCGACATTGCCAGTCTGCTCGAGCGTGAACGCGACCTCACGCGGCCAGAGCAGCTCGATCCGTGTATATTCGGTGGCCTGGCCGACCCGGTAGCGGACCGGCAAGGCCTCGGCGGGCGGCGGTGGTGGTGGTGGCAGCGCGGCTTGCTCGGCCGCCAGTCGGGCGGCCTCGATTTCGCGCGCTTCGCGCGGCGACACGATGTCAGCCGGTCGGGCGCCCCCCACCGGGACAAAATCAATCGCGACCTGGTCATAGCTTGCCGAGGTATAGGCCTCGACGCTCTGGTTGAGGGCAATGCGCAAGGTCGACCCGTCAGGATCAAGCCGGGCCCTCGCCGCCAGGCCGGACAGCTCTCCGACCAGCGTCGATACATCCGCCTCGAGCGGCTCGCTGAGACGGGCGATCAGAACCGTGTGCTCAACCCGGACATCGGCCACCGGCAGGTTGTCGGCAACGCTGTCGTCATAGTCGATGAGCAGGCGCAGCGAATTCTCACCGCGCTCGACGCTCAGTGTCGCCGGCGTTTGCGCCAGCGCGGTCGAAGCCAGAAGCAGTGGCAGAAGGCTTCCGGCCAGACGGCCAATATGTCTAGCCGCCTTCGGCAATCCGCGCCTCCAGCTCGGCCACCGTCTCGGGCAGGTTGGACCGGCTCGCCATGCGCTCGGTGAGCGCAGCAGCCGCACCCGTATTCATCTCGGCCAGGATGGAGCCGAAGACACGCTGCGACATGCGCGAGGCAATCTGCAGCTGGGTTTCCATGTCGAGTGTGGCGATCCGCTCCGACGCGTCGCGCGGTTCCATGGCGGAATACCAGGCAACGATCACGCCCATATCCGCATCCTCACGATCCGAGAGCTCGCCGGACAGGGTTTCAATCTGCTCGCGCAGCGCGTTGAGCTCGGAGATCTTGGTATCGACCCGCTGTTCCATCGCCAGCATCAGCGCTTCGCGGGTTTCGAGGTCGCGCTCGCGGGCATCCAGCTCGCCGGAGCGCTCGCGGAGACGATAGATCACACGCTCTTCCTCGGCGGTGCGAACCCCGCTGGCGACCCGCTCGCTGAAGGCAGCCGAGGCATCCGCCTCGGTTGGCGTGCCGAGGATCGGCGCCGACTGGGCATGTTCGGCCGGCATGATCGGCGCGTCAGGCTCAGCGGCCGCACCGTCATCGCCATGCGCCTGTGCGCTGGCTTCCGCTGCCATGGCACTGCCCTGGGCATCCCACCATTCAGCCGCCCCATTGGCGATCGACAGGGATTTGAGGCCCAGCAGTCCGCACATCAGGACCGCAAGGACGGTGAAAAAGCGAAGCGGCTCGCGCATGGCGCTACCTCACATCCTTGAGATCATTGATGATGCGGGAGCCAGCCCCGTCCGGAAAAATATCAGCGGCGCGGCGGCGCGGCGCGCGGCGCTGCGCGAGATTATCGGCCTTGCGGTCCGCATTGCCCGTGACCAGGCGCAACTCGTCGGCCAGCACACGCGCGTCAGCGACACGCTTTTCCAGGACCTCGGCGGACTGGGCGGTCGCCCGCTCGAGCGCACCAAGGCTGGCCCGGGCGCGATCGGTGGCCTCATTGAGCGCAATCACCGACTCGCGGACACCGTCCTGCCCCTTCTTGAGCGCACTCAGACGGCGATCGACGCGCCAGCACATGACCACAGCCACGACCAGCAGCGCAGCGACGAGACCTTCGAATATCAGGGCGGCGAGTGTCATGCGAACCTCATCATCGCTTTCTTGGCCCCTGGCGAGAGCGGTCCGCTCAGTCGCAGGGCAACATTGTGTCCTATGCGGCCCATCCGGCCGCGGGTCAGGGGAACATTGCCGCAACGCAGCTCGACATCACTGGTCGGCGATGCATCGAGATACAGCGTGTCCCCCACTTTCAGGTTGGCGACCGTTCCGAGTGAAATGCGTTGCTCGTCGAGCACGGCCTGGACTTCCATCTTGGTCGACCAGAGCTCGGTCGCCAGGTGGCCTTCCCAGATATTGTCGCGTCCGAACTTTTCCCCCATGAACTGCTGGAGCAACATCTTCCGGATGGGCTCCAGAGTCGCATAAGGCAGCAAGAGCTCGATTCGACCACCGCGGTCTTCCATGTCGATCCGCAGCTTGACCAGGATGGCCGCATTGGCCGGCCGGGCGATCGCGGCGAAGCGCGGATTGGTCTCGACGCGCTCAAGGTCAAAATCGACCTCGGTCAGCGGCTGGAACGCCTGCTTGGCATCGCCGAGGACAACTTCGATCATGCGCTGGACCAGCATCCGCTCGATCGTGGTGTAGGGGCGCCCCTCGATCCGCATGGCCGAGGTGCCGCGGCGTCCGCCGAGCAGAACGTCGACGATCGAATAGATCAGGTTGGAATCGACCGTCAGCAGGCCGTAATTGTCGAGCTGCTGGGCCCGGAAGACAGCGAGAATGGCGGGCAGCGGAATGGAATTCAGATAGTCGCCGAAGCGGATCGACGAGATATTGTCGAGCGAGACCTCGACATTGTCCGACGTGAAATTGCGCAGCGATGTCGTCATCAGACGCACGAGACGGTCGAAGACGATCTCGAGCATCGGCAGGCGCTCATAGGAGACCAGGGCCGAATTGATGATGGCGCGGATGCCGGACTTGTCCCCAGCGTCGTCGTCCGAGAGCGAGAAGCCGAGCAGGCTGTCGATCTCGTCCTGGTTGAGGATGCGCTCGGCACCGCCGCCGACGGTCGGCAGGTCCTGATCACTGTCATCCGCACCGACCATGGCCTCCCATTCGGACGCCAGGTCGAGGTCGTCACCGTCCTCGGCCATGGCCTCCCATTCGGCCGCCAATGCATCTTGGTCCATATCGTCAGACATGTGCGTGCTTTCCGTTGGTCCTGACAGGCCTAGTCGACAAGAAGGAGTTGCTGGATCAGGACCGCATCGACCTGAGCCGGCTCGATCGCCATGTTGACCCGGCGCAGCAATTCCAGACGAAGGCGGTTCTGACCGGCCGAGCCGTAGATCTCGTCTTCGCGAAGCTCGCGCAGGAACATGATATACTGGTCCATCACCCGGTCGACATGCTCTTCGAGGATCGGACCGAGGTCGGACCGGCTCGACTCAAAGGTCACCTGGAGCTGGATGATGATCGGACGGCCGGTCGAGGAGCGGATATTCGTCGTGATCGTCTCTTCGGTCCCGTCGCCTTCGCGCAGGTTGTAATAATATACTTCATCGGTCGAGTGGGCCTCAGCGGCGCCATGACCGTCAGCGGCCTCGCCGTGACCGGCATCGGCATGCTGTTCCTCGTCATCACCGCCGCCGGCGAACATCATGAATCCACCGACGCCCGCGAGCAGCAGGATCAGCACGGGCAAACCGATAAAAAGAACCAATTTCAAAGGGTTCTTCTTCGGCTTTTCCTCGCCTTCTGCACCGTCTTCGATGTCGTCGTTGTCGTCAGCCATGGTCTCGCTCCCAGTCCGGGGAATCATCTGATCCCATTAACGGTGAGCGCGGTTAACGTTTCGTAGTGATTGGCGGCGGCCCGGCAACTTCTTCCCAGTGCTGTGACGGTCTTTGCCGGAAAGGCTTGCCGGGCTTTTCCGCGCGCCTTCGTCAACCTCTTGTTTTCCATGAAAATTAACCTTGGCACGCGGCATGCAGCTGGTCCGGTAACTGCCGCGCAATGACGACGGCGGACCCCAGGCTCCAGAAAGGAACCGCCCGATGGACAACGCTATGATGATCGGCCTGTCGCGCCAGATGACCCTTCGGCGGTCAATGGACGTCGTGGCCAATAATATCGCCAACGCCAACACTGCCGGCTTCAAGGTCGAATCCCTGCTGCTGGAGAATCGCGCTGCACCCACCGCCGAACACGCGGACGGACCCACCGACATCCAGTTCGTGAATACGTGGGGCATGGGCCGCGATTTTGGCCAGGGCGAACTGGCTTTCACCGGCCGTGAATTCGACCTCGCGATCGAGGGCGACGGCTTCTTCGCCGTCGACGCAAACGGCCAGGAACAATACAGCCGCGATGGCCGCTTCCGCCTCGACGCTGCCGGCCAGCTGGTCGCCGCCGATGGCTCGCCCGTCATTGATGGCGACACGCGCGGCCCGATCCTGATCGACTCGACTGCCGGCAATATCGAAGTCGTCAATGGCGGCACCATCATGCAGAACGGCCAGCAAGTCGGCCGGATCGGCGTGTTCGACATCGCCAACCGGGCGGAGATGTCCAAGCAGGGCAATGGCCGCTACACGATCCCGCCGTCCAACGACCCGGCCGACCAGCCCCTGGCCCTGCTCGACCCGACCGTTCGTCAGGGTTTCATCGAGCAGTCCAACGTCCAGTCCATTCTCGAGCTCACCGACATGATGTCTGTCATGCGCAGCTACCAGTCGGTCTCGAAGTTTCTTGAACAAGCAGAAGATCTGAGCAAGCGCGCCATCGAGCGCCTTGGCCGGATCTGATCGGAGGAGACCGAATATGCGTGCTCTCACCACCGCCGCCACCGGCATGCAGGCCCAACAGCTCAATGTCGAAGTAATCTCGAACAACCTGGCCAACATGAACACGACCGGGTTCAAGCGCCAGCGGGCCGAGTTCCAGGACCTCCTCTATCAGAACGTCCAGCAGATGGGCATGGACAGCTCCGATGCCGGCACGATCGTGCCGACCGGTGTCCAGGTCGGTCTCGGCGTCCAGACGGCCTCGATCTACCGCATTACCGAACAGGGCGCCCTCTCGAACACGGGCAACCCGTTCGACCTGGCGATTTCCGGCCATGGTTATTTCCGCGTCCAGATGCCCGACGGCTCGGACGGCTATACGCGCGCCGGCAATTTCTCGATCAGCCCGCAAGGCGAACTGGTCACCACGGACGGCTATACCGTCGCCCCGGGCATTGCCATCCCGCAGGGCTCGCGCGAGATCGCCATCAATGCCCAGGGCCAGGTCCAGGCCCTGATCGACGGCCAGACCGATCCCCAGACGGTTGGTCAGCTCGAGCTGGCAACCTTCTTCAACGAGGCCGGCCTTGAAGCCCGCGGCGACAACCTCTTCCTCGAGTCCGCGGCCTCCGGCGCCGCGAACACCGGCACGCCGGGATCGCCGGGCTTCGGGTCGATCCGCCAAGGCTTCGTCGAGACCTCGAACGTCAACTCGGTGTCGGAAATCACGGCCCTGATCCAGGCCCAGCGCGCCTATGAAATGAATGCCCGCGTCATCACGGCCTCGGACGAGATGATGGCCGCTTCGTCCAACCTTCGCTAACGGGAGCGCTAGATGATCCGCACAAGCCTCATCGCACTCGCCTGCCTCACCACGGCCCCGTTTGCGACCTCCGCAGCATCGGCCGCCGACACGGTCGTGCTGCGGGAAACCATCCGCGTCGACAGCCCCCACATCACGCTGGGCGACCTGTTCGACATCGCCGGTCCGCGGGCCGACATTGTCGTCGCCCGGGCCCCGGCTCCCGGCAGCCGCACGGCCCTGGACGTCAACTATGTCCGCCGCATTGCCCTGGAAAACGACCTCGACTGGGCCAATGCGGCCGGTGTGCAGCGGCTCTCGATCGAGCGCGCCAGCCGCGTCGTGTCGGCTGACACGCTCACCAACATGCTTGAAGGCGAGCTCTTCGCCTCGGAGGGTCGGGTGCACGACGTCCAGCTCTCCAACACGGCGATGGCGCTTCACGCACCGCTCGACAGCGTTGGCGGGCCGGAGATCCACGACCTCTCCTTCGACAGCCGCTCCGGCATGCTGGCGGCCGAAATCGCTCCCTATCACGGTGCCCAGACGGTGCGTGTGACCGGGCGCGCCTATGCCACGGTCGAGCTGCCGGTTCTGGCCCGCCCGGTCGCGGCGGGGCAGGAAATCACCGCCAGCGACATCACCTGGATCAGCCATCGCGCAGACCGGCTGCGTCCCGACGCCATTCTCGACCCCGACGCCCTGATCGGGCTGGAGGCCCGCCGCGCCCTGCGCCCGAACGAGCCGCTGCGGGGCTATGACCTGCAGCGTCCGCTGATGGTCGAACGCGGCGATCTGGTCACCCTCGTGTTTGCGGTGCCCGGCATCCAGCTGACCGTGCGCGCCCGCGCCATGGAAGATGCCGCCGACGGCGAAGTCGTCCGCTTCGTCAACCTGCAGTCCAACCGTACGGTCGAGGCCCTCGTCGATGGCCCGGGCCGGGCCCGCGTCGGCGCTTCGCCGACCGCCAGCTTCTGATCGAGGAGGTCAGATCATGATCCGCAAGTTCGCCATACTCGCCCTCGCTGCCGCCGCCCTGCAGGCCTGTGCCGCCACCGATCGCCTGTCCTATGTCGGCCAGACACCGCCGATGACCCCGATCCAGAACCCGGCCGATCTCGCCGGAACCGGACCGTCACAACTGCCGATGCCGATGCCGCGCGTCCCGCAGCAACGCTATGCGGCAGCCGGTGTCGCGAACAATTCGCTGTGGAATGCCAACTCCCCGACCTTCTTCGGCGATCCGCGGGCTGACCAGGTCGGCGATATTGTCACCGTCAATATCGACATCTCCGACAGCGCCCAGCTCAACAACACCACCAACCGCAGCCGGACCTCGGCCGAGGACAGCGACCTGACCAATTTCCTGGGCGCTGACCTGACCGCTTTCTTCAATGACAATATCGACCCGACCTCGATGACCAGCCTCGGCTCATCCTCCTCGCTGGCCGGATCGGGTTCGGTCAACCGGACTGAAAGCATCTCGCTGACCGTTGCCGCCCTCGTCACCCAGGTCTTGCCGAATGGCAATCTGGTCATCGCCGGACGCCAGGAAGTCCGGGTCAACAACGAGGTCCGCGAACTTCTCATCACCGGCATTGCGCGTCCGCAGGACATCGGATCGGACAACACGATCGCCCACACGCAAATCGCCGAAGCCCGCATTTCCTACGGCGGCCGCGGACATCTCAGCGATGTCCAGCGCCCGCGCTATGGCCAGGAACTCTACGACATCCTGATGCCATTCTAGGACACGAACCCCCGCCACCATCGGGAACAACTGGGCCGTTACGCCAAGCGCGTGACGGCCCATTTTTTATTTCAAATCATAGGATTGACGCGGGCGTCACGCAGCCACGGTGGTGCATCAGGGGGCATGGCGCGGCATCAATACGCTTGCGAAAGCCGTCACGGGTCACGGGTCACGGGTCGTCGAAAGGCTGGTACGCACCGCCGCCACGACCGTCCTAGCTGTCGCGGTGAACACGCTCTTTGCGTTCGTGACGCTCCTGGGCTTCCAGGCTGAGCGTCGCGACGGGACGGGCGTCGAGGCGGGCGAGCGAGATCGGCTCACCGGTCTCGTCACAATAACCGTATTCGTCTTCGTCGAGGCGTCGCAGGGCTTTCTCGATCTTGGAGATCAGCTTGCGCTGACGATCACGGGCGCGCAGCTCCAGCGATCGGTCGGTCTCGGTCGAGGCGCGGTCAGCCAGGTCCGGCAAGGCGCCCATGTCTTCCTGCAGATTGGTGATCGTCGAGCGGCTCTCCCGGAGGATGTCATCCTTCCAGGCTTTGAGCTTGCGGCGGAAATACTCTTTCTGCCGGTCATTCATGAACGGCTCGTCTTCCGACGGGAAGTAATCCTTGGGCAATTCGATCGGTTCAGCTTCGCTCATCGCTTCCCACTCAACTCAACGCAGTCCAGCGCTCTCCCCCAGAAAGCGGGCGGAGAATATGCACGGAGCGGCCCAAGTCAATGTGGAGACGCTGTAGCAACGCCCGTACAGGCCCGCCAATAGCGGAAAACCTTGTATGATTTGTGTCGGAAACGGTGGTTTAGCTGAACTTGGCCAGCTCGACCGCAGCACGGGTCTCGACCTCGTCGAGTGCGGCCTCGAGGCGCGCATCATTGGTCGCGTCACGGCGGGTCTGCAAAAGGTCCATCAGCGCGACCAGCTTGGCGCGTGGCAGACCGCCCTCGAGGAGCGCGATCTTGAACTCGTCCAGCATGTCCAGCACATCGAAGGCACGGTCGGTGGCACGCTTGCGGGCATGCGTGAAATCCTCGACCCCCTGCAGGGCCAGAATGGCGTCCACCGACTGGACCGAGGAGACCGCGCTGGCCGTCATTCCGCCCGACGCCTTGGCCGGCATGTCCAGCTTGAATCCCTCACCGGAGGCGCCCGACGTGGTCTTGCGCTTGCCGGCGGAAACAGAGCTGGTGGAGCTGGGTCCGGAGACTTTCATGGCGGGAATCATTTCCTCGTGATGACGCATCATGGATGCAGTCGGGCCGCTTAACAGAGCCTTAACCCAAGCCGCCGGACCGGCAAAATCTGCCGGTCTCGGCGTGCAGGCGGCGGGATTTTCCGCCCGGCACACCCAGACCATACCGCCCAAGCCATTGTTTTCAAGCGTCTTATTTTATTAACCAAAAGCGGCAAACTGGCACGGCTCTGGCAAGGTCGTGGGCGAACACGTTCCGGAGACTGCAAAATGCGTCTGATCATCGCCCTGCTCGCCACCCTCGCTTTCGCCGCCCCGACCCTGGCGTCGTCGCGAATCAAGGACATGGTCGATGTCGAGGATGTGCGCGACAATCACCTCGTCGGTTACGGCCTGGTCGTCGGCCTGGATGGCAGCGGCGACAGCCTGCGCAACTCGGCCTTCACCAACCAGTCGCTGAACGCGATGCTGGAACACTTCAACGTCAATACCCGCGACGCGAACCTCAATACCCGCAATGTCGCGGCTGTGATGGTCACCGCCTCGCTGCCGGCCTTCTCCTCCCAGGGCAGCCGGATGGATGTCACGGTCTCCGCGATCGGCGATTCCTCCAGCCTGCAGGGTGGCGTCCTGATCGCCACCCCGCTGTTCGACAGCCATGGCCGGGCCTGGGCCGTTGCCCAGGGCTCGCTGGCGGTCGGCGGGTTCGAGGCCGGTGGCGATGCCGCCGTGATCACCCGCGGCGTCCCGACCTCCGGCCGCATCGCCAATGGTGCGCTGGTCGAGAACCCGTTCGAGGGCACCGGCGTCGATCCCTGGGCCGAGATCGCCAATCGCGACAGCCTGCGCCTGTCCCTGCGCAACCCCGACATCACCACTGCCCGGCGCATGGCCGACGCGATCAATGCCTATGTCGGCCCCGGCTCGGCCCGGGCGTCGGACCCGAGCACGGTGACCCTGATGCGCCCCGGCCATTTCGAGGGCGACATGATCGACCTGCTGGCCGAAGTCGAGCAGCTGCGCGTCGAGGCCGACATCCCGGCCCGCGTCATCATCGACGAGAATACCGGCACCATCGTCATGGGCGAGAATGTCCGCGTCTCCACCGTCGCCATCGCCCAGGGCAATCTGACCATCACGGTCACCGAAAGCCCGATCGCCAGCCAGCCGGCGCCCTTCTCTCAAGGCGAGACGGTTGTCCTGCCACGCACCGATGTCTCGGTCAGTGAAGACAACATGCAACTGGGTGTGCTCGAGGAAAGCGTGTCGCTGAGCCAGCTTGTCGACGGGCTCAATGCGATGGGTGTCAGCCCGCGCGACATGATCACCATCCTCCAGGCCATCAAGGCAGCGGGCGCGCTGCAGGCCGAGATCGAGGTACTCTGATCATGGACGGGATGCTCGAACTCCAGCTCGCCAACGCAACCGGTGCCGGCCGCACCCAGGGCGCTCCGGCCCTCGGGGGTGCGCGCAACGAGACCGAGGCGCGCGCGATTGCCGAGGACTTCGAGAGCTTCTTCCTGTCGCAGATGATCGAACAGATGTTTGCGCAGACGGGCGAAGAGAACCCGTTCGGCGGCGGCGCCGGCGAGCGCGCCTTCACCGGCCTGCTGCACGAGGAATACGCCAAGGTGATGGCGCAGTCGGGCGGGCTCGGCCTCGCCGACCGCCTGACATCAGAAATCCTGCGTTACCAGGAATCCGGGGAGATCTAGAATGACCGAACTTGCTGCTGGCAACCCTGCTGAACGTGCCGAAGGCCTGCTCAGACTGACCCGTCGCCTGACCGACTTGATCAATGAAGAGACGCGCCTGTTCCAGGATCGTCGCCCGCAGGACGCGCTTGGCCTGCAGGACGAGAAATCCCAGCTCGCCAACATCTACCGCGCCGAAGTGGCCCGCGCCCGCAAGGAACCGACCCGGTTCGCCGGCGCCCCGGCCCCGATCAAGACGGCGCTACGCGAAGCGACCCAGAACTTCCACGCCTCGCTGGCCGAGAATGGCCGCATTGTCGGCGCATTGAAGACGGTCACAGAAGGTGTGGTCAAGGCGATCGCCGATGAAGCCTCGCGCCAGCGTTCGACCGCCGGCGGCTATGGTCCCGGCGCGGCCCAGCGCACGGCGCAAGGCGGCAGTTTCGCCATCGCGGTCAATCGCACGGCCTGATCACCCTCCCGGTTCACACCGAACAACCCGACGTATTTACGCGGCGGTCTCCGGCTGGCATGTCACGGCCAACGGAGCCGCCACATGTCCATCCCGTCACCCGACACCCCTGACGATATTCCCGCTGGCATCGCCTATCGCGACTGGGCCGCTGTCTATGACAGCAATGAGAACCGCACCCGCGATCTCGACGCCTCCTGCCTGATCGCGGCCGATCTGCCGCTGGCCGGTGCGACGGTCGTCGAATTCGGCGCCGGCACCGGCAAGAACACCGCCCATCTCGCACGCCAGGCCACCCGCGTCACCGCGATGGACCTGTCACCGGACATGCTGGCGCGCGCCCACAAGCGCGGTCTGGGCGACCATGTCCGCTTCATCGAACATGACATCACCGGCCCCTGGCCTGTCGAACCGGCTTCGGCCGATCTGGTGGTCGGCAATCTGGTGCTGGAACATGTCCGCGATCTGGCGCCGGTCCTGGTCGAGGCTGCAAAGGCCCTGCGTCCGGGCGGACGGCTTTACCTGTCCGAACTTCATCCGTTCCGGCAATTGCGCGGCAGCCAGGCCCGTTTCGAGCGGGCCGATGGCAGCGCCGCCCGGGTCGAGGCCTATTATCATGGCGTATCGGAGTATCTGGCTGCCGCGCAGGCAGCCGGCCTGGCCTTGCTAAGCCTGGATGAACCGATTGAGCACGGTGCCACGATCGGTGCCGAAACACCGCCGCGCCTGCTGGTCCTGCAATTCGTGAAAACCGCCTAGAAGTAGAGACCGCCGGACGCGGAACCCGAGTTCAGACGCGCCAGCCCGGCCTGGTAATTGGCGAGCTGGGAATTGTAGTAGGCCGGAACCGTGCCGCCCTTCTTGCCGGCCTGCGGCCCCTTCAGCAATTCCTTCAGGGCGGGATCCATGGTCAGGTCACGATAGGCACGCTGGATCTTGGACAAGGCGTCCTGGATCGCCTCCATCGCACTCTCCGCCGAGTCCTTTTCCTTCAGGGACAGGGCATTGGGCAGGCCAAGCGCGAACAACGGCGGTCCGTCGCTCGTCTTCTTGTCCTTGTCGAGCAGGGAGCCGGTATTGACGATCGCCCCCGGCGACATGCCGAGTGACTTGAGCAGGTCACGGCCTTCACTGCCGGCAAACAGCTCGATCGTCGAACCCTCTGCCGCCTTGATCCGCAACATGTCGCCATCGCTGGAGCGGCGCACATCGGCGCTGCCGCTCAGGACCAGCTTGGCGTTGATCTTGAAGGTCAGCGACCGCATCGTGTCATCGGCGTCGATCGAGATTTTCTTCCGGCGGCCGCCATCGACAGACAGGTAGAAGAAGTCATCGGCGCGGGCCGAGCTGCGGTCGGTCACGACGCGGCTGTCGGAATAGGTCAGCGTGCCGGTCGGCAGGCCGAGCGCATCAAGCACGCTGTCATCGGTGGTCGAGAGGGCGAGGCCGGTCGCTTCGGCCAGACCGCCGCGCCCGGAAACCTGGGTCGACCAGTCGAGCGCGCCGGTGGTGCCATCAAGCCGGGCCGCGAAGGCATCGCGCTCGCCATTGAGGGTTCCGCCATTGATCCCGCCCAGCGTCTTGCCGGCGATGTAGATCTTGCCGTTGTCGACCTGGATGCCGGCCGCACTGTCGTCCGAGTCAGAGCCGACAAAGGTCAGAAAATCCGTGGACGGCGCGGCGCCGTCGGTCAGCTTCATGACGAAGGCATCGCGCACGCCGCCGGCATGCGCGGAGACGGGCGCGGTCGGGGCAAAGCTGCTGCCGGCTGCACCGGTCACATAAATGCCGCTCGCATCGATCGCGAGACCACCGATCCGGCCATCATCCAGATCGCCGAAATCCTGTTCCCAGAGCGCGGCAGAGGTATCGTCGGCGACGTCGAACTTGCGCAGGACGGCGCGGCCATCCTCCTCGCTGGCGACAACCAGATTGCCGTCTTCGGCAATGGCGATCGCGGATACTTTTTCATCACCGGTCGAACCGATGGACCGGGTCCAGAGCGTGGTGCCGCTGGCGTCGATGGCGCGGACATAACCGTCGCTGGTGCCGCCAGCATAATTATCGTCGCCAAAGGCACCGGCCGACTTGCCGGCGACATAGACCGTCCCGTCGTCGCCTATGGCGACCGTTCCGGCCTGGTCATCCTTGGTGCCGCCGAAGCGTTGGGTCCACTGCTCGACACCGCTGGCCGAGTATTTGACCACGACACTGTCGCTGCCACCGATCCGGGTGCTGTCACCGAGGCCGCCCTCGACCTTGCCCGCGACCACGACATTGCCGTCAGCGTCGGTAGCGATCGACAGGCCCTCGGCACTTTCGGCCGCGCCAAGCACACGGCTCCAGACGCGATTGCCGGTCGAATCATATTTGGCCAGCACCAGGTCCTGATCACCCTTGAGCGTCTGACCGTCGGTCGAGGCCGTTGTGTGTCCGACAACGAAGATACCGCCGTCACTGGACGCCACTGTCGCCTTGATCTCGAGCGGATTGTCTTCCTGCTTGATCCGGGTCTCACCCTCTTCGCCACCGACCACGGCCACTTCGGTCTCGTTCGGATCGGCGCTGAAGCGGGTTGTGTACCCGGTCTGCGTCGTGCCGCTGGCGAGGTCGGTGAGCTTGATCACCTGGCCGCCGGCAGTGTCGTTGATGCCGGAAACGCCGGCAAGATAAAGCGCCGGCTCAGCCGCCGAAGCCGAGAAGGAAATCGTCTCTGTGGACACACCGGCGATCAGGAAGCCGTAGTTGTTGCCCGGCACCACGCCGACATCATTCTTCTCGCCGATCTTGGTCCGCTCGAAGCGCGAGATCACGCCGGCGGCTTCCAGCTGCGTGTTGATGTGGTCGGAGATATTGTCGAGATTGCGCGTGGTGGCGCCCATATCGGCCAAGTCGATATTGATCGTCTGCGTGACACCACTCTTTTTCACCGAGATCGAGAACTGGACATCGCCGGTCAGGCTGGCGACCTCGGCGTCGAAATCGCCGCTGTGGATCGTATCGGTCTTGTATTGCGAAGTCCCGCGTGTGATCGCGACCTCGCTCTCGATCTTGGAGAGTTGCTCGCCCTTCAGAAGGGTCAGGCCGTCCAGGTCCATGTCATCAAAGAAGCTGTCGAACTGGGCCAGGCCGGACTGGAAACTCTTGTCGAGGAAATCACGCCGGCTGTCCGTCGTGGTCTTCTCCTTGGCTTCCTCGGCGAGCGAGGCCAGGCGCTTGAGACCCTGATGGAGGGAAAACAGCTGCTTGTAGTCATCCGGTCCATCAAGGCCGGAGAATTCACGATCAGGATTGTTGAAGAAGATGCCGTTGGCGAGGACCTTGCGGCTCATCTCTTCCAGCGTCATCAAATTCGGGGAGCCGAGCTCCCAGGGCGCAGCCGGCTTGGCGGGCTGACTACGGCTGGACGCGCTCGTCGACAACGCCGTGGACGAGGCAAGCGAGGTGTTGATACGTGAGTTGTACCACCCCGTCAGAACTCCAACATCCAGCCCGATCACGCTCACCGCGAAAATCCTTTTCACCTGACTGCTCACAATGCGCCCGAAACACGAAGAAAGTGTTGCCAGACAAGGTAAACCGGATCGAGACAAGTTGAGGGAGCCGGCCCGGGCCCGGCGGCCTGCCGGGTGGCTGACACGGGCGGCCAAAACCTGTTACCGTCGGGGCGACACAAACAGGCCTAACGCCGCGTTAACCTTGCCAGCGCAGCGTCGATCACTGGATACGAATCGCGAGGCCCAGCATGTCGAACCGGACAGCGACCCAACTGCCTTTCGAGGAAATGATGAACCAACGCTCCTTCCTCGACCCGCGCATGCCACTGGATGGCAAAACCATTCTCGTCACCGGCGGGACGGGCTCGTTCGGCCGCAAGCTGACCGAGACCATCTGTGCGGAATACAAGCCCAAGAAGCTGATCATCTTCTCGCGTGACGAACTCAAACAGTATGAAATGGCTCAGGATTTTTCGCCCAGCGATTATCCCTTCCTGCGCTATTTCATCGGCGATGTGCGCGATGAGTCGCGGCTCGACCAGGCCATGCGGGACGTCGATATCGTCATCCACGCCGCGGCGCTGAAGCATGTCCCGATCGCCGAATACAATCCGTTCGAGTGCATCAAGACCAATGTCATGGGCGCCGAGAATGTGGTGCGGGCCGCGATCAAGCGTGGCGTCAGCCATGTCTGCGCCCTGTCCACGGACAAGGCCGCCAACCCGATCAATCTCTATGGCGCCTCTAAACTGGCGGCGGATAAAATATTCACCGCGGCCCAGCACATGGGTGGTGAGGGCGGACCGGTCTTTTCAGTGGTGCGCTACGGCAATGTGGTCGGTTCGCGCGGCTCGGTCATTCCCTATTTCCGCCGCCTGATCGATTCGGGCGCCAAGGAATTGCCGATCACGGATCCGCGCATGACCCGCTTCTGGATCACCCTCGAGCAGGGCGTCAATTTCGTCCTGTCGAGCCTGTCCATGGCCCGCGGCGGCGAGATCTTCGTGCCGAAGATTCCCTCCATGAGCACCGCCGACCTGGCCCGTACGATGGCGCCGCATCTGCCGCACAAGGTGATTGGCATCCGGCCCGGCGAGAAGCTGCACGAAATCATGATTCCGGAAGATGATGCCCGGAGCACGATCGAGCTCGTTGACCGCTTCGCCATCCTGCCCGCACATGGCGCCAAGGTGACGGCGCGCTACCTGGCTACCGGTGGCCATCTGGTCCCGGACGGGTTCAGCTATGCCTCGAACACCAATCCGGAACAGCTCACAGACGCGGCCCTGCGCCAACTGATCGGCATGGCCGCCGCGGCCTAGGTGCCAAGCGCCGCCGCAAGGGCGTCGGTCACGCGACCGGGATCCTCATCCGTCATGCCGAAAAAGAGCGGCAGGGACAGGGTGCGCGCGTAATAGCGCCGCGCACCCGGCAGGTCCTGCCGGCCATAGCGCGCCGTGTAGAAAGGCTGGTCGGGGACCGGGATATAGTGGACCTGGCTGCCGATCCCCTGCCCGGCGAGCGCGGCCATGATCTCGCCCCGGCTCCGGCCGATCGCCTCGAAATCGATCCGCACCGGATAGAGGTGGAGGCAGGGATCACAGTCCGGCGTGCGCTGCAACGGCGCGACAGGCAGGTTGGCCCGGGACAATGCGGCATCATAAGCCTGTGCCAGCTCCCGGCGGCGGGCCGTGAACGCGCCCAGCCGCCGAAGCTGGGACAGGGCGAGCGCAGCCTGGATGTCGCTGAGCCGGTAATTCCACCCCAAGGCCTGCATTTCGTGCCACCAGGGCTCGCTCTCGCTGCGCTCGTGCCGGGCTGTGTCGCGCTCGATGCCGTGGCTGCGCAGCAGCCGCATCCGGCGCGCCAGCGCGGCGTCGCGGGTCGTCACCATGCCGCCCTCGCCCGCCGCGATCGTCTTGACCGGGTGAAAAGAGAAGGTCGCCGCGCGCGCATGACGGCCATTGCCGACCGGCTCGCCCTTCCAGCGGGAACCGACGGCGTGGCAGGCGTCCTCCACGAGCACAGCGCCCGCCGCCGAGACCAGCTCAGCCATCTCGTCAATCGCCTCGCACTGGCCGGCCAGATGGACCTGGAGCGCGACACGGGCGTGGCCGTCGGCCCGGCCGATCGCCTCTGCCAGACTGGCCGGCGTCATCAGCCCGGTGTCGGGATCGACATCCGCGAACACAACCTCCGCGCCACAATACAAGGCCGCATTCGCGGTCGCCATGAAGGTAATCGCCGGCACGATGCAGACATCGCCGGGCCCCACCCCCTCGGCGGCAAGGGCCAGATGGAGCGCGGTCGTGCCATTGGAGCAGGCGACGGCATGGTCGGCTCCGACCGCCTCGGCGAAGGCCTCTTCGAGCGCCTCGATTGTCGGACCGGTCGTCAACCAGTCGCCGCGCAGCACTTCGACCACGGCCGCGATATCGCTGTGATCGATTGACTGGCGCCCATAGGGCAGAAACCGATTGGCCATGGCCGGTACTCCCTGCGGCAGCGCCGGCTCTGCGGCGCCTGACCGTGCTCTGGATCATGGATTGAGTCGCCGAAACGGAAACGGCCCCCGAAAGCCGGGAGCCGCGCCGTGGTGGTGGAGACTGCCGGGCGGCTTAGCCGCCGAAGAGGTTCAGGATGATCTGCGGCTGGCCATTGGCGATGGACAGCGCCTGGACACCCAGCTGCTGCTTGACCTGGAGGGCCTGCAGGTTGGCGCTTTCAACGGCCAGGTCAGCATCGACGAGGTTGCCGACACCCTTGGTCAGGGAGTCCACAAGGCGACCGACGAAGTTGGAGTGCGCTTCCAGCTTCTTGGTGTCCGAGCCGAGATTGGCGAGGGCCTGGTTCACATTGTCGAGCGAGGTCTTGATCGCGGCGACGGCTGCGGTGGCGAGGGTCACGGTGCCGAGGCTGGCGGTGTTGGCGATCGTGATGATCGTGCCGCCAATGCTCATGTCCTGGGATTTCAGGGTGACCGAGCGAGCCGCGTCGGCATCCGCGAGGAACTCGATGCCGTTGGTGATCGTGCCGTTGAGGATATTCGCGCCGTCGAATTCGGCATTCTGAAGAATGACATTGACCTGGTCGAGCAGCGCCTTGAAATCACCGTCATAAGCCTGCCGGGAGAAGGTATCGAGCGAGGGGTCCATCGCCGCAGTCGCTTTCTCGCGCATCTGCACCAGAAGATCCGAGATCGACTCGCCGGCGGCCAGCGCCACGTCACCAATCGTCGTCGCCCGGTCGAGCCCGGTCTGGACGGCACCGAGGGCGCGGATATCGGCCCGCATGCCCTGTGCAACCGCGTAGATCGCCGTATTGTCCTTGGCGCCCGCGACCTTCAGGCCGGTATTGATGCGGTTCTGAACACCCAACATGTCGTCATTGGTCTTGTTCAGGTTTTGCAGAGCGATCATCGCTCCGGTGTTGGTGTGGACGCTCATAGTCATTGCGACATTCTCCCGCGATCTCAATCACCGCCATTCAGCGGCTGTTCGGAACGGGTTGCGCAAGAGCCGTGCCGTTTTGGCACGCCACGTAAAACGTAGTTGATTCATATAGTTGAGTGAGAGTTAGCGTCGCTTGGGCGGATCGGTCAACCCGCGCTTGCCGGGACAAATATGCCCGGGGGGTCAATTTTTGCCGGGTCAGACGCCCGGTTCGGCCCGGATCACTAGGCCCGCTGATCGATCAGCCCGGCACTGCGCGTGCGGAGGAATTCCATCAGATCGCCGTGCTTTTCCGGCGGCCAGCGGCGAACGGTTTCGCCGGTATCCTGGTCGACCAGGAGGTAGATGTACTCGCCCGACTTATCATCCTGGAGGATCTTCAGGCGCGAGTTGCCCAAGGCCTCGGCCGCCAGACGCTCGAGGTCTGCGGACGACTGTTCGGGCCGGTTGCCCGTCGCAGCCGAACGGTCGGCGTCCTGAACAGGCTCTACCCGCCGCACGCCTTCGCGTGGACGGTCAGTTGAAATGTCTCTGCTCTCGGCGATGGGTGCCAGGGGAGCAGATCTCGGATTGAACACCGTTTCTGCCATTTTTCTGTTCGCTGACGCGGATGCGTCGGCGCCTCATACATTCTTCGCGTCGACCGCGGAGGCGGATGGCGGAGCGAACTCCGCCATCCAGTCCGCGATTAACGGAAGTAACCCAGGATCGTGCTGGGCGCCGAGTTGGCGATCGACAGAGCCTGAACGCCAAGCTGTTGCTTGACCTGCAGGGACTGAAGACGCGCGCTCTCTTTGGCCAGGTCTGCATCGACCAGGTTGCCGATACCCTTTTCCAGGGCGTCAGACAGCTTGCCGACGAAACCCTTGTGGATCTCCAGCGACTTGGACGCGGTGCCGAGCTTGGCCAGCGAAGCGTTCAGGTTGTCGAGAGAGGTTTCGATCGTGGCGACGAGCGTGGACGCATCGCCAGCCGAGGCGAAGGACGCCGCTGCGGCGACCGTCACGACGCCACCAGCCAGAGAGAAGTTCTGGTCGGAAATGGTGATCGTGTTGGAACCGTCAGCATTGGCCAGGGCCGAGATCGAGGTGACCGAACCATTAATCAGGTTCGTGCCGTTGAACTCGGCATTGGAGACGATCGTGGTCACCTGGTCGCGGAGGGCCTTGAAGTCCTCGTTGAGCGCGGTGCGCGAGGCCGTGTCGAGCGAATTGTCGGACCCGGCGAGCGCCTTTTCCTTCATCTCGATCAGGATGTCGCCGATGGCCTCACCGGCTGCCAGAGCCACGTCCGTGGTCGACGCGGCCAGATCCAGCGATTGGCCGACAGCGCCATACCCGGCAACGTCCGAACGCATTTTCTGGGCGATCGCGTAGACGCCGCCATTATCCTTGGCGGATGCAATAGCCAGACCGGTGTTGATGCGGTTCTGGACCTGCTCCATGTCACGGTTGGTCTGGTTGAGGTTCTGCAGCGCAACCATGGCGCCGGCATTGGTGTTGATTGTAGCCATTTCTTGGCCCTTTCCATTCTGGTGATGCGCGGACGTTCTGCCCGCCGGGTCTTCTGACCCACACAAAGGAAGAGCAAAGCTGGTGCCAGTTGGTGATTGACCTCGAAGGTTAATTCCGAGTCGCGTGATTCGGCGGGATGTTTTTGCCCGGTCGATTGTTCCGCGGTAACCATTCACTCGGCAGAATCTGCCGCTTCAGGGGGCGAAATCACCAGGCAATTTTTGCCGATCGGCAAGATTTTATGATTAATTTCAGGTTAATGGCTGAAAATGGACATGCCAAAGCGCCAGCGCCGGCGAATCTGAAAAAAATGACCGGGATCGCCATGAGGCGATCCCGGCCGGACGAACTTAGCCGAAGAACGACAGAATGGTCTGCGGAGCCTGGTTGGCGATGGAGAGTGCCTGGACACCCAGCTGCTGCTTGACTTGCAGCGACTGGAGCCGTGCACTTTCCTTGGCCAGGTCGGCGTCGACCAGATTGCCAATTCCGACTTCCAGCGCGTCGGACAGCTTCGTCGTGAAGTTCTTGTGAATTTCCAAGGACTTCGAAGCAGTTCCGAGCTTTGCCAGAGCCGTACTCAGATTGTCGAGAGACGTTCCGATCGTCGTCACAAGTGTCGACGCGTCTCCTGCCGATGCGAAGGAACTCGTCGCAGCCACCGTCACGACACCACCGCCCAGAGTAAAGTTCTGGTCGGAAATGGTGATCGTGTTGGAGCCGTCAGAGTTGGCCAGAGCCGAGACAGAGGTCACAGTCCCGTTGATCAGGTTTGTGCCGTTGAACTCAGCATTGGAGGTAATCGTGGCGATCTGATCCCGCAGGGCCTTGAAGTCTTCGTTCAGGGCCGTCCGCGAGGACGCATCAAGCGTTGCATCAGATGCCGCGAGCGCCTTCTCCTTCATCTCGATCAGGATATCCGAAATTGCCTCACCGGCAGCCAGAGCCACATCGGTGACAGACGTCGCGAGGTCCAGGCTTTGCCCGACCACACCATAACCATTGACCTGGGAGCGCATGCGTTGGGCGACGGCGTACACGCCGCCATTATCCTTCGCACTGGCAATTTCCAGGCCTGTGTTGATGCGATTCTGAACCTCGTTCATGTCCATGTTCGTCTTGTTCAGATTCTGCAGGGCAATCATCGCCCCAGCGTTGGTGTTGACAGAAAGTGCCATTGTTGTGCTCTCCATTCTGGATGCGTGTCAGGTCGAATTTTTCGGCCCTGAGCGTTTTGCTCGGGACTGACTTCGCAAGCACCGTGCCGTTAGGACGACACATTATCCGATGGAAAAACAGTCGGTTAGGACATTAAAAAAGGCACCTTCCGGAGAAGGTGCCTGTTCCTGCCTGCCCGTTATTGCCGCCTCGGCAATTCTTACCCCGCGGCCTGCTCCGCGCTGGCATTGGCCTGGGGCATGAGCCCCTGCATCACGGTCCGGTTGATATCAACCAGATCGTCGATGGCGTCCGGATTGCGCATGGCGAAGCTGCCATGCTTGTACACGAAGATTGACAGCGAGATGATGGCGGCCCGCAAGGACTCGGGCAGCTTGTTGTCCTGGCTCGCACAATCCAGCGCCAGATTGCTCCAGACGCGGCGGTTCCAGTCGATCGCCTGCGCACGTTCTCGAACCGATTCCATGGGCAGGGTCTTGGCGTTCATGAGCGAGCGCGTTACCTGGGCGAAAAGCCGGTATTCGGTCGCGCGCGGATCTTCCGCGCGTGCCGCGGTCTTCTGATAAGCTTGGAAGGACATCAGCTCAGTCTCTCGGCTTCATAGGTCATCAGTTTGCGGCAGCCCAGAAGCGCCTTGTAGTGCTCGCCGGCCATCACATCGCGGCTGACATTGACGCACAGGCCGAGGGTGCCGGGATCCGAGACGACGCCCATGAACTCGTTCATGCGAAGCACGAATTCGTCATAGAGCTTGTCGTCATTCTTGTCGGACAGATACATCATCATGATCGGGAAATAGATGCGCTTGACGGGCGTATCGACGTCCGCGGCGTGCAGGATGTCTTTCTCTCGGAGAACAGACGCCTTGTTCTGCAGCACAAGATTGGCCCGACGGTCGCCATTCTCGATGACGGCTCCGTTCAGGACAAACTTCTCGCCGGGTTTGAGCGAGATTTTGAGCGGCATGAGGTCCCTCCGGTCCACAAATGATGCGAGCGATGTCGGTCGCGGCGCACAGGTTGGCAATATGGGGTGAAGAAAACGTTTCCAGCCCGCCGCTGCGGCATCATCGAATATTAGCGAGTTCTTAAAGCGAATCTCATGCCTTGGCTTCCAGAATCGAGGCAGGACTTATGACCATGCAGGATGCGACCGCTCTCGACCTTGATGCGGAGATCTCCGCCGAGGCCGAAACCGAGAAGAACGAAACCCGCGACGCGGTGCCGATCGGCGCCCAGGCCATTCGTGTGGATGCGCATGTTGATCGCATCCCGGCCGACCGGCGTCGGGTCTTCCAGAAAGTCGCAGCGCTGGCAAAGCGCGCCATGAAAACGTCTGCCGAGGGTGACAATGTTGCCGCGGCCCGCCTTGCCCACAAGGCGTACCTGCTGGCCCCGGACATGGCCCTGACCAACCATGTGCTCGGCCTGATGCTCTATAATCTCGGCCGCTTGTCGCGGGCCCTCGATTTCTTCGAGACAGCCTGGAAGATCGATCCCAACGACGCCGAGATCTACCAGAAGCTCGGACTGGTCGCCTGGAAGCTGAACATGCTGGAGGCGGCCGAGAAATTCTACCGCCTGCAATACAAGCTCGCCCCGACAGCGGTTGATGCCGCGATCAACCTGGGCGGCGTGCTGCGCGATGGCGGCAAGTTCGAGGAAGCCATCGAGATCCTGCGGACCGCCATTTATGCCCACCAGGAGAATTACGAGCTCTGGAACTCGATGGGCACCGTCATCAATGACAGCGGGGATCCGGTCCAGGCGCGCACCTTCTACGAGGAAGCCTTGCGCCTGAAGCCCGACTATGGCCGGGCCCACAACAACATGGCCAATATCCACGAGCTTCTGGGCGAGCCCGAACTCGCCATTCCGCACTTTGATGCCGCCCTCAAGGATCCCGCTGATCCAATGGAAGAGGCCACCATGCGGCATGGCCGGTCGATGGTTCTTCTTGCCGCCGGCCGTATCGAGGAAGGCTGGGCGGCCAATGAGAGCCGCCTCGACCCGAACCGGGCCCAGGCGACCTTGTTCACGATGAAGATTCCCTTCTGGGACGGGACTGATCCGGAGCAGCTGCGCGGCAAGACCCTGCTGCTTGTCGGCGAACAGGGCCTCGGCGACGAAGTCATCTTCATGAATGTGGTCAACGACCTGCTCGAGGCTGTCGGTCCCGAAGGCGAGCTGCGCATCGCCTGCGAATACCGCCTGATGCCGCTGGTCAAACGCTCCTTCCCCGCGGCCGTGGTCGGCCATCACATGTCCGCAAACATCGAGGGCCGTGACGTCCGGGTTGTGAAGGAGCTGGAGGATGGCGCTGATTTCTGGACGCCGATGGCGACGCCATTGCGCGGCCTCCGCAAGAGCCTCGAGTCCTTCCCGGACGAGGCCGGTTTCCTGGTCGCCGATCCCGAGCTGCAGGCGGGCTTCCGCGCCCAGATCGCCGGCTTCGGCAGCGGCCTGAAAGTCGGCATCCTGTGGAAGTCCCTCAACATGAATGCCCGGCGCTCACGCTTCTTCTCCGCCTTTGATGCCTGGGAGGGCGTCCTCAATACGCCGGGTGTCGACTTCATCAACCTGCAATACGGCAAGGTCGACGACGAGCTGGCGCTGGCCCGGGAACGCTTCGGTGTCACCGTGCACCAGCCGACCGACATCGATCTCAAGATGGATCTCGACAAGGTCGCGGCCTACGCCTCGGCCTGTGACCTCGTGCTCGGACCGATGAACGCAACCTCCAACCTCGCCGCTGCCTGTGGCGGCAAGGTCTGGTTCATCCATGCGCGGTCCTCGACCTGGACCCTGCTCGGCACCGATCGGCAGCACTGGTACCCGCAGACCCGGTCCTTCTTCGGCACCGGCTTCCAGGACTGGGACAACACCATGGCCCGTGTCGCCAGCGAGCTGGCAGCCCTGGCCGGCAGGCCGGGCTGAGCGCATGTCGGCGCGGCTCGCCATCCGCTGCGACGGCTCCACCACGATCGGTCTGGGCCATGTCATGCGCTGCGGAGCCCTGGCCAATGCGCTGGTTGATGAAGGCGCCTCGGTCGCCTGGCTGACCACCATACCACAGTACCGCCCGGCGGATCTCGATGGTCGCATCGAAATCGTGACGCTGGCCAGCGATGACGCGCTGGCCGGCGCCCTCGCCTCGCGCGGCATCCGGCATCTGGTCGCCGACTGGAAGCAGACCGACCCGGACAGGGTCGCCGCGCTGCGCGCCGCCGGCCACGCGGTCACGCTGGTCGGCAATTTCCTGCACGGCGCCGTGCCCGACCTGCATGTGCGCCAGGGCTTCCTGCCCGCCCTGTCCCCGTCCGGCGCACCGGCGCTGAGCGGCCCGCGCTATCTCCTCCTGTCAAAACCCTATCAGGACCTGCCGGAGCGCATGGTCAGTGACCGGCCGACCCGCGTCCTGCTCTCGCTTGGCGGGACGGTAACGCCGCTGCTGGACCGGATCGCCGAGCGCCTCGCCCTGTCCTTCCCGGATCTCGACCTTGACCGGCGCGGACCTGCCGGTAGCGGGGCCGTGCCGCCGCTGGTCGCGGCTTTGACGAAGGCCGATATCGGTATTCTCGCCGGGGGGACGACGCTGCACGAGGCTGCGGCGACCGGCTTGCCGACCATCTGCATCCCGATCGCGCCCAATCAGTTCGAGCGCGCCGAGCAATTCGAGAGCGTCGGCCTGGGCCTCAGTCTCAACCCGTCCGATCCC
Source organism: Maricaulis maris (assembly GCF_036322705.1). Classification (NCBI taxonomy): domain Bacteria; kingdom Pseudomonadati; phylum Pseudomonadota; class Alphaproteobacteria; order Maricaulales; family Maricaulaceae; genus Maricaulis; species Maricaulis maris. The sequence continues at coordinate 2,096,284 of NZ_AP027270.1, forward strand.
GGTTTCGAGCGCCAGTTCGAGACCAGCCTTGCGGCCCTGGCCGGCGATGCCGGACGGCGTCGGGGCATGGCCCGGACGGCGCAGGCCCTGGTCGATGGCGGCGGCGCCGGCCGGGTCGCCCGACACCTTCTCGGCCTGGCAGCGACGACGGCGGCGGAATCGCAGTAAACCCTTAAGGCTCAACAGGTCCATTGGACCTTCAACCGGTGTGTGATTCGCGCCGGCCACGCGACAAAGAGGACCGGACCGAGACATGACCCGCACGACGAAGACTGCGAGCAGCGGCGCAACAGGCCGGACAGGCGTCGAGACCGCCGGCGCGGGCCAGGTCTGGCCGAACTTCCTCGTCATCGGCGCGCCCAAATCCGGCACCACCTCGCTCTATCACTACCTGAGCCAGCATCCCGATGTCTTCCTGTCGAAGGTGCGCAAGGAAGGCCGCTTCTTTTCCGGTGTCGGTGACGGCTCGGTCTATTGGCCTGACTTCTATCATTTCGACACGGCGCCCGATGTCAGCGATTACCAGGCCCTGTTTGCCGACCATGACGGCCAGGCGCGGATCGGTGATGTCTCGCCGGACTATTACGCCTACGCATCGATCGCGGCGCGCCGGGTGGTGACCTATTGCGGCAACGAGACCCGGATCATCGCCATCCTGCGCAATCCGGTCGACCGGACCTATTCGCACTATCTCCAGAATGTCCGCCGTGACGCCGAGTTCTACTCCTTCGAACAGGCCCTCGCCGATGAACCGCGACGGATCGCGGCCAATTGGGGCTTCCAGTGGCTCTATGCCGATACCGGTCGCTATGCCGACCGGCTGCGCCAATATCGTGACCGCTTCGACTCCATGCTGATCCTGCTGCAGGACGAACTCGATCAGGACGGACCGGGCACGGTGCGCCGCATCTTCGAGTTTCTCGGCATCGATGCCGAGGTCCCGGTGACCGTCGAGCAGCGCTACAATACCGGCGGCATTCCGCGCTCCAAGATGAGCATTCTGGACGGCGCCCATGATCACCGCGTCGGGGAAAGCTTCGAGACGCTCCATGCCGAGCTGGTGGCTCCGGTCAGTGGCGTCTCAGGCGCGACCAGCGCCGACGGGGTCTATCCACCGATTGATGACAGCAAGGTCTCCATCCCGCCGATGGCGGAGGCGACCCGCGCCAGCCTGCAGGCAAGGTTCGAGCCGGAGATTGTCGCGCTCGAGGACCTGCTCGGTCGATCGCTCGACCTGTGGCGGCCGGCATGAGTCTCGCGGCGCTCAGCAAAGGCGTCCTGGTCACCGGCGTCGGCGCACCGCCGGGTCTGGGCACACTGCGCTCGCTGCGCGGCGCCGACCCGGCACTCACCCTGGTGGCCGCCGACATCAATCCGCTCGCCGGCGGCATGTTCGAGCCGGGCACGCAAAGCGTGGTCCTGCCCTCGGCCCGCGATCCGGAGGCCTATCGCAGCGCCGTGAAAGCGGTCTGCGAGACCCGGGGTCTCGACATCATCATTCCGGGATCGGAAGCGGAAATCGCCGCACTTGCCCCGGTCGCCCGGTCCTGGACAGAAGCCGGACTGCGCGTCCCCGTCGCCGACCCGGAGGTGATCGCCTTCGGGATCGACAAGGGCCTGCTTCTCGACCGGGTCAAGGCGCTCGGCCTGCCGCATCCGCAGACCTTGCAACCGGGCTGCGAGGGCGACCTCGCCCAATGGAGCGGCGGCTTTCCCTGTGTCGTCAAACCCCGCACCTCGCGCGGCGCGCGCGGCGTCAGCTACCCCGCCAATGCCCGCGAACTTGCCGCCATCTGGCGCGACACCGCGGCCGAGCATGGCCCGTGCGTCGTCCAGCAACGGATCCCGGGCGGCGCGGACACTGTCTACACGATCGGCTCGATGTGGAATCACGGCCAGCTGGTCGTCTCCACCCTGCATCGCAAGCTGCAGACCAATCCGCCCAGCGGCGGCGTCGCGGTAGCCGGTGAGACAGTTGTGGATCCCGCGCTGATGGCCGCCGGGATCGCCGTACTGGAAGCCTCCGGTCCCTGGCACGGCCTCGCTGCGGTCGAGCTGAAACGTCCGGCACCCGACGCGCCCGCCTATCTGCTGGAGATCAATCCGCGCATGTGGGGCTTTGGGTATCTGATGACGCTGGCCGGCCTCAATATTCCCGCCTTGCTGGTGCGCATGCTGGCCGGTCCCGAGCATCTGGCTGGCCATCTCCCGTCAACCTTTCCGCCCTACGCTCCCACCCGTATGGTCCGAACCTGGCAGGACATCGAGATTCCGCCGACCGAGGAGGGGCAAGCGTGACCCGAACCGTTGCCGTCATCCAGGCCCGCACCGGCTCCAACCGGCTGCCGGGAAAGGTCCTGGAACCGCTGCATGACGATGTCTCGTTGCTGGCCTATCAGTGCCGCCATCTGCGCCGGATCGACGGCGTCGACGAACTGGTCATCGCCACCACCACCAATCCGGACGATGACGCGGTTGTCGCACTGGCCGACCGCGAGGGCATCCGCGCCTTTCGCGGATCGGAGGAGGATGTGCTGTCGCGCTTCCTGCTGGTCGCCGACCGGACCGACGCCAGGACGCTGGTCCGCATTACCTCCGACAGCCCGTTTCGCGACCCGCAGGTGATCGCCCGCTGTGTCGCCGGACATGTCGCCGAAACGGCAGACTATACCCGCCCCAGCGCCGACCACCTGCCCAAGGGCCTGCGCGCCGAGGTCGTCGAGACCGCCATCCTGCGCCAGCTCGACGCGGCGCCGGAGACAACCCTGCGCGACCGGGAACATGTGACCGTCTTCATCCGCGACCATCTCGACCGCTTCCGCTGCCATACCGTCGATTTCCCGGAAGCCTTGCGGCGTCCCGATTTCGACGTATCGGTCGACACGATCGAGGATCTCGCCCTCGTCCGGGCTCTTTACAATGCCCTCACCGAGCGCGGCTGGCCGGTCGATACTGCGCATTTGTGCCGGCTGTACGACGAGACCCACGTCCTGAAATCCATCATCACCAACCTGGCCCTCTGACCCATGACCCACATTGATGTGATCGCCGAAATCGGCTCCAACCATGGCGGCGACCTCGACGAGGCCAAGCGCTATATCGCGGCCTGCGCAAAGGCCGGCGCCGATGTCGTCAAATTCCAGACCCTGACCCGCGAAGGCCTGATCGCGCGCTTCGTGAAAGACGGCGACGGCAAGGTGGTCGAGAACCCGAAATTTGCCGGCTTCGGCAATGCCGGCCTGCCCGATGACTGGCACGCGCCGCTGAAAGCCTGCGCCGAGGACAATGGCGTCGAATTCATGTCGACGCCCTTCTCGCTGGACGCCGTCGCCCTGATGGAGAGCCTCGGCATCAAGCGCTACAAGATCGCCTCGGGCGACCTCACCTTCACCCCGCTGCTGGAGGCACTGGGCGCGACCGGCAAACCGCTCATCCTGTCGACCGGCGCCAGCTATCTGGACGAGGTCGCCACGGCCGTCGGGACGCTGTCCCGCGCCGGGTGCACCGATCTCACCGTGCTGCACTGCGCCGCCAGCTATCCGCCGGCCTGGGACGATCTCAACCTGTCGGCAATCACCACGCTGAGGGCAACGCTGGGCCTGCCGGTCGGCCTGTCGGACCATTCCCCGGGCGCCATGGCACCGATCGCCGCCGCCGCACTGGGCGCGGTCTTGATCGAGAAGCACGTGACCTTCGACCGGACTACGCCCGGCCCGGATCATCCGTTCGCGATGGAGATGGACGAGCTGGCGGCGATGATCGCCGACCTGCGTCATCTCGAGCTGGCGCTCGGCGACGGGATCAAGAAGCCGGCCGCGAGCGAGATCCACCGCCGCCGCAATCTGCGTCGGGGCCGCTATGACGCGACGACGGGGAAGCCGGACGATCAGGGCCGCGACTGGCTCCGCCCGCAGCACGCGCCGGACGAGCGCGCCGAATTCTGACGACGCCGGGACCTGGCCGCGCCGGAAGCGGCCCGCGCCCCCAAAACAAAAACGCCCGCCGGACCGGCGGGCGTTTTCGTGACGGAGGACGGGACGCTATTTGGTCCGGATGGCGTCGATCTTGGAGGCCGAGACGCCGTCGACGATCGTGCGGTTGATCATCGGGTGGTTCTCGTCCTGCGGACCGAAATCACTGTCCGGGTGATAGGCAATGACCCGCATCTCGCTGTCGAAGGTGCGGAATTTGTGATTGCCCTCATAGGGGATGCGGAACATCACGCCCGGCTCGAGCGGGATGATGCCTTCCGGCGTCTCGCACTCGCCACGGCCCGAGAACACCACACCGATCCGGTCGGACGGGTGGGTGTGCGGGGTCTGGTCAATGCCCGGCGGGAAATAGAGCAGGTTGAGGCAGGGATCGCCCATCTTGACCGGCGCGATCAGCAGGCTGTCGGTGCAGCCGTCGATATATTTCAGCCGGCCCTTGGGCTCGACCGGGCCACCGATCATGAAGAAGGCCTGGTGGAACTCACGCGCCATCACGATGCCGCGTCCACCGGATACGGTGAGCGCGTTGTTGGCCGAGAAATACATGCCGGCCTGGAGCCTGAACTGGCCGGACGCGGTGACCAGCGTCGCCTCGCCCTCCTGGACAAAGCCGAAATAGGCCGTGTCGACATTGCCCAGTTCGAGCACGTCACCGTCCCAGGCATGCAGCGTCGTCGGGAAGTTCGGATCGCAATCCGCCACTTTCCCGGTCAGCCATTCGAAGGCGTAAAAATTCTGGGTCCGAATCATCCCGTCAGCCATGGATCCTGCACCTCTTCCATATTGCCGCCCCACTCGACGGGATTCGTCTTTACAGTCCCTTAATCGACGCGTGTTGGCAGCGCATACAAAATTAGCGGCCTCTCGCCTCTGGAGACATGCGACCAATCGCGCTAGATGGCGTGTATGCGCTTTGAAGGTACAGATCAGTACGTTGCTGATGGAGAACTGAGCGCCGCGGTCAACGCCGCGGTGGCTCTCGAGCGTCCGCTCCTCGTCAAGGGTGAGCCGGGCACGGGGAAGACCGAGCTGGCCAAACAGGTCGCCCAGGCGATGGGCATGCCGCTCATAGAATGGCACGTCAAATCAACGACGAAGGCCCGCCAGGGGCTTTACGAGTATGACGCCGTGGCGCGCCTGCGCGACAGCCAGCTGGGCGATGACCGCGTCCATGACATCAACAACTACATCCGCAAGGGCAAGCTGTGGGAGGCCTTCGCCGCCCCCGAGCGCTCTGTGCTGCTGATCGACGAGATCGACAAGGCCGACATCGAATTCCCCAACGATCTCCTGCAGGAGCTCGACCGGATGGAATTCCATGTCTACGAGACCGGCGAGACCATCAAGGCAGCCAATCGCCCGGTCATCATCATCACCTCGAACAATGAGAAGGAATTGCCGGACGCCTTCCTGCGCCGCTGTTTCTTCCACTTCATTGCCTTCCCCGACGAAGCGACCATGCGCAAGATCGTCGAGGTCCATTATCCCGGCCTGAAGGGTCGCCTCCTGTCGGAAGCGCTGACCCTCTTCTACCAGATCCGCGATGTGCCCGGCGTCAAGAAGAAGCCCTCGACCTCGGAGCTGCTCGACTGGCTCAAACTCCTGCTGGTCGAAGACATCGACGCCTCGGTCCTGGCCGAGCGCGACCCGCGCAAGCTGATCCCGCCCCTGCACGGCGCCCTCCTGAAGAACGAGCAGGACGTGATGCTGTTCGAAAAACTCTCCTTCATGGTGCGTCGGCCGGGTGGCCCCGGTGACGGCCCGCGTGGTCCGGGCGCGGCTTAGGCGTCCACGCGAGCACCCACCCCATTTTTCCCGGCCGAAGCCCCGCAGAAGCGGGGCGCAGAGCCGGGACCGACGCGCCTGACAGGCAAGCTATGCGTTTCACGTTGGTCCCGGTTCGCGCAGGTGCGCGTCCGGGAAAAATGGTGTGTGTCATTCTGGATAGTCGCGCTCCGCGTTCACCCCGCCATAAATCCCTTGCCGGGAGTTCGCCGTATCCGGTTCTTGAGCTCAAGGGTGAAACCGCGAAGCGGCGGATGCGCCGCCCTTGACCTCAAGAACCGGATACGGCCCGCTGGCTGACAAGGGTTCTATGGATCAGGCTGCGCGAGGCGCGAGGGAATGGGCGCTTTTTCTCCCCATACGACCTACGCCCTCATCCCACGGTGACCGTAAAGCGGGTTGAGGCAGGGCGTCTGGCCGGGTGGTTGAGGTCCCCCGGATCGCGGCGATGCCGCGACCGTGGGATGACGGTGGAAACCGGATCGGATGACCGCTATAAAACGACTTCACTGCAGGAGAGCGCTCAAATGAACATTCGCGGCTAGACCGCGCCTGACCGGGAGACCGGGGGCGCATTTCGACGATACGAAATCCACCTCCCGCCCGGAGTCTGTTCATGCCTGCTTCTTCCGATACGTCCGCCTGTCACCACCCCGCCCTCGACCCGATGAACCCCGCCCCGATGCCGGCGGCGCCGTCGATGGCCTATCTCAAACCGCTCATCGCCGGTCATCCCAAGATCAGCGCGGGCGATTACAGCTATATCCATTCCTTCGATGATCCGGCGCGCTTTGCCGAGACCCAGCTGAAATACGCCTTCGACTTCATCGAGGACCGTCTGGAGATCGGCAAATTCTGTTCGATCGCGGCGGACGCCAGTTTCGTGCTCAATGGCGGCAATCATTTTGCCGACCGCCTGTCGAGCTATCCCTTCGCGATCTTCGGCTGCTGGGGCGAGCCCGATCCCGGTGCCTGGCCGAACAAGGGCGGGATCACCATCGGTCATGATGTCTGGATCGGCTGGGACGCGGTGATCATGCCCGGAGTCAGCATCGGCCATGGCGCCATCATCGCCGCCAAGTCGGTGGTTACCCGCGACGTCGCGCCCTATGAGATCGTCGGCGGCAACCCGGCACAGCCGATCCGCAAGCGCTTGCCGGATGATGACATCGAACGCCTGCTGGCACTGGCCTGGTGGGACTGGCCGGCCGAGACGATCCGCGCTGCCTCGGATGCGCTGATGAAGGCGGACATCGCGGCGCTCGAGCAGCTGGCGCCATAATCCGGGCCGCAGGCGGCGGGAACCGACACGGCAGCCGGACATCGGGTCGGGGCAGAAGCCCGCCCCCGCCCTGACCTGGTTGTCGCCCTGCCTTGCCTGCCTTCAGGGCCTTGCCCGCAGACAAAAACAGAAACCTTTTCCGTTTCCGGTTGTCTGACCTCCCGGAATATGGAAATTTGCGTCGAAATACTTTCGGCGTAGGCTGAGTGATGACCGAGCTGGGGCCGGTTCCGGGGAGAGAACAATGAAGACGATTGGATACTGGATTACCGCGGCTGCAGCCTTCGCACTGAGTGCCTGCGGCAATAATGGCGGCGAGACCCGCGACCTGACGGACGCTGACACCAGCTACCAGTCCGTCCTGCTCGAACAACTCATCGACGCCCAGCCCGGTGACGTCATCGAGATCCCGGCCGGCGTGTACAGCTTTGACCGCTCGCTCAGCCTGACCGTCGACGGCGTAACCATTCGCGGTGCCGGGATGGACGAGACCATCCTCAATTTCCAGGACCAGATCAGCGGCGCCGAAGGCCTCATCGTTACGGCCAATGATTTCACGCTGGAGAATCTCGCCATCGAGGACACGATCGGCGATGGCCTCAAGGTCAATGGCGGCGAGAACATCATCATCCGCGGCGTGCGCGTGGAATGGACCAATGGCTATTCGACCGAGAACGGCGCCTATGGCCTCTATCCGGTGCAGACGACCAATGTGCTGATCGAGGACTCCGTCGCCATCGGCGCCTCGGATGCCGGCATCTATGTCGGCCAGTCGCGCAATGTGATCGTGCGCAACAGCCGGGCCGAGTTCAACGTCGCCGGGATCGAGATCGAGAACTGCATCGGGGCCGATGTCTACGGCAATACCGCAACCAACAATACCGGCGGCATTCTGGTCTTCAACATGCCCAACCTGCCCCAGCCGGGCTATCACACGCGCGTCTTCGACAATGATGTCTACGCCAACAATACCGAGAATTTCGGCCATGCCGGCACGCCGGTCGCCAGTGTCCCGGCCGGCTCGGGCATCGTCATCAACTCGAACGACCAGGTCGAGATCTTCAATAACCGCCTGGCCGACAACGACACCGCCAACATCATCATCTCCAGCCTGCATTCGACCGGCTATTCCGACTATTCCGTCCAGGAGGGCTTCGACCCCTATCCGGAAACCATCTGGATCCATGGCAACACCTATTCCGGTGGCGGTTCCTCGCCGGACGGGCTCGACCTGACGGCGCTCAAGATCGCCATGTTCGGGCTCAACGGCTCCTTCCCCGACGTGTTGTTCGACGGCTTCATCGACGACGCCAAGCTGGTCGACGGTGTACTGCCGGATGCCTTGCGCCTGTGCGTCGGCGACCCGGTCGAAGTGCTCAATGCCGATGGCCCGAACGGCTATGGCTCGCCCCGCATGGACACCGAGGCCTTCCAGTGCACGCATGACAGCCTCGCCGGTGTCGAGCTGGCCTTCGCCGACTAGGTGGATTGCGCGTGTTTTACCGACTGATCCTGCTGGTTGCGGTCGCGCTGGCGGCCTGCTCACCCGCGGCCCCGACGCCGCAATACCATGCGAGCGACAACCCCCAGCGCCTCTCGGACTGGGGGCAGCTCGGTCTTGCCGGCGGCGAACTCCGCCTCGCCGACGGGGTTGTGCCCTACGACCTCAACACGCCGCTCTTCACAGACTATGCGCTCAAGCTGCGGACCATCTGGATGCCCGATGGCCAGACCGCCACCTATCACGAGGGCGAGGTGCTCGACTTCCCGGTCGGGACGGTCATCACCAAGACCTTCTACTACCCGCTCGCCGACACGCCCGGCCATGTCGCCCGCGGCGATGGCAACAGCCTGACACGGGCCGATGGCTCGCTCGACCTGTCGCAGGTCCGGCTGATCGAGACGCGGATCCTGGTGCATCGGGAAACCGGTTGGGCGGCCCTGCCCTATCGCTGGAATGCCGAGCAGAATGAGGCCACGCTGCATCGCTATGGCGATGTCGTGCCGCTAACCCTGGTCGATACCGATGGTGCGCAGACGCCCTTCAACTACGTGATGCCGAACGTCAATCAGTGCGCCAGTTGCCATGCGCCGGATTCCAATACCCGGCTGATCTCTCCGATCGGTCCCAAGCCACGCCACCTGAACCGCGATTTCGCCTATCCGCAGGGTTCGCAGAACCAGCTCGAACATCTTGTCGAGGTCGGTTATCTGACCGGCGCCCCGGCACCGGCCGACGCGCCGCGCAATGCCGACTGGTCCGACCCGATGGCCTCTCTCGAGGACCGGGCCCGCGCCTATCTCGACGCCAATTGCTCGCACTGCCACAGCCCGGTCGGCCCCGCCGACACATCCGGCCTGAACCTCGAACCCGACATCGCCCATGGGCCGGCCCTGGGTCTGTGCAAACTGCCGATCGCGGCGGGGTCCGGCACCGGTGATCGGCGCTACGACATTGTCCCGGGCGCACCGGATCAGTCGATCCTGCTCTTCCGCATGGATAATGTGGAGCCGGACCAGATGATGCCGGAAGTCGGTCGCTCGACCATCCACACCGAGGGCATCGCGCTGATCCGGGCGTGGATTGAGAGCCTGCCGGGTGATTGTGGCTGATCAGTCGGGATCAGTGGCCGGTTCCGGGGCCAGGTAGGGCGCCAGATAGCGCTGCAGCGCCATCAGCGCCTCATTGAAATAGACCTCGCCATCGGCGGGCCGGTCGCGGGTCTCGAAGATCAGGATCTCGGCCGCGCAATAGATTTCCACCGTCATCCGCGCGACCACGTCCGGGTCGCCACCGTGGAAGCCATCCAGCCCCTGGCGCCACCGGTCCGCCAGCATGCTGGCCAGGCGCAGGTTCCAAGCCTCCCGCACCGTGCGCAATTCATGCGTCGTCAGGGTCAGTCGGAAGACTGCCCCGTAGGACGGATTTCCGGCCAGGAGACGTCGCAGCCCGAGCATCATGCCGGACAGGCTCTGGGCCCAGTCCTGCTCGTCCGGATCGTCCAGGATCGTCATGACGATGCGGTCGGTCTCGGCCTTGAACTCCTCCAGGATGGAGCGATGAATGGAATAGATATTCGGGAAATAGCGATAGACCGAGCTGACCGGCACGCCGGCTTCGGCGGCCACGGTCGAGGTTGTGATCGCATCGCCCTCACCGCGCTCGAGGAGGCGCTTGGTCGCTGCGATGATCGCCGCGATCCGCGCCTGGGACCGCTTCTGGCGCGGCCTGGCACGGCGTTCCAGATCGATCGTTTCGGTCGGGGCAGGATCAGTCAAACGTCGCCTCTCCGGATTGGCCGGCGCCCGCGGGACCGCCGAAACGATCAAAGCGGACCCATAGTCTGTATCCCAGATATGGCGCCCCAGGCCGGGATGTCCAAGCGGAAATCAGCCCGCCCCTTTCCTGTCCCGCGAACGCCGCTAGATTGAGCGCATGCTGCACCACTTCTTCACCGAGCTCCGCGCCGCCAAGATCCCCGTTACGACCCGGGAATACCTCACCCTGCTGGAGGCGCTCGACAAGGGCGTCATCGAGCCGGAGATCGCGCATTTCTACTCGGTCAGCCGCGCCGCCCTGGTCAAGGACGAGAAGGATTTCGACAAGTTCGACATGGTCTTCGGTCATGTCTTCAAGGGGGTCGAAATGCTCTCCCAGATGTTCGAGGACAAGGAGATCCCGGACGAGTGGCTGCAGGCGATGATGAAGCGCCTGCTCACCGAGGAGGAGATGGCCGAGCTCAAGGCCCTGCCCTTTGACGAGCTGATGGAGACCCTCAAGAAGCGCCTGGAAGAGCAGGAGAAGCGTCACGAGGGCGGAAACAAGTGGATCGGCACCGGCGGCACCTCGCCCTTCGGCCATTCCGGCTATAATCCGGCTGGTGTCCGGATTGGCGGCGAGAGCCAGCACAAGCGCGCGACCAAGGTCTGGGAACAGCGCCGCTACAAGGATCTCGACGGCGAGCGCGAGCTCGGCACCCGCAATCTGAAGGTCGCCCTCCGCCGGCTGCGCAAGTTTGCCCGCGATGGCGCCCGCGAGGAGCTTGATCTCGGCGAGACCATCGACGCCACCGCCAAACAGGGCTGGCTCGACGTCGTCATGCGGCCGGAACGCCGCAATGCGATCAAGGTGCTTGCCCTGTTCGATGTCGGCGGCTCGATGGATCCGCACGTGAAGCTGTGCGAGGAGCTGTTCTCGGCGGCCCGCTCGACCTTCAAGAACCTTGAATACTTCTACTTCCACAATTGCCCCTATGAGGGCATGTGGCGGTCAAACCTGCGCCGCCGCACCGAGACCGTGCCGACCCTGGACGTGATGCACAAATACCCGGCCGACTGGAAGGTCATCCTGGTCGGCGATGCCGCCATGGCGCCCTATGAGATCACCCATGACGGGGGTTCGGTCGAGCACTGGAACGAGGAGGCCGGCGCGGTCTGGCTGCAACGCATCGCCGACACCTGGCCGCACCTGATCTGGATCAATCCGACGCCGGAAAAATGGTGGGAGCACTCCTACTCCACCCGCCTCGTGCAGGACATTATCGGCGCCGACCGCATGTTGCCGCTGACGCTGGAAGGTGTGGATGCGGCAATGAAGGAGTTGGCGCGCTAGCGTCTCAGGCCAGCGCGCTCACCCGCCCGTCATCATAGTCCAGCTCCAGCTCGTTCTCGACCCGGGCGATCCACGACCGGACGCCGAGAAATTCATCGAGATCGAAGCCGCCCTCGTCGGCGACGCGGCTATAGGCGACCAGGGCGATGTCGGCGAGGCTGATCGTGCTGCCGACGATGAAGTCCCGTGACAGGAGGCGCATCTCCATCACCCCGAGAGCGCGGCGTCCCCTGGCCATGAGTTGCGGATCGATCTCGTCATCGCTCAGGCCGGCGAAGGCCTTCTGGAAGCGGCGCACGGCGATGAAGGGCTCGTGGCTGTATTGCTCCCAGAACATCCACTCGAGCATTTTGGCGTGATCGAACGGATCGGCCGGGATCAACGCCGAGCCTTCAGCGAGATGATGAATGATGGCGTTGGACTGGGCCAGGATGCGGCCGTCCTCGCGCTCCAGGCAGGGCACCTGTCCGGCCGGGTTGATGGCCAGGAAATCCTCGGTCCGTGTTTCACCCGCGACCACATCAACCTCGACCCAGTGATAGGCCAGACCGAGCCGGTCAGCGGTCCATTTCACTTTCAGGCAATTGCCGCTGCGGTGATCACCATAGATGCGGACGGGCTGGCTCATGACATGACTCTCTTCTGCTCGGCGGCAGCATAACGCCGCCCGCCGCAAGATCGAGTGACGAAAGCGTGTCGCGCGCAGATGCCACACCGCACGGGCTGTGACAGTCCGACGCTTGGGCGTCGCCGCGAGCCCGCTTATAAGAGGCGAAACGAGAACAGGTTGCAGCCCGAATGACGACACCGACCCGCCCCGGCATCACCCCGCCCGAAGCCTGCCAGTCCATGCAGGAAGTCCGCGCCGGCGTCGATGCGCTCGACCGCGAACTGGTCGCCCTGATCGCCGAGCGTGCGCGCTACATGGAAGCCGCCGCCCGCATCAAGCCGAGCCGCGACGTGGTGCGCGACGAGTGGCGGATCAATGATGTGATCAGCAAGGTCAGCCGTGAAGCCGAGGCCAAGGGGCTGGCAGTCGAGATCGCCGAGCCGGTCTGGCGGGAGCTCGTGGAACGCTCGATCGCCTATGAGTTCAGTGTCTGGGACTCGACCCGTACCGACTGATCAGTCGAGGCTGGCAAAGGCCAGCTCGGTCTCGCGGAAACAGCGTTCAACCGCAAGGCGTTCTCCCGGCCAAGACAGCTCGGGCTCCAGCTCCGCGACATCACACACATCGGCAAGGGCAAAGGCACCGACACCGCGGGCCGCCCCCTTCAGCGTATGGCAGGCGGCACGCCAGCTGGCCGGGTCGCTTGGCGCTTGCATGATCGCCAGGCAGCGATGGGCCTGCTCGCACATCAGTCCGAGGAGTTCATCGCGCAGGGTCGGATCCCCACCCGTGTAACGGGCGAGATGGACGCTGTCGAAAAGCGGCGGGGCAACAGGTTTCATGGCGGTATTCATGCCCGCTTTCTACCGAACGAGCCTTAACAGCCCGCTTAACAAACAGTTTGGGCCGCCGCTTTCGCTCATCTTGGTGAATAGGGCGTTCATATTCCCGTCAGGCGCGAAATGACACGGTCAGGTTCGCAAAATCGGGAGGATCACATGATCAGATCTGTCAGGATCATCGCCTGCAGCCTTGTGCTTGCCGTCGGCTTCGGCGGCCTCGCCAGCGCGGCAACGGAGCCAGTCCGCGCTACCCAGCCAGCCGCCAAGCTGACCGCGCAGGGCAGTGAGAAAACGCTCCAGAGACGACATTATGATCGCCGCCAGCCGGCGCGCGGACGTCACCATTACCGGGATCGCCGATCCTCGCGCGATCACCATGACTATCGCCGGGACCGCCACGTTTACCGCGGAGGCCGGTATGACAATCGCCGGTATGACTATCGCGGCGGTCGCCAGCATGCCTCGCGCTGCTGGAGCCAGAACCAGCGCTCGCATTTCCGCGGACAGCCGGCGCTGATCTCGGTCCGCGTCTGCCGCGACCGTTATGGACGCAGCTATACGGTCCGGGGCTCCGAGCGCCTGGTGCGCTATCTACGCGGTGCCCGTCGCCACTGGTAGCCCCCGCCGAACCGAGCCCCCGGCCCCGGCCCGGCCGGGCATGAACAGACCAGCCCCGCGCCGGGATATCCGGCGCGGGGCTGATGCCGTGAGCCGGCTGGGTCAGGCTGCCGGTGAAAGGCCCGGCGATCCTGCATGACAGGCATGTGCAATCCGGCAAAGGAATGGCTTGATTTTGTCCAGCGGACGCGTATTTTCCGCCGCTTCCCAACCGGCGCGCCTATAGCTCAGTTGGTAGAGCAGCTGACTCTTAATCAGCGGGTCCTAGGTTCGAATCCTAGTGGGCGCACCATTTTCCATTATCCCCGTTCCGCTCGACCCGAGCCGGATGCCGTCGTCGGTGCCGGGGTCGGTGCTCACATGGGATGTGCTCAGGGCTGCGGGGTATGGATCTGATCCGGCGCGGTGAACACCACAGGGTGCATTGACCGGATGAGCGCCAGGCATGACTGTGGCGCGAACCAGAGCCGGAAGCCCCATCGTGTCCACCTCGCCTTCCCTGTCGCCGCTGATCGGCGTCGTCCTTCTGATCGTGCTGGCCGGCTGTAGTCATGCGCCGGCTCGCATGCCCGTCATTGAGCTGGGCGGCGCCGAAGGCCGTAGCGAACCCATCCTGATCGCCACCACACGGGCGCCCAGCGACGACCCCGCATTACGGCTCTCCACCACACGCGGCGAGCTGTCCTTTGCCCGGGCCGATGTCTGGGTCCCGGCCAACCGGCTGCCGGGCGAAGTCGTTCTGCCCTCGCGACAGGTTGATCCGGCCCGGGAGTTCGCCCTCACCGGCTATCAGCCGGACCTGACCCGCAGCGCGTGGTCGGCCATGCTGGAGCGCCAGCTTTTGGCCCTGCCACTGGCCGAGCGCCAGGTCTTCGTGTTCGTGCATGGCTTCAACACGCCCTTCTCGGACGGGCTCTATCTCAATGCCCAGATCCTCAACGATTTCGGTGTCCGCACGGCGGCTGTCCACTACGCCTGGCCGTCTGCGGGGCAGTTCCCGGCCTATCTCTATGACCGCGACAGCGCCCAGTATGCGCGCGACGGCCTGGCAGAGGCGCTCGAAGCCATCGCCGACAGCCCGGCCGTCTCGATCACCATTCTGGCTCACTCGATGGGCTCACTGGTGACGATGGAAGCGCTGCGCCAACTGAGCCTGGAAGGGCGGACGGAGGTGCTGGGCAAGATCGACCCGGTCATCCTGGCCTCGCCCGACATCGACTTTGACGTCTTCCTCAATCAGCTCGACTCGCTGGACCCGCCGCCCGGGCACATGACGGTCCTGGTCTCTGATCGTGACCAGGCCCTGATCCTGTCGGACACGCTGCGCGGCGGCGGGCGCTCTCGGCTGGGCATCGGCGCCCAGCGGGATGTGCTTGTCGATCGCGGACTGGCGGTCGTCGACATGAGCGGGCTGCGCGACGGCACGCTGGTCGGGCATTTCGATTTCGCGGCGTCGGAAACCCTGATGCAGCTGGCCGCTTCAGGCGCCCTGACCCAGGCGCTCAATGGCGACACCCGACCCTCCGGTGAAACCGGCGTCGGCGCACTCGCCGACATCGCTGCCCGGATCATCTACCTGCCCGCCCGCGCCCTCGGCGAACGCTGATACCGGTCACCCCGGTCGATACCGGGCACCAGACATGAAAGCGCCCGGACCGAGGGGGAGAGAGGTCCGGGCGCTGGTGTTGCAAGGCGACATCTGGGGGGAGAGATCAGCCAGCCTCGCGAACCTCTGTGAGGAAGGTTTCAACCGTCGAATTCAGTTTCTCGGCACGCTCGGAGACGGTCCGCACGGCCTGCAGGACTTCCTGGGAAGCATCGCCGGTCTGGCGTGCCGAGCGGGACACCGCCTCGACATTGTCGGACACCGAGCGGGCACTGGTTGCCGCATGCGAGACCGAGCTGGAAATCTCGCGGGTCGAGGCGCTCTGCTCTTCGGCCGCGGCAGCAATCGCCGACGCCGAGCGGGAGATCTCGCCGACAGCCCGGGTAACATCCTCGATCGAGGCCGAGGAGGACGCGGCGGCTTCCTGGATCGCCTGGATCTGGTCACGGATATCGTCGGTTGCCTTGGCCGTCTGTGCCGCCAGCGACTTCACTTCCGAAGCCACGACCGCAAAGCCCTTGCCGGCTTCGCCCGCGCGCGCCGCCTCAATGGTCGCGTTCAGCGCCAGAAGGTTGGTCTGCTCGGAAATATCGTTGATTAGCTGGACCACATGGCCGATCTCCTGCGCCGCAGCGCCGAGATTGTCGACCACGGCGCGGACGGACTTGGCCCGCTCGTCAGCCTGTGAGGCCATGTCCGAGGAACCCTGGATCTGCTGGGTCACTTCGGCAATCGAGGCGGTCAGCTCTTCCGACGCCGCAGCGACGGATTCGACATTGGCCGAGGCCTGGGCAGCGGAGGAGGCCATGCGGCCACTCTGCTCGGAACCCTCGGCGGCGGAGGTCGACAGCTGCTCGGCGATGGCCGACATCGAGGCACAGGCCTCGTTGACCTCGCCCAGCATGGACATCACTTCGGCATCGAAATCGCGTGCCAGCTCATTGAGCCTGGCGGCACGGCGCTCATTGGCTTCGGCCTGGGCGCGTTGATCCTTCTCGAGATCCTCGGCCCGCAGTCCGCTTTCGCGGAAACGCTTCAGGCTGACAACGACGGCGCCCAGTTCGTCCGAGCGTTCGAGGGCATCGATATCAAGCGAGTAGTCGCCATTGGCGAGGGTTTCCGTCGCCGCCGCAATCTTGCGCACCGAGGTGCTGATCTGGCGTCCGAACAGAACGGCCAGGGCGATCAGGGCGATACCGACGCCGGTGGTCAGGCCGACAAAGAGGATGATCGAATTGCGCACACCGGCTTCGGTGGCCTCGGCGTCCATGCGGGCCAGCGACGCGCCTTCAAGGGCGAGATCGTCGAGGTCGGAACTGATATCGTCGAACACCGCATCGAAGGGCTGCAGGAAGGCGACCGAGCTGGCGAAGTCGAGCTCGAGCATCTGGCCGACAAAGTCGAGGGCGTCCTTGTACAGGGCGAGTTGCTCGACAAGGCTGTTGAAGGTTTCGGTGCCGTCAGCAATGTCCGCGCCGGAGACCTGCAACTCGGCAATGCGGCCGGACAGCTCGTCCACGCGGGCGCCGACGGCGTCGAACTCGGCCATGACATCGATCGGGTTGCCGGCGGCCTGGGCCGTCACGACCGCGAGCACGTCACTATTAATGACCTGGAGTTCGGATTTCAGGTCGGTCAGCTCGAGCGCGGCATTCATCTCACCCATCGCGCGCTGCTGGCTCGCAGATCCCGTATGGAGCGACCAGGCGCCCAGACCGGCGACCGCGATCAGCGCGAGAATGGCGGCGATCGGTGCCACCGCGAATGATTGCGCGATTGTCAGCGTGAAAAATTTGGATGTCTTGCCCATGGCTCTCTCCCGGAAGACGTCACCGATATCCGGTTGTGTCGTTTGGATCAGAATTCACGTGAATCGCTGAAATCAGGGTTAACGCCCCGGCACCTTTTGGCACCGGGGCGTTCATTTCGTATTAGAAGCTGCTGCTCAGACCGAACCAGACGCGGGATTCGCCCTGGGCATTCGCACCAGTGTTTTCGCCGTCGCCGAAATTGGCGTTCTGCGCGTTGACCGAAACAGCGACATGGTCGTTGAAGCGATAGCCGGCCCGCAGGGAGACGGCCACATAGGCGTCGATGTCGACCTGGGTCGGAACACCGAAGACCGGCTGCAGAGGACTGGTGGTGTCCGCGACATAGTTCACGAAACCGTCCACCGACAGCTGTTCACCGGTCCAGCCGAGATGGCCGTTGAACAGGTGGGTCGGCGTTGCACCCTCGAAGTTCTGGACATGTCCGAGGCCGAACGTGCCGTCCAGATCGTCTTCGGTCTTCTGGTAGGTATAGTTGGCATCCCAGTCCCAGTGACCTTCCGGGTCACCGGCGAAGCCGAGTTCGAAACCGGTCGTGGTGGTGTCACCCCGGTTGTCGAACAGCAGCGTCGGGATGGTGACGGCCGGCGGCAGCAGATCCGGGAACAGGCCGAACTGGCCGCGGACATCCGACGTGTCCTGCATGAACACCGCAGCGCGCATGTCGATCGTCGGTGTCAGGCTGCGGTCATAGGCAACCTCAAAGCTGTCCACGATCGACGGGACCATGTTCGGATTGCCCGACAGGATGATCGGATTGCCGCCGGCGGTCGTCTGCAGCGTAAAGCCGATGTCGAAGGAGGTCGGCGCCTGGATGCCACGACCGGCCATGAAGCGCATCGAGCCACCAAAGGACGGGCGCCAGACGAGCGCCGCATTGTAGGAGAACTCTTCGAATGAGACCGAGTAATCGTCCTGGGTAAAGCTGTACAGGGCGGTCGGTGCGCCATCACGGCTCCAGTCGACGACGTCATAGCGACCGGCCAGGGTCAGGTCCCACGTGTTGGAGAACTTGTGGTTCCACATCACGGACGCGGCCATCGACTCATAGCCGAAATCGCCATTGCCCGGGTCGGGGAAGGAGGCGGTCTGGCCGTCGCGGTATTCAGCGCCGATCCGGAACGTGTTGTTGGTGCCGACCTTGAACAGGTCCTGGACGCGGAAGGTGGTCAGTTCGGCGCTGAGCGGACCGAAGCTGTAGGCGATCTCGCTCTCATTGCGGTAGGCGAGAGCCGAGATCACGCCGTAATCGGTGTCAGCTTCCAGCTCGACCTTGTAGGAGCGCAGCTCATAAAGCGCACGGGCAGACGTGTAGACCGAGGTCATTTCCGACTGGTCGACATTGGTGAAGGTGGCTTCAGCGGTCAGGTTGACCTTGTTGGTCAGGGCGAAACGCCCTTCAACCGCACCGGTCTCGCGGTGAAAGTCGCTGGTCGCCAGGGCGATGGCGGACGTCGCATTCACACCGGCTGGCAGTTCAGAGGTTTCCGCATTGCCGTAGCTGACGCGAACGGCAGCGCGATCACCAAACTGGCGGGCACCGACAAAGGCCGCATCAAAGCCGCCGTCTGTCTCCACATTCACGCGGGCCGTGGCATAGTTACCATGCTGCGGGTTACGGGTGATGATGTTGACGACACCGGCGACCGCGTTGAAGCCATAGAGAGCCGACTGGGCGCCCTTGACGACTTCGATCTGCTGGATCTCTTCCAGCTGGACCGGCAGGGTCGACCAGGCGGTGTAGCCATAGCTGTCGAGATAGACTTCACGGCCATTCACCAGCACCAGGAGGCGCGGCGAGTACGGTGTGGCGGCGCCACGGATCGAGACTTGGCCGTCGCCGTAACCATAGCGGTTATAGTCGATGCCGGCATAGTGACGCAGGATGCCCGGGATGTCGTATTCCGGGAAGCGTTCGATATCGGCCTGGGTGATGATGATCATCGTGGCCGGAACGTCCGACGCACGTTGCGGGGCGCCCGTGGCGCCCGCCGTCACCGGCTCGCCAAACAGCTCGCTCATCGCGGTATAGTCGAGCGACTGCGCAGACGCCGCGGCGGAGAAGGCGACAGTCAGCGCAAGCACCGAGATCGACGTTGTGAGGGATTGCATTTTCATAGTCGTAGCTCTTTCAAAAACTTGTTTGCGCTTAGATTTCTTCGATCATCATGGCGAAGGCGGCAGCGAAGGAGACAGACGAGCTGTCGGCCGCGCCGCGATTGACCACGATGCGGACGGACGGCGCGCTCTGGACACCCATCACGCACTGGGCGCTCTGTACGCAGCCCATGTCGGTTGAGACGGTCATCACGCCAGCCGCGCTCGCCGCGCTGAACACACCGGCATCACCCGCCGCGCCGCCCAGCAGGACGGCCGCGTCAGCGCCGCCCAGCGAACCGGTGTCACCCATCGGGACAAGGCGGGCGTTGAGTGTCACACGACCCGCCGACAGGCCGCCCGACATGGCCGAGGCCAGGGCCTGGGCCTCGGCTTCACTGGCCGGGTCGTAAACGATGGCAACGGTGCGGTCGGAGCCGCTGGCGCCTTCCACGAAGCCCAACGCACGGCCAATAACTTCGAGATCGCGTTGGGTGGTTTCAGCCATGACCGGCGAGGTCAGCAGCAGTCCGGCCAGTGCCGGCAGAAGATATTTGCGCATTGGGGAGTAGCCCGTCCTGTTTCATCCTTGCCGCAGTGCGGCGTATGGGTCGGACCTAGGGGACGGAGATTAACCACGACTTTCGGCGCGATCATTGGATATTACCAATACTTGTAATACCTTATGACTAGAGCAAGCCTCTGCGATCTTCACAACAATGACACAACCGCCAACCTTGAGACGCAAAAAAAATCAAGTATAGTTTGCCTCGACGAGGCGGTAGCCGGTGCCGCACTTTCCCGGATTTCGCCTCTTTTCAGCCGACTTCCCGATGCTGGATGAAGTGATGCGCGCGACGGATAATTTTCGGCCCAGTTCAGTAACGACCGGCTTGCTCTTGCTTGCCAGCGTGCTTTTGGTGCCGGGATTACTGCTGCCCGCGATTGAAACCCGGCACCTCGGCCTGTGGGGCGACGAGCACTCCATCCTGGCGCTTGGCGTCTCTCTCGCCGGTGATGGCGAATGGCTCCTCGCCGTCACGGTTCTGAGCTTTTCGGTCGGCTTTCCGCTGACCAAGCTGGTCTGGATGTG
The DNA here is from genome assembly GCF_036322705.1 of Maricaulis maris. Classification (NCBI taxonomy): domain Bacteria; kingdom Pseudomonadati; phylum Pseudomonadota; class Alphaproteobacteria; order Maricaulales; family Maricaulaceae; genus Maricaulis; species Maricaulis maris. The sequence goes on from NZ_AP027270.1 coordinate 2,116,650, forward strand.
GCGCTTGCAGCTGATCGCCCCGGCTCCCGTTGCTGACATGGCCTCGCTGAAACGGACGACCGATCTGCGCTGGCTGGAACGCCTGGGCAAATGGTCGATGGCGGATGTACTGGTGATTGCGCTGGTCGTGTTCAGCCTGCAGGGCAATCTGTTGCTGGAGGCAAGGCCGCTGATCGGCGCAGGCTGCTTCGCCCTGTCGACCCTGCTGGCCATGTGGGCTGCCGGACGGATTGTCGACGCCGCTCGTCCCTAGCCGTTCCCGTCCGCCAGCAATTCCGCAGCGCGCTGGCGCAGGACGTCCAGCATCTGAGCAAGCTTTGCAATCTCGGCGTCGTCCAGACCGGTCAGCAGATCGGCTTCGGCGTCGAGCGCGACCGGCGTGATTTCGCGATAGGTCCGGCGTCCCGCCTCGGTCAGGTGCAGATCGCGTGACCGGCGATCGCTCTCGCGCTCGGCCTGTACGACCAGACCGCGCTCGACCAACGTCTTGACGGCGCGGCTGACCGACACCTTGTCCATCGCCGCAATGTCGGACAGGGCCTGCGCCGTCATCGGTTCGGCCTCGCCCAGCAGCGCGATCACCCGCCACTCCCAGATCGTCAGGCCGAAACGGTCCTGATAGGCACGGGCGATCAGGCGACTGACCTGGTTGGACGTCACCGCCAGGCGGTAGGGCAGATAGTCACGCAGGCTGAGAGCCGGCGGCGTCGGGGTCGGATCACTCATGCCCCAGAGGTGCCGGATGCCGGCGACAGCTGCAAGGCGTTTGTTGGCTCGACGGCGCGCCCCGCCTCGGGCTATCGATAGCGCATGACCGATATCATCTCCCGCCCCGCTCCGCCGCGCCTTGCGATTGATGGCGACAGCCGTACCTTTCCGGTCGGTCGCGTCTTCTGCATCGGTCGCAACTATGCCGACCACGCCAAGGAGATGGGGGCCGCCGCCGAGGCCATCTTCTTCACCAAGCCGGCCAGCGCCGTAACCACCGACGCGGCCCTGCCCTACCCGACCGAAACCGAGGACCTTCATCATGAAGTCGAGCTGGTCCTCGCGCTGGGAGACGGAGGGCGCATCATCGCCTCCGGCGTTGGCGTCGACCTGACCAAGCGAGACCTGCAAGCGCGACTCAAGGCCAAGTCGGCCCCATGGGAAATTGCCAAGGGCTTTGACGGTTCGGCTCCGATGGGGTCGCTGCGGCTGGGCGAGCCACCGGCGAGCGGGGCGATCAGCCTGTCCGTCAACGGGGTGACCCGGCAGTCAGGCGATCTTGCCCAGATGATCCTGCCGCCGGCCGCCCTGCTGGCCGAGCTGGGCCGGTTCTTTGCCTTGCAACCGGGCGACCTGGTCTTTACCGGCACGCCGGCGGGCGTCTCCGCGCTGGTGCCCGGCGATCAGGTCTCGGCGCGGATTGCCGGACTGCCCCCGCTCGACTTCACCCTCACCGAAAGGCGCTGAGCCATGACCACCACGCTGTACGGCTACTGGCGCTCAAGCGCGGCCTATCGGCTGCGGATCGCGCTCAATCTGAAGGGCGTCTCCTATGAGCAGGTCGCCATTAACCTGAAAGAGGGCGAGCAGGCCGGCGCCGACTGGCTGGCTATCCAGCCGCAGGGCCTGGTCCCCGTCCTCGCACATGAGGGCGACCGGCTGCTGCAATCGCCGGCTATCCTCGAATGGATCGACGAGACCTGGCCCGAACCGGCCTTCCTGCCGCGCAACGCCGCCGAGCGCTGCCGCATTCGCGGCTGGGCGTCGATCATCGGCTGCGACATCCACCCCTTGCAGAATCTGCGCGTGCTCAAGGCCGTGGCCGGCGATCTCGGTCAGGGTCCGGACGGCATGAAGGCCTGGGCCCAACGCTGGATGAAAACCGGCATGGACGCGCTGGAGACGCTGGTGAAGGCGGCACCGCGAACGGGCGAATATCTCGGCGGCCAGACCCCGGGCCTCGCGGACATCTACCTCGTCCCGCAGTGCTACAATGTCCGCCGGTGGGGGCTCGACATGGCTGACTGGCCCGCGCTCGCCGCGGCCGACGCCGCCTGCACGGCGCTGCCGGCTTTCCAGAACGCCGCGCCGGAAAACCAGCCCGACGCCGAGGCCTAGCGTCGGCGCAGGCGTGTGGCATGACGGGCGGTGAGACTGTCCAGCAGCCATTCGACCGGGCCCGCCCGCAGCCAGCGATCAATGGCCCAGACGGCCCCGCCCTGCCCGATGGCGAGCAGGAGGCCGAGTGCGAACAGCCCGGCCGGGCTGACCTGCCCGAACAGGGCAAGGCCGGGCACACCGGAGAACAGCAGCGTCAGCACAATGATCTGCCCGACATGCAGGCTCAGCCAGGCATGGCCGGCGCGGATCAGAAAGAGCTGCAGCGTCTCGGCGATCCGGAAACGGATCGCCAGCACCACCAGCGCGGCATAGCCATAGGCCACAAGTGGCGCCCCGACCGCGTGCGCGACCATGCCCTGCCAGACCTGGGACGGGACGAAACCACCCGCCAGACTGTGCAATGCACTCCAGCCGGTGAGCGGCAGGCCGATGCCCAGCGCCCCGGCTGCGGTGAGGACCAGACCCATCACCGGCCCCCGACCGCCCCAGAAGCCGCGCTCGACCAGTTCCATGCCGAGCAGGATCAGTCCAAGCACGCCGCCGCCGAGAAAGAAGATCTCGATCAGGTGGAATTGCAGCGCTGTCGCCATATTGGTCGGCAGATGCGCGAAGAAGCCAGACTGGTGCGCGCTGTCGATGGCCGCGATGCGGGCGGCGTCCAGCCCCAGCAGGTCGGCAATCCCCATCGTGTCGGGCAGGAGTGCGGTGATGCCGGCGCCGGCCAGCACGATCAGGAAGGTGCCGCCAATCAGGGCCGCCAGCGTCATCCAGCGGGTCGCCGGTCGCAGCGCCTGCATCGGCCGTGCAATCATCCCTGCCAGCGCGATCACGGTCAGCAATTCGCCATACCAGAACAGATAGGCCAGCCCTACGCCCAGCACGCAAAGCCAGCCCAGTCCACCGGGCGCATCGGTCTGTACCCGCAGCGCCAGCGCTGACCCGAACAGGACAATCAGCAGGATGTTGAAGGTCCAGGACGCGAAGGTCTGGCCGAGCCACCAGGCGAGACTGTCGAGCGGGCCGGGCGGTGTTGCCTGCAAGGGCAGGATGTCGGCCGCCGCCCAGACATGGGCAAAGCCGGACAGGTTGGCAAAGAGCAGCCCGAAGACGGTGATGCCGAGCATGATCAGAACGCCCGCCTCTTCGTCTTCCCGTGCCGCGTTCATGCCTGCTCCTGCGGGGCTCGCCCCATTTCCGCCATCATCTTACAAACTCTTCACGAAGCTCTCATGTTTCGTGAATTGCCTTCACCGTATGCAGGTAGCAATCACAAGTTCAATACTTTCAGGCCCCGGGACGCACACCTGAAATGGTCCAGTTTCTGATCACCCTCATCGAGTGGTTCGCCATCATGGCGCTATCGTCGGTCGGCATCGAGACCTCCGCGGCGGGAAGCTGCGCCTCGAATGCGACCGCGCGCCCGGCCGAGTATCGGGAAGCGAGCTTCCAGCTGAGCGACCCGGTCGGCAAGCCTGGCTGGGCGAATATGGCCGATGACGGCTGCAATGGCTGGATGCCGGTCCGCGACCGTGAGAGCGTGCCCGAGCTGCTTTCGCCGCCCCTGGTCTACAATAGCTGATCCCCGGACGCCGCTGATCCCCGGACGCCGCTGATCCACGCGACCTTTCCGCTGCAAATATTGAATTTGCATAGATTATCTGTGTGCCTCGGGCGCATCTCCCCTTATTGTCTGCCATACTAGGACGTACCGGCACGCCCGCAGCGCGCGGACAGGCCCAATGCGAATTGCAGCCAGTCAGGCCCGAAATGACCGATACCAAGCCAGACCACACCATCGAACTCGCGGAGATGACCATGGCCGACGAGGACAGCGGCACGCCGCTGGCACATGCCAATGGCAAGGCCCTCGCGCAGCCGGTTGCCCCTGAGGCGACCGCATCCGAGGCACCGCCGCGCGGCGGAAACTGGCTGGTCTGGCTGGGCAATTGCTTCGCCCTCTTCTGGGTTGGCGGGGCCAGCGCCTTCCTGTGGGGGTATCTCGGCATCCAGTCGCTCGAAGCCCTGGGCCGATACGGCTTCGGTCAGCTGACCGGTCTCTCGGTGTTCGCCCTCCTGCCCGCCCTGATCTTCATCATCGCTGGCATGATGGCCCGCGAGATCGTGCGCAATTCGGCGAATACCCGCCGCGTCGAGCTGGCGATCCGCAAGCTGGCCGAGCCGGCCCAGTATGCCCGTCATGAAGTCCAGAGCCTGTCCGACGCCGTTTCCGGCGAGGTCGAGCGGATCAATTCGGCGCTGGAAAGCGCCCTCGCCCGGCTCGCCGCGATGGAAGAAGTGATCAGCCACCACGCCGAGTCGCTGGAACAGTCCGCGACCGATGCCCGCGACCGCACCGAACACTTGCTCAAGGGGCTGCGCACCGAGCGCCTGCGTCTCGGCGAGGTCTCGGAATCGCTCGACGACAAGGCCGCCCTGATCGCCGCGGCCATTTCCGACCAGTCCAAGATGGTCGCCGCTGCGGCCGAGCTGGCCGCAAGCCAGGCGACCGATAGCGAAAAGCGTATCCGCGCCAGCGTGCTTGACCTCAACGAGGCCGGCAGTGCGGTGACCGAACGCAGTGACGCCGCCGCCCTGGTCATCGCCGAGCGGACCAGCCATCTGCGTGAACTGTCGGATGGTCTCAAGGAACGCTCGGAAAATCTTGATGCCGCCTATGTGAAACACCGCCAGCGCCTGGCCGATGCCGGCGAGGCCCTGCGCAAGGAGCAGGAGAAGATCGGCGCCGCGCTCGATTTCCACAAGGCCGAGCTGGAAGCCATGGCGACCACGGCCCGCGATGGGGCCGACGCCCTCAATTCAGCCGCCGCAAACGGCGCGGTGGCCTTCCGCGAGGCGGTAGAGGCCGCCATCGAGCGCGCCGACGGCATGGCCGGACGTGTCCGGGCCGAGACCGAGAGCGCTGCACAGGATCATGAATCCGCCCTCGCCCGCCTGATCGCCTCGGCCCAGGAAGCCAAGGCGGTGTCCGACGCGGCGATTGATGCCATCGAGGCCCAGGCCGACATTGTCGCCAACAAGGTCGAGAAAACCAATGAGGCCGCCTATGAGGCGGCTCGCCGCTCGGACGAAGCTTTCGACCTGCGCCTGGCGGAAGCCGACAAGCTGACCAAGCGCGCCTCGCTGGCTGCCGACGAAGCGGCTGAAGCGGTCCGCAAACGCCTTGAGTCCGTGCTCGCCTCGGCGCGGTCGGAGACCCAGACCGTCGAGCGCCATATCGAGGCGATGACCGAGCGCCTGGCCGAGATGCCGGGTCTGGCCCGCGATCGGGCGCAAGAGGCCGCCGACACCGTCCGGCGCGGGCTCGAAGGTCTCAACGCAGCGGCTATGGCCGCTGCCGAGGAAGCCCAGGAAATCGATGCCGCTTTCCAGGCCCGTATCCGCCAGAATTACGAGCTGCTGTCGGACTTCATGCTGCGCATGGGGTCCGTCGCCGGTGGCCGGCGCGCACCGGAGCTCGCCAGCAACGAGCTGCCTGATCCGCTGGCTGGCCGCAAGCCGCGACGCCCGGCACCCGATCAGGCCGAGCCCGAAGCGGCAGACAGCGATGACGCAGCCGATGACGAGATGAAGCGCCCGCTGGGCCATTCGGAGGCTTCGACCAAGCCGCGCCCGGACACCGCCGTCGGTTTCCCGGAACGCGGCGGACGCCGGTCCAACGCTTCCGGCGGTGAACCGGGCTGGCGCTGGAAGGATCTCCTGTCGAGCATGCCGGAGAATGAAGACGCGCCGGCGCCCAAGCGGGATCGCCGGTCACGCAAGGATGACGACAGCTCCAGCGAAAGCTGAGCGGGACCCGCCCTTCATGCGATCGGTCCGGACGCGCCTAGTTGGCGAGTGTGGCGGCCCGGCTCGCCGTCCAGTCGGCAATCTCGCGGCTGGCCGCCTGGGCGGCATCGTCAAACGCGGCGACAATGTCGCTGGTGCGGTTATTGGTGGCACGGGCTTCCGCCGTCACCACACGTGCGCCGGCGAACTGCCGCCCTTGCTCGGCGACCAGACGCGCCGAAATCCGGACGCGGATCAATGGCGCGACGCCCTCACCGCGATCATAGATCGCCTCGAATTCCTGCATGTCGAGGCGCAGCTCGTAATCGGCGCGCACACCATCATCGGCCCGCGTCGGGGCCAGCTGGGCATTGTTTGCGTTGAAGGTATCGATCACCAGGCTCTGCAGCAGGCGCGGAGCGGGTGATATCCAGCGCGCGCCGGCAATATAGGCGAGACTGGAGCCATTGCGCATGATCGCGATCTGATCGCCGGACAGGCCGCGTGGGGCATTGGGGACATCGATCTCGACAACCGTCCAGTGATCGCCCGTGAGCTCCGCAGGCTGCGGGGCCGACAGACGGTACACCGAGACCGGCTCGGACTCCGGCAGCAAGGAGACGCAGGCGGAGACCGACAGGGCGCTCAACCCGACAAGGGCGGCACGGATAAAGCGTGATCCGCTCATTGCGGCACCTCCACGGTTTCACGGGGCGCTCCGGCAATGAAGCCGCCCGGATTGCTTTCGACTTCCGACGTGATCCGTTCCAGCGAGGCGACAACGCGGCGCAGGTCCGACAGGGTGCGGTTGAGGTCCTCGATACCGCTATCGGCGAGGCTCTCGATGGCCGGCTGCAGGGTCAGCACGATCTGGTTGGTGTCCGCGGCGGCCTGGTTGACGGCCATCGCGGCCAGGGTCGTTTCATTGGTGGCGAGCGTCATCTCATTGTCGAGGAAAGCCCCGGCCGTGACACCGAATTGCTCGAGTGAGCCCGCAGCATCCGACATGTCCCGGGCGGCGGCATCAATGCTCGCCAGCGTGTTGCGTACATCTTCGACCAGCGCCGCTTCCTCCGACAGCCGGTCGGTAATCTCGCGCAGATTGGTCAGCGTGGCAGAAACCTCGCCGACATTCTGCTCGCTGAGCAGGGCGGTCAGACGGAAGAGCGTGGTCTGGGCGGCATCGAGCACGTCCTCGGACCCTTCGACCAGGCCTTCCAGCTGGGCCCGACGGGCGAAGATCTGTGGCGGTGGCCGGTTGGCGGGGCTCTCGAGACGCAGGGCGTCCGGCGTGCCGCCGGTGATGAGAATATAGGACAGGCCGGTCAGGCCCTGCGGCTCGAGCTGGGCCTCGCTGTCGACCCGGACCGGGGTCTGGGCGAGCACCCGGATACGGGCGATCACCCGGCTCTGGTCGTCCAGCTCAAGTCCGGTCACCTCGCCGACCTGGATCCCGTTGAACCGGACCTCGCCGCTTTCGCGCAGGCCACGCACAGGTCCGTCGAAAACGATATCGTAGAAGGCATAGTCCTCGTCAAAGGAGACCTTGCCGAGCCAGAGCGCGAAAAACCCGCCGGCCGCCAGCAGGAGAACGGCGAACAGGCCGACCAGGGCGTGATGGGCTTTGGTTTCCATGTACTAGCTCCCCTTGGCCGTTTCAGCGGCACGGCCACGCGGCCCGTGAAAGTATTCCTGGATCCAGGGATGTTGATTGGTCAACAACTCCCTGATTGGTGCCACGGCTTCAACCCGCTTGTCGGCCAAAACCGCCACGCGGTCGCAAATTGCGTACAGACTGTCGAGGTCGTGTGTGATCATGACCACAGTCAGGCCCAGCGCATCGGACAATTCGCGGATCAGACTGTCGAAGGCCGCCGCGCCGATCGGGTCGAGTCCGGCCGTCGGTTCGTCGAGAAACAGGATTTCCGGATCGAGAGCCAGCGCCCGGGCCAGGGCCGCGCGCTTGCGCATGCCGCCGGACAGTTCCGAGGGAAACCGGTCGGCGGCGCTCTGATCGAGCCCGGCCAGGCCGATCTTCATGCCGGCGATCTCTTCCATCAGCGAGACCGGCATGTCGATATGCTCCCGCAGCGGCGCCATGACGTTTTCCAGCACCGAGAGCGAGGTGAACAGCGCGCCATTCTGGAAGAGGACACCGAGACGGCTATCGATCTTCCGACGCTCCCGCTCAGACAGGTCACCCAGACGGCGACCATCGAAGAGAATCTCGCCGCCATCGGGCTGTTTTAGTCCGAGAATGGTGTTCAGCAGCACCGTCTTGCCGGTACCTGACCCGCCGACAATACCGAGGATTTCGCCACGGCGGACATCGAGGTCGAGATGTTCGTGGACCACATGCGAACCGAAGGCCGTCCGCAGGTTGCGCACGGAGATGAGGATGTCCTCACTCATATTCCGAGCTCCAGATACATCATCGCGAACAGCGCCTCGAGCACGATCACGGCGAAGATCGACTGCACCACCGAGGCGGTCACGCGGCGCCCGAGCGATTCCACATCACCCTGCACCTGCATGCCCTGCCGGCAGCCGATAATCGCCACGACCAGGCCAAAGACCGGCGCCTTGGACATGCCGACCCAGAAGTGACTGAGATCGAGTTCGGAGTGCAGCCGGGTGATGAAGAGCGCCGGCGAAATATCCTGCGCCGACCACGCCACCAGCATGCCGCCGACAATGCCGGAGACCATGGCACCAAAGGTCAGGAGCGGCGCCATCAACACGCAGGCGACCACGCGCGGCAGGACCAGGGCCTCGAACGGGTCGAGCCCGAGGACGCGCATCGCGTCGACTTCCTGCTGCATCTTCATGGCGCCGATTGAGGCCGTGAAGGCACTGTCGGATCGTCCCGCCAGCATGATGGCGGTAATCAGCACACCGAACTCACGCAGTACCGAGATCCCGACCAGCTCGACCGTGAAGACCGAAAAGCCGACGCTCTGCAAAAGGTTGGCGCCCATATAGGCGACCACGGCACCAATGAAGAAGGACAGCATGGCGACGATAGGCAGGGCGTTGACGCCCACTTCCTCCATTGCCCACACGGTCGGCGTCAGGCGGAAGCGCCAGGGCTGGACAAAGCAGCTCAGACCCGTGGTCAGCGTCTTGCCGAAAAAGGCAAAGGTATCGACGGCCTCGTCATAGGCCGCTTCCAGTCCGGCGCCGATCCGCGCCATCGCCTTCATGAAGCCGAAGGTCGGCACCTCGTCCGGCGCGCAGATCTGGGTGCGTTGACGGACTTCCTCGATCAGCCGGCGCGCGGTGCGGTGGTCGCCGATGAAATGGAATGCCGCATCCGGCGTCGGACAGCGTCGCGTTGCCCGCCCGAGCAGGTAGGCCCCGGACGTGTCGATGCGGCCGAGATGCGTGAAATCGACAATGATGTTGCAGGCGTCGGTGCTGTTCTCGACAGCATGGATGGCGCGGTCATGGCGGCCGATCGTATCGACGACCCAATCCCCATGGGGTTCAAGGATCGTGCGCTCGCCCTCCTCGCGCACAACCAGTTCCGCTCTTGCCGGCGATTCGTCCCGCATACCCCTCATCGCTGCAACCCTAGTCGATATTGTCCCGGCGCGGGAGTGAAGAAACGCGATGCAACTGAATTGCCGCGACCAGGCCGACAAGGCCGGGCAGCATCATGAAAGCAAAGCCGCCAATGCCGAATTGTGCGAAGGCATAACCGGACAGGGTCGACATCGCGGCCAGCAGCACGCCGCCCGAAATCGCCGAATTGAGGCCCTGAGCCAGGGCGGTCTGGTCGTCGGGCATGTCCTGGGCCGTGAAGCGCAGGAAACCGACATAGGTCGCCGCGAAGGTCAACGCATGCAGGGCCTGCAAGGGAAAGAGCGCCCAGAGCGGCGGCGACAGCGCCGTCGCTCCCCAGCGCAACAGCGAGGCGAGCCCGCCAATCATCATCAGCGCCGCCGGGCTGAGCCGGCCCAGCCAGCCGCGCCCCGACAGCCACAGGAAAGCGATCTCGAAGGCCACGGCAAAGGCCCAGAGCGCCCCGACCATGGCGCCGCTAATCCCCTGCGCTGACCACGCATTGGCGGAAACGACATAGTAGAAGGCGTGACCGGACTGGATCAGGGCCGAGGCCCCGAGCGCAAGGCCGAGCGGTCCCAGCAGCAATCGCCCGAGGCGCTTCCATTCGTCGGGATCGGGAATATGGCCGGCGGGGCGATGCCCGGGCGGCAGCCAGGCGGCGGCGAGCGCCATCAGCCCGCCGGCGATGATCATCCAGGCCAGCACGCTTTCCGTGCCGAGGCGGTCGATCAGGGCGCCGGCGCTGAAATTGGCGACAATGAACAGGACTGAGCCAAAGGCCCGGACCGGACCGAATTCGAAGGCATGATCGCGCGCCGCGCGGATGGCGAAGGCGTCGGTGACCGGTATCTGTCCGAAAACCAGGGCGCCGGCGGCAAAGGACAGCACCAGCAGGACCCAGGGCGTGGAAACCGGCAGGTGCAGGGCAAAGACGATGACGCTGCCGATCGCAAAGGCGAGAATCGGATCACGGTGCCGCACCGCCCGGTCAGCCCAGCGCGCGCCGATCGGCGAGACCAGCGTCCGCCCGATCATGCCGGCGGCGAGAATCCAGCCAATCCATTCCGGCGACAGGCCTCGGCCGTCCAGCCAGCGCGGGAAATACGGCAGGAAAGCCCCGAACATCAGGTAGAAGGCGCCATAATAGGTCGCAAAGCGCAGGGCTGTGGGTTTGACCATCACTTCATCCTGTCGACCCGATCCCGAGATCGGGCCGCCTGGTCCTCGCGCACGTTTGCGGCCATCCGAAGCGCCGCGTCGCGAGACCGCATTAAGCCGGCAAGACCGGCTTGGCGAACATTGTTCACTTCTATAGGTTCGCGGATCAATTGCCACCGCCGGAATCACGCCTCATGGACGGACTTAACCTTGTTTCCACAAGGATGGAAAAGGAGAGTGACGTGGCGCCGATGCGGTCGCTGCGGGTTCTCGTTACCGGGTATCGCTCGCATCCCCATGTCGGAGGCCAGGGCGTCTATCTGCGCGAACTGACCCGGGCGCTTGTGGCGCTGGGTCATGACGTCTCGGTGGCATCCGGGCCGCCCTATCCCGAACTCGACCCGGGCATCACGCTCTACCAGCTGCCCTCGCTTGACCTGTTCGCCGAGGACAATGCCTTTCTCGCCTTCCACCCCCGCTATCTGACCTCCTGGGCCGATCTGTCGGAATGGCTGGCCCATAATTCGGGCGCCTTTGGCGAACTGTATGCCTTCGGCCGCCGGCTCGACCGTTTCCTGAAGACCCATAGCGACCGTTTCGATGTCATCCATGACAACCAGACGCTCTCCGCCCCGATGATCCGCATCAATGACCGCCTGCCGGTCATCACGACCCTGCACCATCCGATCGCCATTGATCGCGACTATGCCATTGCCGCCGGTCGCAAATGGTGGGAGCGGCTTTTGACCCGGCGGTGGTATCGCTTTGTCGGCATGCAGGCGCGAACCGCCCGCGCCCTGCCGCGGCACCTGGCCGTGTCCGACGCGGCACGCCAAACCCACGCCGAACGCTATGGCGTCGATGCCGGTCGCGTCCGGGTCGCCTTCAACGGGCTCGACCACGACACCTTCCGAACCGACGCGTCGGTGAAGCGCGAGACCGGCCTGATCGTGACCACCGCCAGCGCCGACGTGCCGATCAAGGGGCTGGACGTGCTGATTGAAGCCCTGGCCCGTGTCGCCGCGGCGCGCCCGGCGGCCCGGCTGCACATCATCGGCACGCTGCGCGACGGCCCTGCCAAACGGATGCTGGCCTCGCACGGCCTGGCGGACCGTGTCACCACCTCGTCCGATCTCAGCCGCACGGAAGTGGCCGACCTCTATCGCAAGGCGCATATCGTCGCCTGTCCGGCCCGTTTCGAAGGCTTCGGCTTTCCGGCGGCAGAGGCAATGGCGTGCGGCGCGGCCGTGGCGGCCAGCGATGGCGGGGCGTTGCCCGAAGTCGTCGGCGATGCCGGCCTCGTCTCGCCCGCCGGCGATGCCGGTGCCATGGCGGCCAACCTCGCCCGGCTCCTCGATGACCCGGTTGGCGCGGCCACGCTTGGCGAAAAGGCCGCGATCCGCGCCCGCCGTGAATTCAACTGGTCGAGCCATGCGCTCGCCGCCTCGCATCTCTATGTCGAGGCCTTGTCAGAACAGGTCAGAGCCTAGCCGATGCAGACCATCCAGATCGACAGCCTGGCCCTCGAGCCCGGCATGCGCGTCCTTGACCTCGGCTGCGGCCAGGGCCGGCATCTGCACGGGCTGTACTGGGACGAAACCCCGGTGATGGCAGTCGGGCTGGACCTGAGCCATGAGGATGTCTGCATCGCGCTGGACAAGTTCTTCGAGCTACCGCCCCCGGACCCCGCCTCGGACCTGCGCAGCGCCGTGCTGACGACCGGAACCGGCGAGAAACTCCCCTTCCCCGACAACACGTTTGACCGGGTCATCTGTTCCGAAGTGCTTGAGCACGTGCCCGATCCCGACCGTTTCCTGACCGAGATCCGCCGCGTCCTGAAGCCGGGCGGTATCTTTGCCGTCTCGGTGCCGCGCTACTGGCCGGAGGCGATCTGCTGGTGGCTGTCCTTCGGCTATCAGAACACGCCGGGCGGCCATGTGCGCATCTTCAGGCCGGATGCCCTTCGCCATGATGTCGAAAAGCAGGGCTTCCGCCGCTTCCGCCGCCACTGGGCGCATGCCTTGCACAGCCCCTATTGGTGGCTGCGCTGTGCGGTCTGGGACAAGCAGGAGGACAGCCGCCTGGTCGCGCTCTACCGGCGCTTCCTCGAGTGGGACCTGATCAAGCGCCCCTGGCTGACGCGTGCCATGGAATGGCTTCTTGATCCGGTCATGGGCAAATCCGTGGTGATGTATTTCAGGAAGACGAGCTGATGAGCCAACTGGTCGACATCAAGGCCTGCGCCGATCACATCGCCTCGCTGCAACGCGCCGACGGGACCATCCCGTGGATCGAGGCCGGCGTCTGGGATGCCTGGAATCACGGCGAGGCGACGATGGGCCTTGCGATCGCCGGACGTGAAGCAGAAACCCTGCGCGCCCTCACCGCCCTGATGGATCGCCAGGAGGCCGATGGTGGCTGGACCGGCGATCTCGGGGCCTCGGTTCCGCTTGATGATGCCAACCGTCATCTCGTCCCGGGCAAACCGAAAACCGCGCGCGACACCAATTTCTCCGGCTATGCCGCGGTGACGGTGTTGCGCAGCCTGCTGGCCCTCAACGCGCTCGACACCCTGACCCGCTACTGGCCGATGGTCGAAGCAGCGATGGACTTCATCCTCGCGCACCAGACCCCGCATGGCGATATCGTCTGGCGCGCCCGCGGCGATGAGCAGACCATC